>PMOV01000064.1 GCA_003161195.1 Acidobacteriota bacterium | reverse complement strand
AGGGTCGTGCCACTTTTGGCGTAGAAACCTGGGGACAGACGGGACGTTTCCACTCGTTTCTTATTGTTCAAATGGAAAACCACCTTGTCTATTGTCAGCGACGCTCACCGGGCGTCCGCCCTTTTGTGGAACCAACTGGCGTTGTGTGGATTTCTCTACAGCGGCGATAAATTCCTGTGAACCCAACGGTCGACCGGTATGTGTGCAGCGCCGCAAGTCTGACAGATCGGCTTCTGACTCTTCGGTCGAGAGATAGTTGCGCCAGGCGGAAACGGTCCAACGCCTCCGCCACATGCCCAGATCCAAAAAATCTTCCGGAGCCTGCGCGCCGCAGTGGATGGCGGCGCTCGACCATGCCCACTGGTGCGCCTCGTCGACCAGTCCGGCGCGGACGGGATTTCTTTCACTGTAGCGCAAAGCCATCCACAGAGGCGCGGCATCCAGCGGACAGGAATAAAACCGGCCCTGCCAAACATGCCCGGAGGAGCCGTGGGTCACGTTCCAGTGCGTGGCGTATCGTCCATGCGCCTGTTTTAAGGCTTGTGCGAGTGAATGCGACTCGGAAGGAATCACGATGAGATGCACGTGATTCGACCTGAGGCAGTATCCGAGCACAGCCAACTTATGTAGCAGGCAATAACGCCGCACTAAATCAAGATAGGTGGAGCGGTCAGCGTCGTGCGATAAAATGTATTGTCGTGCGTTTCCGCGTTGGGTGACGTGATGTGGTACGCCTACCGCGATGACCCGTGCAAGTCGTGCCATGAGGGTAAACTAGCAGAAAACGTCCCGTCTGTCCCCGGGTTTCCAAGCGACGGTAGCAGGGCATTCCGGGAACGGACGAGCTGTCTATTCGGCACCGGTTAGACTCGGGTCTTCGTGTCGGGCATAACATTCAGCGCGAGTTTGATTATCAAAGCTATCAGCATCGCTTCCAGGGGTATGAAAAGCAGGTATAAGAACGCCCGAGGAATGTATTTCAGAAGAGGAGCGTACCCTAAGACATGTACTACCAGTAGCAACAATAGGAGCGCCCAAAATTTTCCCCGTTTCCGCACTTTCCAGTACATCTTCACTAAAAGTCCGAATAGCGCAACTGTAAAGTAAAGAAACCAAGCCCATTGTTTGCTAATCCATTCATGCTCCGGCCCGTATACAACCCAAGCCGCGATGCCTAGGAGCACCAGTAAACCGATAACAACATACCAGAACATGTCACTGAAATGAGGTTTCAATGACATGTCCCGTTCACGATCGCCTTCCCCTCGGCAATCGCTCCGCTTACTGTTAAACCTAAGAGGTACACTGGTGCGACATAAGCGGCAGCAGTTTCGCCAGTTGCAAGGATTCCTCGAACAACCGAGGAGCGCAAGGGAACAGTTAAAGCCTGCGTCGCAGCATAATTGGCTGCTACGGTTGCAGCCGTGCCTTTGATGGCATCTTCAATGATAGGTTGGCCGGGTGGTATTGCCCCCAGAAAATCTGCCTTATCTGCGCCTTCGGTGAAGGCTGCCACGCATCCGCCTGGCTTGAACTCGTCGATAAAGTTTCGGCCCAGCGCCTGGAAGAAGACCTTTGTTTGCAACCAAGTCGTACCGCCACCACCGCCACCCTGATCAACCGTAGGACTCGGGATAATCCCGTAGCCGTCTTCACTGGGGCCGCCGTCCGAAGCGTCCCCTGGAATGTACGGCGCCCATACGTTGACACAGATTATAGATTTCACACAGCCGTTCGGGAATTCAATTCCTGGGAATGCTGGGCCCCATCCACCGTCACCCCCGCCCCCTCCGCTGTCAGGCCAGAAGCAACCGATAGGCGTGATTATTGAAGCACCTTGTGCCGATTCTGCTTCGATCGTTTCTCCCAATTCGCTCAAGAATAAGCCCCAACCCGAGACGTCAGAGTCGGAATTTAGCTTATGCCGAAATGATTGAATAAGTTGATCACATGCTCCTGAGGGATCGATGAGCAGAATGGGCAAATTCTCTACATAGGCGTAACGATTGAGCGATTGTGGGTCACCGGTATTGCCGGATAGAGGATCTGCAGCAGAGAAGCGGCCGAGGCGGTTGACGTAGTAGCGAGCCTGAGCATAATCGTTACCAGACTCCGCGTCGCGCTCGTAGCTCGTGAAGAGGAGTTTGTCGCCGGAAGAATTATACCAAGCTTCGCCGTAAGGATAGTGGGCCAGTTGCTCGATAACATTTCCACTGATGTCAGTGACCAAGCGATTTGAAAGGTTATCTCTTTGATAAAACCGGTAGGTGTTGGTGTTGTCTTCGGAGGCAATGAGAGTGCTGCCTGCGTAGATATATTCAATGTTAGGCGCTGATGGCGAGGCCGTGGAAGAATATTCAGCGATCACCTGGGATCCACTGCGAATATAGCGAGTGTTCGTTGAGCAGGATCCCACACATTTAGTTACCCGTAGACCGTTTCCGTCGTAGGTGTATGCGCCGGAGGAGCCGGTGTTCGTGGCGCTGGTGGCGCGGTTTTCGGCATCGTAGACGAGAGTATTGAAGCCATCGTTGGTCATGTTGCCGCTGAGATCGTAGGCGTAGGGGGAACCGGTAATTTGGTTCGTGGTGACGCTGACGGTGACAAGATTCGACGGGCCCGTTCCGGCGGTGAGCTTTTGCTGGGTGCGATTGGCGTAGCGGTCGTAGGTCCATTGCAGGCCCCACTGCGGGTAGCTGGATGAGCCAGACGTGAGCGCGGTGGAGAGCCGGGCGAGGCTGTCGTAGGTGTANNTCGTTGCTGCCGGAGGTGCCATATAGGTAAGACAGACTGAAAAGCGTGGTGCTGCTTTTGGTGTAGGACAAAGAATTGAGCTGCAGACGATCCGGCGAATAGCCAAGGCTAGCGGAGACGCCATTATATAAGCTGTAGGTGGTGGGCTGCTGGGCGGCGTTGTAGGTGAAGCCGGTGGCCCAGGTNNTCGAGATTTTCTGTGACGATACGAGCAGACGGGGTGGCTGCTTCCGCGCGATATCACTCGGATTCGCGAGGAGCGCGAAGCCGGAATATGACCGCTGCGCATGAAGGGCATTCGCAAATTGAAAGGAAACGGCTATGGCCTGGTATGACTACGTTGCTGGTTTCTTTGCCGGAATGATTCTTGCGAATTTCGTGCCGCATTTCGTGCACGGCATTTCTGGCGATCGTTTCCCGACGCCGTTCGCCAAGCCTCCGGGAAAAGGATTGTCCTCGCCCACGGTGAATGTGGTGTGGGCACTGTTTAATCTGGCCGTGGGTTACGTGCTGTTGCGCGCCGGGAAGGTGCCGACTGGGGACTACCCCGCGGTTACTATTTTCTTTGCGGGGGTCGCTCTGCTGAGCACGCTGTCGAGTGTGCGCTTCGCTCGAAAACACGCGGCGTAAGCGCCGGAGTGAAAGCGGCGCGATGCGGGAGACCACGGGCAGAAGGAAAATGTATGCCGCTTACAAAACTTGATACCGTGGCCGCGCTGATTGTGATTGACCTGCAAAAGGGAATTGTCGGCTTGCCCACGGTGCACCCCGCAGGAGAGATCATCGCGCGCGCGGCGCAACTGGCGCGCGCGTTCCGCGAACGCAAGCTTCCCGTGGTGCTGGTGAACGTCTCGGGCCGAGCTCCGGGGCGTACAGAGGCGGGCGCTGCCAAGTTCGCGCCTGCGGCGGATTGGGCCGAACTGGTGCCGGAATTGGGGGCGCAACCTGGCGACCATCTGGTGACCAAGCACCGAGTTGGCGCATTTATCGGGACCGATCTGCATGAAACCCTGAGCCCGCGGGGCGTAACACAAATTTTTCTGGCGGGCGTGGCGACGAGTGTGGGCGTGGAAGCGACGGCACGCAGTGGCTACGATTACGGGTACAACGTGGTGCTGGTGGTGGATGCGATGACGGACCGGGATGCGGAGGCGCACCGGTTTAGCGTGGAGAAGATTTTTCCGCGAATTGGGGAGACGGCAACGACCGACCAGGTGGTGCAACTGTTGCAGGGTGGGGCTGGGGAGTGAATTGGGGATAGCGGAGCACCACGGTTGCTTGCCACGCGTGCTGCCACTACACTTACGAGAGGCCGGACTGACAAGGAGCGCAGCAACGACTTGCGAAGCACTATGATTCCCGCGTCCTTCCAAATCCGCGACCTCACCATCCGCCCTGCCGCGGTTCTGGCTCCCATGGCGGGCGTCACGGACACGCTCTTCCGCCGCGTAATCCGCAGCCTGGGCGGTTGCGGGCTGCTGATGACGGAGTTCACCAGCTCCGAAGGCATCACCCGCAGCGCCGCGAAAACCCTGCGTTATCTGTACTTTCAGGAAGACGAGCACCCCATTACGGCGCAGCTCTTTGGGGCCAAGCCATCGGTCATGGCCGAAGCGGCGAAAATGGTCGAAGACCTGGGCTACGACGCCGTAGACATCAATCTCGGCTGCCCCGCCAAAAAAGTGGTGAAGTGCGGCGGCTCCGGCTTGCTGCGCGATTTTCCGCTGCTCGAGGAGATTTTCCGCTCGGTGCGTGCGGCCGTGCGCATCCCGCTCACCATCAAGCTGCGCGCCGGCTGGGACGAAAATTCGATCGTGGCCGTCGAAGTCGCGCAACTCGCTGAAAGCGTGGGCGTGGAGGCGGTCGCGGTACACCCCCGAACGCGCGAGCAGGGTTACACCGGAAGCGCGGACTGGAAAATCATTGCCGCGGTAAAGCGCGCGGTGAAGATTCCGGTGATTGGCAATGGCGACATTCACACGCCCATGGACGCCGCGCGTATCGTAAAAGAAACGTGCTGCGACGCGGTGATGATCGGCCGCGCCGCCCCAACTAACCCTTGGATTTTCAGCCAGATGCAGCAGTACGCAGCCACCGGCCGCTACGATTTACCGACGGATGAAGACCGTCACCGGTTACTCTCCGGCTACTACAAGCAAATTACCGCTGCGCAACTGCCCGACGGCGTGGGCAAAATGAAGCAGTTCGCTTGCTGGTTCACTCATGGCGTGGGGAACGGCAGCGAGCTTCGTCGAATCGTTCATGCGGCGCGCACGCCCAGCGAAGTGCTCGAGAGTGTGGAACGCTTTTTCGAGCAACGAGCCGCCGCGGCGAACTGCCCAGCAGTCGCCCAAAGCAGTGAGCCGCACTTGGCCACTGCCGCTGAAGAGCATTTTTCGCTCGATGGCGCGGGAGGTCGCGGTGCGGTCGCCGGAAATGAGGACCCCTTTCATGGTCCCGGTCTTGACAGCTCAGCCCGCAGCATCGTCGCCTGCGCGACAGAGGTCGGAACGTAGGATTGCCGTGCGCCTGCCGCTGAAAGTGCGCGGGCGCGACAGCCGCGGCGTTATCTTCGAGGAAGACACCGCCAGCGAAAACCTGTGCCGCAGCGGCGCCGCTTTTGTCACGCGGTTCGACGTGGCCATCGGCTCCGATCTCGAGATCCACATCCCGCACGGGCACTACGCCAGCCGGCGCCACGAAGCGGACTTCGCGACGCACGGCCGCGTGGTACACGTAGCCGCAGCCGCCGGGCCCGGCGAACACGTGATCGGCGTGCAATTCACCGGCCCGCGCTTCCAGCGCGTGTTCCGCTCGGAATCCGCCGCCTAAGGCGAACCGAAGCTGGAACTGCCGCAACAGGCAGCGACTAATTATTGCGGTGAGGTCGCGGTCGGACGTGTCCTGATCCGCGGAAGGCTGGTCGGTCAGTTTTCGGGTTTCGTGGTGGATTCATCACCTGGCGGGGATTCATCGATGGCGGCGATGAGTTGGCCGTAGGCGGCGCGGCGGGTTAAGCCGCGTTCTTTGGCGGCAACTTTTAGAGCTTCTTTGCGGTCGAGTTTGGCTTGGTGCATTAATTCTTCGACGCGGGCGGCGATGGATTGCGAGGTGCCGGTTTGCGAACCTGCTCCGGCGTGGTCTTCCGGCGCGATCAGTAGGGTGATTTCTCCGCGGGCGGGGCGTTCCGCCAGGGACGCGGCAATTTCCGACAAGCGGCCACGACGAAATTCTTCGTGCAGTTTGGTGACTTCGCGGGCCAGGCACGCGTTGCGATCGCCGAGGATTTGGCGGGCCTCGGTCACCGTTTCCGCGACGCGGTGCGGCGCTTCGTAAAAAATAATGGTGCGATCCTCGATACGCAGGCGCTCGAGGGCGCGACGGCGTTCGCCGCTGCGATTCGGCAAAAAGCCCACGAACAAAAATTCCTGGTTTGGCAAGCCGCTGGCAGAAAGTGCGGTGAGCAACGCCGATGGACCCGGAATGGGGACGACGGGAATGTGGTGGCGCACGCATAGCGTGACCAGGCGGTAGCCGGGGTCGGAAACCAGGGGCATGCCGGCGTCGCTGACGAGGGCGATTTTCGCGCCGGACTCCATGGCGATGACCAGTTCGGGGGCGCGAGTGATTTCGTTATGCTCGTGGTAGCTGATGAGCGATTTGTGGAGGTCGTAGTGCCGGAGAAGTTTTTGCGTGTGGCGCGTATCTTCGCAGGCGATCTGATCCACTTCTTTGAGGATGCGCAGGGCGCGCAGGGTGATGTCTTCGAGATTGCCGATGGGCGTGGCAACCAGGTAGAGGCGGCCTTGCGCGGGATCGGCGGGAGAGATGGGAGAAGCGTCTTCCGTGTCTTCCGCACCTTCCGTGGCTTCGAGCGGGACGGCGGGTTCGGAGTCGTTTTGGAGATCGTCCATCATGTGCAGCGGTAGCGCCCGCTAAATGCAGGTTGAAATGTGTGTTACAAAAAGATGACGCCCTGAAGGGCGTCGCTGCAAAGGCAAAGGCGAAATCCGCCCCCGTCAGCAGCCATGAGTCTAGCACGCGCGGCGGAGGGTCGCGGGGCGCATGCTATACTCTGAAATTTGGAACTACCCGACGGAGGGTTGTCAGTGCCATTGTACGAATACGAGTGCCAGAAATGCGGACGGCATACGGACAAAATCGAGCCGGTGAATGGCCCGCACTTGAAAAAGTGTCCGCATTGCGGGGGGAAAGTGGAGTCGGTGATTACCGCGCCGGCGATTAAGTTTAAGGGCTCGGGGTGGTATGTGACGGATTACGCGGGGAAGACCGCGCTGGGCGAAACACCCGAGAAGAGCGATGCGGGGAAGGGCGACAAGGACGGCGGGGAGAAGGCCGAAGCGGGCGAGAAAAGCGAGAAGAAAGAGTCGGCGAAAGAGTCGTCGTCGAAAGAGTCGGGTAAAGAATCAAGCGGGAAGAGTTCGACGAAGGAATCGAAGGACAACAAGGCCGCGAAAAAGAAGTGAGGCGATGAAAGTATTGCTGAGATGTGGCTTGCGTGAAGGCGCTTAACAAAGGTGCACAGACGGGACAGGTTGCGGAAAAGGTTACAAAAGGCGCCCGCCTGCCCGATTTGATCGGGGCAGGCAGAAGGCGGCAGCTACAACGACGCACAGACTGAAAGCTGTGACACCAAAACCGGTGCTTCGCAAAATACGCACGCAAGCTGCGCTTAACAAAAGAACACAGACTGAAGTCTGTGCTACACAAACCTACAGCTTTAGAGCTTTTAGATAGGCGCGGAAGGACTCGCCTAGGTCTTGGTTTTGCAAGGCTAGTTCTACGGTGGCTTTGAGGAAGCCTAGTTTGTCGCCGGCGTCGTAGGAGAGGCCTTCGTAGATGTAGGCCCAGAGGCCTTGCTCGAGGGCCAGGATGCGCATGCCGTCGGTTAGCTGGATTTCGTTGCCAGCGCCGGGCTGGGTGCGTTCCAGGCAATCGAAAATTGCGGGCGGAAGAACGTAGCGGCCGGTGATGGCCAAGTTCGATGGAGCGTTTTCCGGCTTGGGCTTTTCGACGAGGTCGCGAACGCGCAGCAGACGTTGGCCGAAGGGCGGTTGCGGAGCGGGTTCGCCATCGACTATTCCGTATAGATGCGTTTTGTCTTTGGGTACTTCTTCGACGGCGATGGCGCCGACGCCCGTAGCTTGGTAGACATCGATGAGTTGCTTGGTCGCTGGATGGGCGCCCGGGATGAGTACGTCGCCGAGCAACACGGCGAAGGGTTCGTCGCCGACTAAATCCTTAGCAACCAGAACGGCGTGTCCTAGTCCGAGCGGTTCTTTCTGGCGGGTGTAACTCACCTGTACCATGTCGCTGATTCTGCGCACCAGCGCCGCTTCTTCCTTCTTTCCTTTTTCTTCGAGAAAACGCTCCAGCGCCGGGGCACGATCAAAATGGTCTTCGATGGAACTTTTGCCACGGCCGGTGACGATGATGATGTGCTCGATGCCGGAGGCTACGCATTCTTCGACGACGTATTGGATTTGCGGCTTGTCCACCACGTTGAGCATTTCTTTGGGCACTGCTTTGGTGGCGGGCAAGAAGCGGGTGCCCAGGCCCGCGGCGGGCAGCACCGCTTTGCGCACTTTGCGGATGGGTGTTGGAGGATGTACCAGCATTTCTGCCGCTTGTGGTGAGGTCATGAGTCGAAAGTTTGCTCGCAGGATTGGATTTTAGTTCACAGATGGCCCTGGCGCCGAGACTGGAGTTCCTTGCGACAGTAGCGGTGGGCCGCGGGGATTGTCAATCGGGTGGGATAAGAAGTAGTGACGGCGTTAGGCACACCTGTTCGATACATCTGCATCATGGTGAACGCTGCTTTCAAATTACAAAGGAAGTGGCGAGAGATGAGTGGCGAGTCTCAAGAAGCGGCAGCGAAGGAACGACGCGTTGTGGCATATGCTTGGGATTGGTAGGATTTGCTTATGACGGCAATCTTGGGCATTGAATCGTCCTGCGATGAGACGGCGGCGGCGGTGATTGTGGACGGCAGCAGAATGCTTTCGAGCGTGGTGGCTTCGCAGATATCGATTCACCGCAAGTATGGCGGAGTGGTGCCGGAGCTGGCTTCGCGGGAACATTTGCGGCAGATCGTGCCGGTGGTGCGCGAGGCGCTGCTGCAGGCGAATCTCGGGTTTAAGGATTTGGACGCGATTGGCGTGACGCACGGGCCGGGACTGGTGGGCGCGCTGCTGGTGGGGATTACGTATGGCAAGACGCTGGCGGCGACGCTGGGGATTCCTCTGGTGCCGGTGAATCACCTGGAGGGCCATGTGCACGCGGTGTTTCTGGAGGCGGCGCAGGCGGGGCGGGTGCCGGAGTTGCCGGCGGTGTGCTTGATTGTGTCGGGCGGGCATACGGTGATTTATGAGGTGCGGGAGGCGAGCGGCGGCACGGGATTGTTTGCATATCGGAGGCTGGGCGGGACGCGCGACGATGCGGCGGGCGAGGCATACGACAAAGTGGCCAAGCTGCTGGCGTTGGGGTATCCCGGTGGACCGATGCTGGATCGCTTGGCGGCGAAGGCTAGTGGGGCGCCGCCGATTAGGTTTGGTCCTACCAAGATGAAGGGCAATGCGTTTGATTTCAGTTTCAGCGGGCTGAAGACGGCGGTGCTTTATCATTTGCGCGAGCATCCGGAATATGCGGAAGAAATTCACCTGCGAAACGAGGCGCTGGAGCGCGGGGAGCGTTCGCTTGAACAATTGTTGCCGCTGTGTTCGCCGCAGACGTTGGCGCTGATTCGCGAGTTTCAGGATGCCGTGGTACGCGATTTGCTGGAGCGAACCGTGAGCGCGGCGGAGAGTGTTGGCGCAGGGAGTGTGCTGGTCAGCGGGGGCGTGGCCGCGAATAGCGCGTTGCGGGCGGCGTTTGAGGTGCGCGGAAAGTCCATGGGCACGGCGACGTATTTTCCGAGCCGGGCGCTGTCGACGGATAATGCGGCGATGATTGCGGCAGCGGCGTATTCGCGGTTTCGGGCGGGGATTTTTGCGGATGCTAGTTTGAATGCGGATCCGGCGTTAGCGCTGGCTTGATTGGGCGTCTGTAGCGCGAGATTTTTTACTCGGCAGCTGGCGTGTCGGCTGGTCCTACACAGCGCACCGGCAAGAATGCGTGTGCTACTTAAAGGCATGTCCAGACTTTCTCAGAGCGGCGCGCGGTTTGTTCCTGCCAGCGACCAAACCTTGCTTATTTATTTTGGGGAGAGTATCTCGCAAGAGGC
>PMOV01000209.1 GCA_003161195.1 Acidobacteriota bacterium | reverse complement strand
TGATCTCCAGCGTGTCCTGCCGCGATCCCTCGGGCGAAGGATAATCCGAGGCATCGTGTCGCGCCGCGAGTTCCGTCAGCGTCTCGAGCGCAATCGTAGACTCCCACGCGCACTCTTTTTGCGTCGCTCCGCGAAATACCAGCCGCGCTCCCACCTCGCTGGACACGCGCTGCGCAAACTCCATCGAGGACCCCGCATCGAGTGGCACCACCACCGCGCCCCGCAACAGGCATCCGAAAAACGCAATGATCCATTCGGCCGAATTTTCGCCCCATAGCAAAACCGCGTCGCCCTGGTTCAGCCCGCGCGCCTCCAGTTCGCGCGCCACGCGGTTTGCTTCCGCCACAATACGCGCGTAGCTCCAGCTCTCCATGCGGTAGCCGCGCCGCTGCCGTACCGCGATTTCGCCGCCGCGCGCGCCATATTCCCGCACGAATTCCACTAGCGTCTTCCAGTTGCCTGCCGCCATCTTGTTATTAGTAAGCGTCTGGAGCTCCAGGTGCAAGTCAAGCTCCATCTCCTTTGGACACGTTCTGCTTTTGTGGGATAGGCGGAAAAGGTAGTCGTTATCGGAGATGGGAACGTTGGTGCTCGCCGGCGCTGTTTGCCCAAAGCAACTGAGCGCCCTTTGCCTGCTCCTCGAAGCCAGGCCCCGCTGTCGGTGCAACACAGCGCTTGAAAGAAAATTCTGGCAGCATGAGCTTCACCGGCAACTCTCCCACCGTTGGGCACTTTCAAGCCAGCGTGGCTCGTCTGTCCGAATAACTTTCCGCATCGTCGAAGTCGGCAGACACGCCGGCGACGCCTCAGCCCCACGCAGCGCCGCCGCTGGCGCCTCGGGCCGCGAATCGCCCTGTTTCACGGCTCTTCGGTCACCGAAGTCTCAGCCGCCTATCCCGCAACTAATCGCCAAAAACAGACCGAGGCATTCGCGGTGATCGAATGCCCCTGGGACTGCTCTTGTTGTAATCGCGAATCGAAGGATCCCTCCGCGTCTCGCTATTTGAGCTTTGCGAGTATTTTCTTTTGATTTGCCACTATGGTGTCCAAGAGGGCCTGGTTCTTTAGGATGGAGGCCTGGTTTCTCTTGATCGTCTCCTGATTAGCCTTGATGGCGCTCTGATTTACGAGGATCGATTTTTGATTTCGCAAGATCTGTTTCTGGTTGGTGATCACGTCGTTCTCGGACATTTGCGTCCTTTCTTTGGGTTCCGTAGTTGGATAGATACATTCTCTGGGATGAACCCGGAGCCTGCGAATAGATGCTCATCTTGGACGTCGCGGCGAACGACGTCAACGCTAATTCCGTCCGACTTTTGCCCACCTGCAGCTGTCCGCGGCTGGGATAGTATAAAGATACTATTGAGAGCCGGGTGGGCGCGGAAGAGAATTGCTCGCTTACAGTTGCGGAGCCTAGAATTCCGCGCGAAGGCTTGGAGGTAAAAAGGCATGGCAGTCTCTTCTCCTGCGCTTCAAAGCGCACATTTTCCAGCGGCGGCTGGCTCCAGCCTGTATGACAAGTTGAACGCGCAGTGGCACGAGCGGGCTCTGCAGATCTTCATGGTCATCGTGCTGGGACATTGGGGCGAGCATCTGGTGCAGGCCTATCAAATATGGGTGATGAACTGGCCGCGGCCGAAGGCCAACGGTATATTGGGGCTTTGGTATCCTTGGCTGATCAAGTCGGAAACGCTGCATTACGGTTATGCGCTGGTGATGCTTATCGGGATTTGGGTGTTGCGGAAGGGCTTTGCGGGTCGAGCCCGGACCTGGTGGACCGTGGCGCTCGTCATTCAGTTCTGGCATCACATCGAACATTTGCTGCTGATCACGCAAGCCACCATGCATCACAATTTTTGGGGCAAGCCGGTGCCTACGAGCATCCTGCAGCTATTCTTTCCGCGCGTGGAACTGCACCTTTTTTATAATTCCGTGGTGTTCATTCCCATGGTCATCGGCATGTACTACCACATGTTTCCGCCCAAAGGCGAAGAAGGCCTGTCGGTTTGCAGTTGCGAATGGAATAAGCCCGAGCCGAAACGCGCAGCGGCCTGAGCCACCTGGGAGAGGTTTTTCTTGTGACGGCCATGCGGTGCGTGCGGCGATTTTTCGCGATGGCTATTGCCCGGAATTGCCTGATCGCGCTTCCGTGCTACCGCAACGCAAGGTAAAGCAGCGTCTCATGGGTCAAAGCCGACTGTTTGGGATTACCGCCGGGTTTCTGCTGCTCGTCGGGATCCTTGCCGCATGCGGTTGTGCCAAGACTTCGAGCGCGCCCGACGATATCCAGTTCTCAATCGAGAGTGATCCGGTAGCCGCGCACGTCGGAGCCAACACGTTCACGGTTACGCTAACCGACAAAGACGGTGTGCGGCTGACCGGAGCCCACATAGCGATGGAGGGCGATATGACGCACCCGGGAATGAGTCCGGCGTTTGGCGAGGCCAAGGAGGTCGCGCCAGGGAAATACCAGTGCACGCTGGACCTTACCATGCGCGGTGACTGGACGATTTTGTTTCACATCACGCTGGCGAACGGACGAAGTGTGGAACGCCAGTTACAGATACAAAGTCTTCGGGCAAACTAAAGTTCGTTGGGCACGCTATCCTCCAATCCGCCGCTATTGCCGCTGGGTGAACGCCGTTTTGATTTGCTGCGCGTTGCCGGCGTTGGGAGATTTTTGCGCTGGCGGCATTCGCGCACAGTTTTGCAGATCCCGTTGCTGCTTGTAACTGTAGTGATGATTTTGCACGGGTTGCTCGGCCCC
>PMOV01000344.1:534-51524 GCA_003161195.1 Acidobacteriota bacterium | reverse complement strand
CCAGTTCCAGTAGCTCCGCCGCGCTGCGAAAGGGATACGGCACCGCCGCCTTATCGTCGCCCGAATCGTCCTGCCCTTCTTCGCGCACAAATCCGCCGCCTACGGAATAGCATTCCCGCCGGGCCAGCGTCGCGCCTTCCGCATCCAGCGCCGTAAACCGCATCCCGTTGGAATGCCCGGGTAGCAACGCGTTCTTATTCCAGATCAAATCCTCGTGGCGAAAAATGACGCTCTTGCTTCCGAGCAGCGCAATCGTCTGCGTCTCGCGGATTCCGTTCACGGTCTTTTGAATGTCCACCGGATCCACTTCGTCTGGCTGCTTCCCCAGCAGCCCCAGCAAAATCCCGCGATCCGTCCCATGGCCCATGCCGGTCAACGCCAGCGAGCCAAACAATTCCACGCGCACTCGCGCCACACGCTCCAGCAAACCCGTGTCCGCGAGCGCGCACGCAAAGCGCCGCGCCGCCCGCATCGGACCCACGGTGTGCGAACTCGAAGGTCCAATGCCAATCTTGAACAGTTCAAACAAGCTCGTCTTCATAGCGCCAAATCACCAAAACGCATTTAACCATGTTACCGCCCAAGTTCGTTCGCACGCACAACGTTCGATGGGCGCAGCCCCCTCGGAACGCCAACGCTTTTCCATCCCGCGCGAGGTGTGCGCGATGAATCTCCGTATTGGCGGGTTTGAACTGAGAGTTGTCGAAGACTATACGCGGAGCCTCCACTTCTCACTCATCTCCCGCGGACCTGCGATAGAATCCTCCACAGACACGGCCAACACGCCAGCCAAAACTGCCACCATGCTTGTCAACAACAAAACTATCCACATTGAATGGGGCGACTGCGACCCGCTCGGTATCGTCTATTTCCCGCGCTACTTTGAATTTTTTGATGCCTGCACCAACGCGCTCTTTGAACAAGCCGGCCTGCCCAAGCAGGAGCTGCTCCGCAAATACGAAATCGCCGGCATCCCGCTCGTGGACGCCCGCTGCCGCTTCATCCTGCCTTCTGCCTTCGGCGATCGCGTTAACGTAGAATCCGCCATCACCAAGTGGGGCACCAGCAGTTTCTCGGTCGAGCACCGGCTTTATAAGGGTGAACTTCTGGCCGTGGAAGGCTTTGAAACCCGCGTGTGGGTAGTGCGCGAGCCGCTCGACCCGCGCGGAATCCGCAGCCAGACAATCCCGCAAGAGCTCATCGATCGTTTTGGCCCCCTCGAACTCGAACCCTAAGCACGTGAGCGTATTCGCTGGCTGTGCCGTTTGTTGCGCACCTCCGCGTACTCATTGCCTCTGCGGTAATCCTCTCTTTGAGTACTGCTCTTCCTTTACTCTCTTTTCGCAAGGGCTGCTTTTTGCTCCAGCGGGGTGAGTACTAGTCTGCCCAACCCACACCGCAAAAACGTGAAACAACCCACGCTTCCCCCGCATCCAACGTTTTGTAGGCAAGCAGCGCGAACAGAGGTTCGCCATGAACATACAAACCCTAACAACTACCTTAGCTCGCGGCGCAGCGAGCGCACTGGCCTGCGCCCTCTCGATCGCAATTACCGGTGCGACCGTGCAAGCCGCGCCACTTCAGGATCCGCAGCAAAACGGGCCTGTTTACGCTTCGCAAGACTCCGGTCCTGGCGGCGACCAGACCCAGCCCGCCTCGGCACCACAACAAGGCCCGACTTCCGCGCAACTGTCGTCCCAGCAGCTTCAACAGTTGGTCGCGCCCATCGCTTTGTACCCTGACGCTCTCGTGGCGCAAGTCTTGGCCGCCAGCGCCTACCCCACGCAAATCGTTGAAGCTGAGCGCTTTATCCAACAAAATCCCAATCTCAAAGGCAAGGAACTTGGCGACGCGGTGGACCAGCAACCTTGGGATCCCAGCGTGAAGGCCTTGACGCAATTCCCGACCGTCCTCGCCAATATGGATAAGAATTTGACGTGGACCTCCGAACTTGGCGACGCCAACGCCAACCAGGCTGCAGCCGTCATGGACGCGGTCCAATATATGCGCCATAAAGCGCAAGCCGCCGGTCATTTGAGTACCACCCAGCAACAGGTGGTCACGGATCAGGGCCCTGACGTTGAGATTCAACCTGCTGACCCGCAAACCGTCTACGTCCCGGTCTACAATCCGGATTACGCGTTCGGCTATCCCGTTGGCATCTGGCCGGGCTTTTACCCTTGGTGGGGACCTGGTCCCTACTTTTCTTGGGGCCTCGGCTTCGGAATCGGCTGGGGCTTCGGGTTCGGCTGGGGTTGGGGCGGATGGGGCTTTGATTGGGGCCATCGTGGCATCCTCTACGGAGGCGGCCGATATGGGTATCACAGCCGTGCCTTCTATAACCGCAGTGCCTATTTTCACGGCGGCGCTAACGGCGGCTATCGCGGAGCTAACGGGTTCCGCGGTGGCGCACCATATGCTCGCGATGACCGTGGTGCCCGCGGCTTTTCCGGTGGCCAACGTGGCAACGCCGGCCGGCCAGGGGCGTTCGGCGGCGTATCCCGTGGCGGCGACGCTCGCGGGTTCTCGTCTCGCGGGCAATCCAGCTTTGGCGGTGGTTCCCGCGGCGGCGGTGGCTTCCATGGTGGAGGCGGCGGTGGCCGCGGCGGCGGTGGTGGCCGTCACTAATTCGTTTCTCCAGCTAGCTCTGGCGGCGGGCGTGGCGAATGCGTCCGCCCGCATTTCCCGGTACTTAAGTGTAAAGCGGGGCGAAGACCCTGCAGGTTTTTTGATCTGTTTTCCCAGGCCCATGCAAGAAATGGAGAGTCCGCACCATGAAGAACTTCGATTCCCGCAAGTCCACAAAAAGTAATTTCTACGCGTTGGCAGTCTTTGCTGCCTCGGCATGTTGCGCCGGTGCGGTGGCCGCGCAAACCGCGCCGAGCGATCAGGCCGCCCCGGCGGCTGCAGCTCCCGCTCCTCACAAGCACATCGCTAATGGGCCGCAACCCGGCCAGCAGACGTATCCCTCTTGTGAAGCCGCGAGCCAGGCGCTCATCGCCGCCCTACAGAGCGACGACCCGCAAGCGCTCCTCAAAGTGCTCGGTCCGAATGCCAAAGACGTGGTTTCCTCCGGCGATGCCACCGCCGACAGTGAGGAACGGCAACAAATCGTCGAAAAATTTAAGCAAATGCATCGCTTGGTGATGGAGCCCAACGGCACCACCACGTTGTACATCGGCGCGGAAAACTGGCCTACGCCGATTCCGCTGCTGCACAGAGGTTCCGAGTGGTTTTTCGACACCGCAGCGGGCAAGCAGGAAATTCTCTATCGCCGCGTTGGGCGCAATGAACTGGCGGTGATTCAGGTGAGCGTGACCTTGGTGGACGCGGAGAAGGAATACTACGCAAAGCCGCATGACGGCGAACCCGCGAACCGGTACGCCGAAAAATTCTTTAGCGATCCCGGCAAACACAACGGCTTGTATTGGAAGGCGTCGAGCGGCGACCCGGAAAGCCCGATCGGTCCGCTGGTAGCGGCCGCAGCCGCGGAAGGTTACCCGCAAAGCTCGGACTCGGACCTGCAGGCGCAGCCGTTTGAGGGCTACTATTTCCGCATGCTGCAGCCGGGCGCAGCGTCCGCGACGCCGAAGGCGCAAAACGCCTCGACGTCCTCGCGCAGCATGATGGCTAGTTCCGAAGGTGGCGCTGAGCGCGGCTTCGCCTTCATTGCCTATCCCGCCAAGTATCGCGACTCGGGCGTTATGACCTTTCTGGTCGATCAAGACGGCGTCGTTTACGAGAAAGATTTGGGGCCCAAAACCGCGGAACTCGCCAAGTCCTTGAGCCATTTCCACCGCGACGCCACCTGGCACAAAGCCCAGCTCACTGGCACAGATTATTAATCAGTTCCGTTCCTTCACCACGACGTACACGCCGGCTTTTCACGCGTGTTTTGTGGCATAGACTTTCAGTCTGAGCGCTGTTGCGCTCCGCCATCGCGGCGAGACTCAGAGTGAGGTCCCTATGCCCGCCAAAAAATTCGCCAGAGCCAAAAAATCACGTAAACTCCGCACCGCCGACTTCTGCGGCGACGGCGAACCATTCACCGAAATCGAAGTGCGCATCTCGATTCGCGTGCTGAACGAAGACATAACGCGATCTCGTTTGGCGGCCACCATCTTTCCGGATCCAGCTCTCGAAAAGCATGCCGTAAAGGCTTCTCCGAACGGAAAGCACGGCCGCGACGAAAACGGCGTCTTTGCCCTTTGCCTGTCGGAAAACTTCAACGGCTGGGAAGAAATGGACGAGGACTACCCGCGAGTGGCTGAAAACTTTTTTGACGAATCGAAGAACGAGCGCGCGCGAGCGATGAACGAATATATCCAAAAATCCGTCGATTGGACCATCGCGCTGCACCGCGCAGGTTTAGCTGAAGCCCGACAGACCGAAGCTGGCGAGAGCAAGGCGTCTGGTACTACGTTTCTTATGTAACCCGGGACAGAAGGTTTGCCCCGGACGAAACTCCCTGCCACCCCGCAGCGTACAATAAGTGTGATGACCCAAGCCCCTGCAACCCAACATATTCGCGCCCACAACGTGTGCCGCGACTACCACCTTGGCGAAGCTGTGGTCCACGCCGTGGCCGGCGTTAGCCTTGCGATTCCCGCTGGCCAGTTCCTCGCGCTCCTAGGCAGTTCTGGCTCCGGCAAATCCACGTTCCTCAGTATGCTCGCGGGACTCGACCGACCCACTTCCGGGAGCATCATCGTCGGTGCAAAAAATCTCGCCGAACTCAGCGCCGAAAATCTGGCACGTTATCGTCGCGAAACGGTCGGCATGGTTTTTCAGTCCTTCAATCTGCTTCCGCGCATGACGCTGGAAGAAAACGTGGAGCTGCCTTTGCGGCTTTCGGAAGTGGATCGGCGAGACCGCGCTGCGCGTGTGGCGCAGGCGCTTGAACGCGTACGGCTCGGCGCGCGCAGCAAGCACCGCCCCAGCGAGCTCTCAGGCGGCGAACAGCAGCGTGGCGCCTTGGCCCGCGCCCTGGTGAATCGGCCCAGCATCCTATTTGCCGACGAGCCGACGGGCAATCTCGACAGCGTGAACGGCGAGCAGATTCTCTTGCTGTTGCGCGAGTTTCAAACCACGTTGGGCATGACCATTGTTATGGTGACGCACGAACGTCCGCTGGCGGAGCGATTTGCTGATCGCATCGTGACGCTGAGCGACGGCAAAATTATCTCTGACGCGCCGACGGCGCACGCAGCCTCCACAGTCCTGGCGGAAACAACGGCGGATAGCGCGAATCTTGCGGCGGAAGGGGCGCGCTCGTGAAAGTCCGCGACCTCACGGAACTTGCGGTACGTAATCTGCGCGAAGCGATGCTGCGCAACTCGCTTACCACGCTTGGTGTGGCTGTCGGAGTTGCGTCGCTCGTAGCGATGCTCTCGCTGGGTGTCGGTTTGCAGACCTTGGCGAACAAGCGGCTGCTGCGTTCCGGGCTCTTTGACTCTGTGCTGGTGGGCTCTGGCCGCGGTGACAATCGCGGACCGGGTCGCAACGGCCGCGCCAAGGAAGCGCTGCCGAAAGTTCCCGTGGCGCTCGATGACGCCGCGCTGCAAGGCTTCGCGCAGATCGCCGGCGTTTCCGAGGTGTATCCGCAGGTGCGCTTCGCGACGGATTTTCGTTACGCCGGGAACAACTTCAATACCAACGCGCTAGGTATTCCCGAATCGTCGCGCAAGAGCGAAGCCTTTGAGGGCATGACGGGGAAATTCTTCTCTTCGCCGATGGCGGAAGAAGCGATTCTGCAAGTGGAGTTGGCGCAGCAACTCGTTTCCACGCCGCCTAAAATTGCCGCCGCAAAATCTCCAACTCTCGCAGCAGGAGACAAGTCTGCAGCGGCGTCAGGTACTCCAGAAAAATCTCCAGCGGAAAATTCCTCGGCTGGCATACCGGCAAACGCGGCCGCGTTCGTCGAGGGCAAGCCAGCGGATCTTATCGGTAAGGATATGGTGATCCGCTACGCGGAACGCGCGTCCTTCGCTTCGGCGGCAGACCGCGACGACGCGTTGCTGGAGAGCGCGATGACGGGCGAGCTTTCTGGCGGACTTTCCATGCTGCCCAAGGAGAAGACCCTGCGCATCGTGGGCATCGTGGAGAACGATCCTTCGGCGGGCATGGCGGGTTTTGGCGGCGGGCGATTGTTTCTGCCGCTGAAACTGGCGGAGAGTTTGCACGTGGCGCAACCTTCGGACATGCAGGCGATGCTCAGCGAGACGGAAAGCAAACCATCGTACACGGCGGCGACAGTGCGCGTGCTGCATCCGAAAGACGTGGCCAACGTGGAAGCGGCGATCAAGAAGATGGGGTACTCGGCGTTTTCGCTGCTCGATGCGACCAAAGGTTTGCGGCTGGTGTTTACGGTGTTTGATTTGTTTCTCGGACTCTTTGGGAGCCTGGCGCTGACGGTGGCTTCGCTGGGCATCATCAATACTTTGGTGATGGCCATTCTGGAGCGACGGCGAGAGATTGGCGTACTGAAAGCGCTGGGCGCGACGGATGGCGATGTGAAGAGTCTATTCTTTGCGGAAGCTGCGGCGATGGGGTTCTTCGGCGGGCTGTTTGGGGTGGCGCTTGGGTGGTTCATTGGGCAGGCGCTGACTTGGGGAACGGGGATATATTTGCGGCAGCAGGAGCTCCCGAGCGTGAAGATTTCCTACGTTCCGTGGTGGCTGGCCGTGGGCGCGATCGCGTTCGCTACCATCGTTAGCTTGTTGGCTGGGCTATATCCGGCTGCGCGGGCCTCGCGGCTGAACCCGGTGGACGCGCTGCGTTATGAATAGACGAAGGCTACCCTACTACTCCCTGAGTTTTTGCGTAAGTGTTCATTTTAAAGGCGGTTAAAGTCCTTTGTTTTGATGCACTTTTGCAAGCGTTCATCCCGAATCGTTATGGGCGGACTTGGCTTCTGAGTTTAATACCTTCTTTTTGGCATCCCGGACGAGTTGGGTCCCGATCAGACGGCGGTAGTGCGTGGGCTCATAAAGATGCGGTGTGGACCACACCGCGAACAGGTTTTCAAGCCTATGCTACCAAGAGCTAGTCGTTGGTGGCCGCGCTCATGCCCAGTTCAACGAGGGGGAGGAGGTGTAGGTACTCGGTTTGCAGCATTTCGAGAACGGCTTCGCGCTCGGATTCGACCAGCTCGGGGAGACAGCGCTCGAGGAAGGCAGAAGGACTTGACGACGCGACGGGGTGTATAGGTTCGATGGTGGATGCAGGAGGTTTGGCATGCTCCGTTGGTGGGGGCGGCGAGAGTGCTTCGCGTTCTGAGACCTTAACCGAGTCAACGGCCACGCCGTGGGCGCCAATGAGTTCCATTTTGGGAGGAGGCACTGCGATGACCGCCGCCTGGCGGATAAGGAACTGGTCCGCGGCGGCGACGATGCCGACGAGGTAGGGGTCATGCTGGGCGCGCTCGGGAGTGTGGTGATGCTCAAAGACGTCGACGAAGCTGGGCATATAGTTCCAGGAAACGCCCATCCAGCGGCCGACTTTGGTGTGGTCCATGCCAAAGTAGTCGCGTTCGACGGAAATATTGTCGACCCAATCAGGGGGCGGTGGGGTGCGACTGGCCTGTTGCTCGCCAAGGACCAAGATCCACATAGGGAGTTGGCCAATATCGTGGAGCAAGCCGCCCAGATAGGCCTGTTCCTTCTCGCAGTAGTGCAACTGTGAGGCAAGGCGTTCGGCAAGCAGTGCGCAGAGAAAGCTGTGGGTCCAGAAGATGTTCAGTTGCTCTTTTGGAAGGCGCTTGCCGGCGAACTGCATGACGGAGCAGGTGAGAACCAGGGTGCGCAATCGCTCGGTGCCGACAAGAATGGCAGCCTGTTCGACGCTGACGACCCGATGGCGCAGGCCGAAGAGGGCCGAATTACAGAGGCGCAGGACCTGGGCGGTAAGGCTGGGGTCGGTGCGGAGAACGTTGCCGACTTTTTTGAGGTCCACGCTGGGTTGTGCGAGAAGGACATTCAGATCAAGCACATAGGTGGGGAGGGTAGGCAGACCTTTGCTGAGGACCCCCATGAGGCGGTTTTTGCGGCGCTCAGTTTCCGCAGCCGCAAACTGCGCGGAAACTTTCGTGCTGGCCGGTCGCAAAGTAGAAATGGTCATGGGACTCCAGCGGCGTTCGAGACGCGCTCAGTTCGAGTATCGGCAGAATCGGACAGAACTTTAGGGGGCATAGTGGGCGCCGGGGGAACAGGATCGGACGCCGGGTGCTTGCGGAGGGGGAAATCGCGGGCGAAGCGGCGACTAGAAAAGAGCCCCAGCGATTGGGGAGCGAGCGAAGAATGTTTAGCGCGCATGGAAGAACAATCCTCCTAAAGATGCAGCAAGCTAGGGCGTCCGCAAACGAAAGCTCGAGCGAGCGATGCCCCGACAATCTAAACTTCAGATTTATGAGAGTTCCATAAGCGCCTCACGCCGGCTGGTGGCGGCCACTTCGGTGACGCGCAGGCCGAAATTGCCATCGACGACGACCACTTCGCCGCGCGCGATGAGGCGTCCAGCGACGAGGAGTTCGACGGGTTCGCTGACGAGCTGATTGAGCTCGATAACGGCACCGGGCATGAGAGCGAAGACCTCGCGGAGGAGCATGTCGCGCTGGCCGAAGCGGATGGTGGCTGCGAGTTCAACGTCGAGCAAGAGTGCGAGATTGGGGGTGGATCCGGCGAGGAGATGCGCGGCAAGAGAATCCACACCTTCCGCATCCCCGTCGTCGGCGGCCTCGAGAGCGGAACAGAGCGCCGGATCGAGAACGAGTCGCAGTGTCAGGGCGGCGAATTTGTCAGACTTCAGCTCGAGCGTGGCGGCCTGGGCGCCGGGAGCGGCCGCCTGCGCGACGGTCTCAAGGAGCAGTTCGATTTGCTGGCTGGTCTGCGCTTTCCAACCGGTGGTCAGAGCACCCGCGACGGTACGGAGAAACTCAGTGAAGGCGTCGCGCTGCACGGCGGAAAATTCGGCGCCGGGATCGGGTGCTTCTGATTGCAGGAGTTGGGCGAACTGCACCGCGACGCATTGATCGCAAAGCAGAGTGAGGGTGCCCTGCAGGGCACCGCGAACCTGGAAAGAAGTGGGCACGGCGGTATCGGGAGCGGCGGGCGCGTCTGGAACCCTGGGAGCGAGAGGTACGGACCAGGCAGCGATAACGCTGGCGGCACCCAGGGATTCCAGGACAGAAACGAAGGAGGTGCACCATTCGTCGCAGAATTTCTGTACAGCCGCGGAATTGGCGAATTCGTTCATTTGTATTCCCTTTCGGTGGCATGGGCGACGCCATTGGTGGCAGCGATGGAGGAACGGCGCTCGATGCGTGCGCCTTTGCGTATGCCGTGACGAACCGGAAAGGCGTGGAACATGGGCTTACCGGCGACGTTGAGGTGGATGGCCTGACCGCAACGGAGGGGGAACGGGACGATGTCACCGACCTCGAGTGCGAGGAGATCGCGGACTTTAAGGGGACTGGGCGGGAGGCAGAGCTGAGCAATGAAGCGGCTGTCGAGAAAGCGTTCCTGCAAGCGGCGGCGGGTTTCGGCAGAGGTGACGCGCTCGAAGAGCGACCGGCGGACAGGGAGTTTGCGCAGCAAGGAGTTGGCAATGACGGCGGGAATGGCCATGTTGAGGGTGCCGCGGGCTTCGAGCAGTCGAATTTCAAAGCTGAGGGCAAGAATTTTGTCGTGGGGCGGCATGAGGTTGTGCATCTGGGTGTAATGCTGGCGCTGGTCGAAGCTGATATCGAGTGCGATGACCGCAGCCCAGGTGGATTGCAGATCGCGTGCGATGAGGCGGACAACGATCTCGAAGATCTGTTCCTCGATTTCGGTAAGGTCGCGCGGCTCGATAAGGTCTGCGCCGGAGCCACCGAGGACGAGGTCAACGATGGGGAAGACGAGAGAGATGTCCGCTTGCAGGGCGACGCGGGCATCCATGGGCATGACGTGGAGGGAGGCGAGATAGGTGATTTCGGGAATGCGCGTGACAAATTCGTGATAGGTAAGCTGCTCGGCGGAGAGCAGATCTATTTCCAAGGATACGCGGAGATAGACGCCGAGAGACTGGGCGAGACGGCGAGCCAGCGATTCGTGCAGGGCGGTAACCACGCGGAGTTGGTCCGCGGTGAGCGTACTGGAGCGGCGGAGGTCGCAAGGCTCGACTTTCTTTTTCGCGCCGCCGCGAAAGGCTTTGGAGCCGGCATAGGCGGCGCCGAAGAGGGCGTCGATTTCTTCCTGACCGAGGATTTTTCGCATCAGATATTCTCCCGGCGAGTGGTGGCGGAATTTGTGGCAGGTCCCAAGCGCTGGCACAAGCGGCCCTGCAAACGGGAGCGGAGCGCAATGAGCGCGGCGGTATGAATCTGCGAGACGCGGGACTCGACAATGCCAAGAATGGCGCCAACTTCTTTCATGGTTAGTTCCTCGAGGTAATAAAGGGCCAGGACGTGGTGTTCTTTTTCGCTGAGTTCGTCGATGGCCTGGGCGAGCAAGGTGCGGAGTTCGGAGCGGAGGGTCTGCTGAAAAGGATCCTCCTCCGGGCGGGTTGCGGCGGCTTGGACGTGGATATCCTCAAGGCCATCGTCAACGGGGCCCTGGAGGCTGCCGAGGTCGAGGCCGCGGAGTTCACCGAGGAGATGCTGGAAGCCCGAGAGCGGCATTTCGAGATGCACGGCGATTTCCGGCTCGCTGGGTGCGTGGCCGAGATGAGCGGAGAGGTTGCGGCGGGCTTCTTCAATGCGGCGAGCCTGGCGGCGGAGATTGCGCGGGCTCCAGTCCATCTGACGAAGGCTATCGAGAATGGCACCACGAACGCGGAAGCGCGCGTAGGATTTGAGCAATACATTTTTGCTGGCGTCGTATCTGTCGACGGCGTCGATGAGGCCGAGGATGCCAGCGTGCACGAGATCGTCGAAGGGCACGCGCGCCGGGAGGCGATTGTGAATACGGCGCGCGATGTAGCGGACCTCTGGGAGATTCTCGAGGAGCAAGCGCTGGCGCTCGTCGGGGGCGAGGGCCACAGTGGCCGGCGTGGTGGCGCAGTCGACGGCCATCATCGGAGGATTCCGGCGTCTGCGCGGGGCTGGAATTGCCGCGCCGGTGGCCGTGCATGCAGGATTGGCGGCTTCAACGCACCACCCCCAGCGACTGCACGGGAACGTTGGGGGGAATCTCGAGCGGGGAGAGGACCACGATGCGCGGGATGAACGGCTCGAGCAAACCACGGAGATGCAAGCGCACCGGGGTGTTGCAGCCGAGCACGGCGGAGCTGAGGGCCAGACGATCTCCGACGAGGCGTTGCAAGCCTTCGAGGACGGAGTGCATTGGGGCGTTGCTGCCCCCTGAGGCGATATTGCTGCCCGAGGTGTTGCCGCGCTCGACGGCGTCGGCCACAGGATCGACCCGACGCTGCAGTTCCTGCTCGATGGCAAGATCCAGGGTAAGAACCTTGAGTTTGCGATCTTCGCCGAGCAGCGGTGCGCCGAGCGAGCGGATCATGGCTTCACGCCATCCTGGCCCGCTGCGCCCGTCGCAGCTTCGCCAAGGGTTTGCAGCAGCGCCACGGATTGCGGCGTGACGCCAAACAGAAAACGCTGGCGCTCGAACTGCACCACGGCGACGTAGCGCTTATCGCCAAGCGAAACGGTCTCGCACAAGGTGAGCGCATGCTGGCGCCGGCGGAGGCGCACGGAATGGAAGCAACGACGAAGGGCTTCCGCAAAACGCGGCAGTTGGTGGTGCAGTGAAAAACTTGGCGCTTCCGGCATGTGCTCGGCCTTTCCGCGGCACCGCGAAGAGAAAATCCGCGGCGCGGTCCTGCTGTGGTAAATCGCCTGGGCAGCGCGCGGGCCGCGAGCATCTCCCGGCCGTACGCATCGTTGCTTGCATCGTTCTCGACCGCGCTTCCAACCGGCGCGGGCTGCCCCCGCAGGCGTCCAACCGGCAACCGTCACGCCAGCTCCGTAAACCGCACGGCGATGCGCTGCGCCACCACTTCAAATTCGGCCCAGGCGATAAGCCGCGTGTTGACCTGCACGGGCACGTCCGCGCCGTTCGCGTTTTCCGTTTCCACGATGCCGCCCGGCTCCAGCTGCAGCAAATCGCGCACGGTGAAGTGGCGCACGCGCAAATCCACGGTCAACGCACACTTCAGCCACCCGGCCTCATTCCACAGGTCGTCAGGAATCCGGGACGGCTCCTCTTTCATCGTGGCTGCGACATCGGACATGGCTCAGCGCTGTACCAAAAATTCCGTGAAGTACACATCGCGAACATCGAGTTCGGGTACCTGGTGGTGCAGTGCCTCCAGAAGGTTCTTCTTCAGTTGCTCTTTACCTTCGGGTGTGAGTAGCGGTGCGGCCTTGCATACCGTAAGGACCGACAGCACGGCATCGCGAATACGTGCCACGGGCATGCCGGAAGCGGGCTTTTCCCGGTTGGTTCCATCCGGCAGGCGGTCGATGCCCAGATCCATGGTCACGCGCAGAAAATGCGTTTCCTCCGTGTCCGCGAGATTTACGGTGAAGCCTTCGAGGTGCACGGTGTACTTGGGGACCAGACCAGGGTCGGCGTGCGAGGTATCCGCGGCCTTCGCGCGCTGAATCACGAACCATGCCGAGCCGCCACCGCCAATCACGGCCAGCAACGCGATGGTCAACATAGAGACGACAGAAAATTTCGCCGGCGCCGTTGCGCTTGCGGATTCGGCCACGATGCGCTCCTCGCTACGTGGAAACAGAAGTGCAATTCAATCGCCGAACTAAGACGCGACGCGGCACGCGAACAAAAATAACGCCGCGCAAGTGCTTTGCAGTGTGGAGTTTAAGAAAATGCAGGAAGCGGCGTGGAAAATGCCGGCCGTCCAAGATGGGAGGCCGCCGCGAACTCGGAGAACACTCATTAGAAGCGTCCAATACTGGTACCGGAGAGCGCAATATTTTGTGCGCGGCGGTTAATGCCGGTGTGGGCGCACGAAACCGCAACCGTCTATTCGCGCACCGGCCCGAATTTCCGCGCCAGAAACGCTTCATCGGCGCTCCGCTGCTGCCGGTGCGCGGCCTCGCGTGGGTATGCCTCAGATTGCCGGTCGCGCAGACTCTCCAGAATTTCGCGCGGCGCCGCGCCAACTGCTGCAACTTCAGTTGCTCGCGCCGCCACAGCGCCGCGCTCTTGAGCTGCACCTTGAGCGAAGCCAGAGCACACGCAGTTGCCGCGTTACCGTTTGCGCGAAACTGCATTTGCGCACCGGTGGAGAACTCCTGCAAGTCCGCCAACGCACTGCGCCGCAACGCCAGATCGGGCTGCTGCAACCCCGCAATCTCCGCGCGCAGGCGATTCCGGGCATCACTGCACGTGCGGGCGCTGCTCCAGCAGGTCCAAAAAGCCTTGTTCAATCTCTTTCAGGTGTGCGTCCAGGCTCACCGGCGTGTGGCCCATCTCCGTCTCGAGCGCGCATTCCCCGCGTTTCAGTTGCGCGTCGCCCGCCAACTCCGGCGCCGCCGCGCCGTCCGTGCGCGCAGCAAAATGTTCGCGCCAGAAATGCACGTCCTCGGGATGCGCGCGCAAACGGATGTGCGTTCCACGTTCGATCTTGTCCAGCGCCGCGTGCACCATGCCGGTAAGCAGCAGCGGATCGATCTGCGCTTCGCGGTGCAGAATTTTGCGCGTCATGGCCAGTGCCAGCTTCACCACTTCCGGCTCCAGCCGCCCAAAATAACCGGCGCGCTCGGCTTTGAACGCTTCCAGCGAAGTCGCCAGCGCCGTGCGCTGTTCCGCGGCCTGGCCGGCCAGTTCGGCGCGTGCCCGGCCTTCCCCTTCCCGCAGCCCGCGCTGCAGTGCGTCGCGTTCGCGTTGTTCCGCCTCCGACCGCAAAACCGCGGTCTGCGCGTTCCATTCCGCCGGTTCTTCGACCGCGGTCGCGGGGCCGTTGTCTCCCGTCGGCGCGTAGTGAAACGGCTCGCTCGCAACTTCCTGCCGCCGCGGCCCTGTCTGCTCAGACCGCATACGATTCCCCCGGCTCTGATTTCAGCACCATCTTGCCTTCGCCCTCGAGCCGCCGCGCCGCCCCCACCACTTCCTGCTGCGCGGCTTGCACGTCGCGGCCGCGCAACGGCCCGAGCGATTCCATATCCTCCTTCATGATTTCCACGGCGCGCGTGGACATGCACTTGAAGAAATGGTTGCGCAAATCTTCCGAAGCGCCCTTCAGCGCCGTGGCCAGCATTTTTTTATCGACTTGCCCCAGCAACTCCCGCAAGCCCACATCCGCCACGTCCAGAAAATCCTCGAACGTAAACATCAGGTTGCGAATCGACGTCGCCAGTTGCACGTCGTCTTGCTCCACAGTTTCCAGAATCGTTCGCGTGGACTCCGCATCGATGTGGTTCAACAGGTCCGCCACCGCTTTCACGCCTCCATACGCATGCCGCTTTTGCTGCCCCAGGCTTACCAACCGCCGGTGCAACACCGCAGAAATTTTTTCCATCATTTCCGGCGAAAATTGCTGCATCTCCGCCAGGCGCTTGACCGCCTGCCCGCGAATTTTTTCCGGCAGCAGCATCAGCACCCCGCGCGCCACCCGCGTATTCAGGTGCGCCAGCACCAGAGCGATGGTTTGCGGATGCTCCCCCTGAATGAGCTTCGCCAGCAGTTGCGGCTCGGTTTTCTGCAACGCATCGAGGTTCTGCGTACTTACTTCCCGCTTCTGTTTCAATTCCGTCAACACGCCGCGTGCGCCCTCTTCGCCGAACGCCCGGGTCAACAAGCGGTGCGCGTATTCTTCCCCGCCCTGCCCCAGAAGCGCGTGTTTCGCCGTCAACCGGTAATATTCCACCAGGACCTTGGAAGCCGTTTCCGGCGCCACATACTCGAGCTCCGCGATTTCCTGCGTAATCGCCCGCACCACGCTTTCCGGTAAACCTCGATATACGCCAGCGGCCAGGTCGTCTCCCAGCAGCACCATCAAAATAGCGGCCTTGCGCGGCCCGTTCATCGGTGCGTTGCTCGTTGCCGCCATGGTTTCCCTCTACGTCTCGCGCATCCAAGCTTCAATTACCCGCCCGGCGGCCTGTGGATCTTCCTTCACGCGGGCCACGAGTTCCTTTTTTAGCGCTATCGCTTCCGTCACTTCCGGCAATTCCCCGCCGGTGTCCACGATCGCCCCCGTCACCGACGCCGGCAGCGCTGATTTTGCTGTCCCCTCTGCTGCTAACTGCCCGCCTCCCGGCCCTTGGAGGATGTGCAGCACCTGTTTCTTGACCGGTCGCAACAGCAGAAAGTACACCACCAGGAACAACGCAAACAGCCCTGCGTATCGCATCCATCCCGCCCAGCGCTCTGCATAGCCCGCAAACCTCTGGACCTCTCCCCGCGGAGGCAGCGCTTCCATCTCCGGCATCACAAACGAAATGTTCTCCAGCGAAAACTGGTCCCCGCGCTGCTCGTTGTAACCCACTGCGGCCTTCGCCAGATTCTCAATCTGCTTCATTTCTTCTGGCGTGCGTTTCCGCCGTGTCTCCGCCAGCTTGCCGCTGCCGTCGGCTTTTGTTTCTACGGCATCGTCTACCAGAATCGCCGCCGCAACACGCCGGATGCGCCCGGCGGGCTCGAGCGTGCGGTGCGTGGTCTGGCTCACCGCGAATGTTTTCGTCTCGGTATGCGTCCCCGGCGTGGTGGTCTTGCTCTTCGTCTGCGTGTTCGCGCCCCTGGCCGGGCCATTCGCACCCGCCGCATTCATCGCCGCCGCCGGAGTCGCGGCCGGTGTATTGCTCGTCTGCGACGACAGCAACACCGGGTTTGTCGGGTCATATAGCTCCTGAGTGCTTTCTCCCGACGTCTGGTCGTAGTCAATCGTGATGCTGGACTTTACGTGGTCCGCTCCCACCACGGGACCGAGCATCTGCACTACGCGCTCTGCCAGCGATGTCTCGAGATCCTGATTCCCCATGGTTATCACCGAATTGTGTCCGTGGCCGTCCGCGAGAATTTGTCCCTCCGTTGTCACCACCGTCACATTGTTCGGCGAAAGATCGTCCCAGGCGCTCGACACCAAATTGACTACCGCCGCCGCCACCGCGTCCGTCAACCTCGCCCCATGCATTTTCAAAACCACGGCGGCTTTCGCTGGCCGCTCGCGTTCGGCAAACAGCGATTCGCGTGGCAGCACCAAATGCACACGCACCGCATCCACGCCGCTAATGGTCTGAATGGTGCGCTCCAGCTCCGCCTCGAGCGCCCGCCGATAATTCACCTTTTCCGAAAAATCGCTCTCCGACCAGTTTGGTTTGTCGAATAATTCGAATCCCATGCGCCCGCTGGCCAGTGGCCCCTGCGCCGCTATCTCCATGCGAGCTTTGTCCAATTGATCGCTGCTCACCATCACGCCGGTGCCGTCGGAGCTTAGTTCGTACGCAATGTTCTGCCCCGCGAGCCGCTGTCCCAGCTGCTGCGCGTCCGTCGGCGCCATGCCCGTATACAACGGCTTGTACTCCCCGGCGTCCAGCAGCTTCACAAACAGCCACACCGTTCCCGCGACCAGCATCACGCTGCCGCCCAGCACAATCCGCTGCCGGGCGCTCAGCCCCTGCACGAACGCGATAATCTGCTGCTGGATCTTATCCATGAAGGCCTGGAAGCCGCTTTACGGCGCTGTTGCGATTTATTTCTCTGTACGAAATTATCTCCGTCAGCTACCTAATCTCGCCCTTGCGCTCTCTGGTGCTCATCCAACTCTCCGCTCAGTTCCAGAAACGATTTGAAGTGTTCCAACTGCAGCTCCGTCTCATTTCCCGCCAAAATGAACGCCCTCTCCACCGCATGTTGCAACTCCCGGACATTTCCCGGCCATCTTTCCCGCGTCAGCCACGCCAGCGCTTCAGCCGACACCGTGCGCTCCCCCACACTCACATCCGCTGAGAATTGCGCCAGGAAATGCCGCACCAGCGACGGAATATCTTCGCTCCTCATCCGCAGCGGCGGCATCACAATCGGAAACACCGCCAGCCGGTAGTACAAGTCCGGGCGAAACTTCCGCGCTTCCACCATCGCCGCCAGCGACACGTTCGTGGCGCACACCACGCGCACATCCACCCGATACACTTCCGAACTTCCCAGCCGTTGCACTTCCCCGTTCTGCAAAAAGCGCAACAGCTTGGCCTGCATGCTCAGCGGCAAATCTCCGATTTCATCAAGAAACAGCGTTCCGCCCTGCGCCATGTGAATCCGACCCAGTCGCGACTGCACCGCGCCCGTAAACGCTCCCCGCGCGTACCCGAACAACTCCGACTCCAGCAACGCATCCGGAATCGCCGCGCAGTTCACCACCACGCAGGGCTGCTTTGCCCGCGCGCTCAAAGCATGAATCCCTTGCGCCACCAGCTCTTTTCCTGTCCCCGTCTCGCCCATGATCAAGACGCTCGTGTCGCGTGGCGCCACCATCCGTCCCAGCGTGTACACCTGCTGCATCGCTAGGCTCTCGCCCACCATCCCGTCAAAGGGGGCCTCTTCGCGAAACGCCAACTGTCGCTCTGCCCGCCTGGCTGCCTGAATTACTGCTGGAATTGCCGCCGCACTCACCGCCGTTGCCGTCGTTCCCGCCGCGCAACGCGCCGCCAATCCTGCTCCTATCTTAGCTACACGCGCCGTGCAGCACTCCGGCAACTCCTCCGCCACGTATTCCTCGCGAACCGTCTCGCGCAGCTCTACGTCCTGCGCCTCCACTCGCACCCTGCGCGAATCCACAAACTCCACGCTCACCAGCGGATACAATTTGCGAATGCATTCCGCTACTTCGCCCGCGTCCAGGTCCGGCAAATGCCGGTCCAGCAGCACGCTGTCGCAACGTATCTCGCCGAGACGCGCCAGTGCATGCGCCCCTCCGCACACTTCTTCTCGCCATGCGCTTGCATATAGCGGGTCCGTCATCAAGCGTTTACGGAATGCCGAGTCCGCGCTGGCCACCAGCACTCTCGCGCGGGGTGACAGCATATTCGGCGTTGCGGCAGCAGCCATCGACTCACCCCAGAACCTGCATTCCCCGTTTGCGCTTCTCGAGGGCACGAATTCAGTCGTGCCGTAAAGCGAGCCACCTTGAAAAGAGCAAATGGAAATTGCGGGCCAAAGGTCCCGCAATTTCCATCCTGCATCGACGCAGTCAGCCTGCTCTTCATGCCCGCAGNNACCCCAACTCCTATTTGGCGCGACCCGGCGCAAAATCCACTCTTCGCAGCATCACTGGCAAAAACTTTCCGGTGCTCGGCTGGGGCGCTACGCTGCGATTGGCATGCCAATGTTCAGGAAGCATTCAGGCTGATAAAGCGGTACTTACAAGTAGCCACACCAAGACCAGGTGTGCCAACCCCGCACAGTGTTTCATTCGGGAGCAACACCCATACCACGCCGTCGCGGCGCGTGCCCGTGCGGTTGCAAAATCCGCAATTCCGTTCTCGTAGGTCGCAGGACTCTTTGCCCGTCCCTTCATTTATCGTCCCCGCACCACTCCAACTTTAGCGGCGCTCGCAAACTTCTTCGTTAAAATTCTCCAATCCGACTCGCGCGCCACTCCTTTGACTTTTTGCTACGTGCGCAACTTCGCTCCAAAAAACACCCTTCCCCAGCTTATGCAATTCTCCGCGATCCCGCTTGACAACCCCAATCCAAAAAGTGCACGATTCCGCCAGTATTAAACCCATTTAATACTTAGTGCGCCCCCGCCGCAAAAACGCAAGGAGTCTTCGACATGCTCTCTCTCGCCTCACCACGTGCTCGGTTCTTCATCCTGCTGTCCGCACTCTTCTTCTCCGCCTCCGCCCACGCCGCCAACTCCGCCTACGTCCGCGTCAATCAAGCCGGCTACGAATCCGGCAACTCCCATCGCGCGTATCTCATGTCCACCGCCGCCGCATCCGGCGCCACCTTCAAAGTCCTCAACTCCGAAGGCGCCACCGTATACGCCAGCAACGTCGGCGCGTTACTCGGCACTTGGGCCCACAGCAAAACCCTCGCTTACGAGGTTTACGCCCTCGACTTCACCGCTCCTGGCGGCGACATTTACACCATCAAGGTCCAAGGCCCCGTCAACGCCTCTTCCCCGCAATTCGCCGTGGACTGCCCGGAAGCTCTCTACTCTGGCCTGCTCCTCAACACGCTCTTCTTCTACGAAACCCAGCAGGATGGCCCAGACTTCGTCCCTAACGCCCTGCGCACCGCACCCGGCCACCTCAACGACGAACACGCCGCCGTCTACAACACTCCGCCTCTCGACGACAACGACTTTATCAACAATGTCCCGCCCATCGCCCCACTCGTCCCCGCCGCTCTGCCCAAAATCGACGCCTCCGGCGGCTGGTGGGACGCCGGCGACTACGAAAAATACGTCGAAACCGTAAGCTACACCGAGGCGCTGATGGAAATCGGCATTCGCGATTTTCCCAATCAAATGGGACCGCAAGCGCAAATAAATCCGCCCAAGCCGCCCGCCGCCCTCTCCTATGCAGGCAATAGCGGCCCCGGCTCACCCAGCTCTTCCGACTTCACCGCCTCCGCACGCTTCGGCATCGATTGGCTCCTTAAAATGTGGGACGACGACACCAAAACGCTCTACTACCAGGTCGACAATTCCCAGGATTTTAATTACTACGGTGAAGGTGACCCCAGCTCCGCCACCGGAAATTGCGGCGGCACCTACAATAGTCCCGACTGCCTGATCACTGAATACGACATTTGGACCCTCCCGCAAGCCGCCGACGATTACCGGCAGCAAGGCGATCCCGAAGCCTGCGACCCGCAAACCACCGTCTTCATCTGCCATCGCCCCGTCTTCGTTGCCGGCCCCGCGGGCTCAAAAATCAGCCCCAATCTCGCCGGCCGCCTGGCCGCGGACTTCGCCCTGTGTTACCAACTCAATCGCACCACAGACTCCGCGCTCGCGAATCGCTGTCTCCAAAACGCCGAAGACGTTTTCGCTCTCGCCGATACTTCCTTCCCCGATCCCGCCCCCGGCGTCGGGTCGGGCTCCTGCAGCAACTGTCTGCTCACTGTCGTGCCCTTCGACGGCTATCCCGAAAATGTCTGGGACGACGACATGGAACTCGGCGCCACCGAACTCTATTTCGCGCTGCAAACCGCAGCCAGCTGCGGCAATTTGCCCGCCGGTCTCCCGCACACCAATCCCGAAGACTATCTACGCGACGCCGCCCACTACGCCTCCAACTACATCACGCAAGTCTATCGGCAGGGCTACACTGACACGTTGAATCTCTACGACGTCAGCGGCCTCGCGCACTTCGAGCTTTATCGCGCGCTAGAGCAAGCCGGTAATCCAAAAAGTCTAGCCGTCACCCAAGCCGGCATCCTCCAGCAATTCCTGCAGCAGGTTTCCGACGCCACCAGCCAAGCCGCCACCGATCCCTGGGGCTACGGCAATCAGTGGGGCTCCGGCGACACCACCTCGCACGGCGCTGGCCTCTCCGTCATGGCCAGCGAAGCCCACTATCTCACCCAACAAAAGACCTATGACACCTACGCCCAGCAATGGCTAGGCAACATTCTCGGCGCCAACGCCTGGGGCTCCTCGTTCATCGTCGGCGACGGCTCCACTTTCCCCAACTGCATCCAGCATCAAGTCGCAAATCTGGCCGGCGCGCTCAACGGCACCTCCGGCGGCACGCCCGTCCTCTGGGGCGCCGCCTCCGAAGGACCAGCCAGCTACACCACCTCCGGCGTAGTCGGCGGCATGATCCTCTGCCCCGGCGACGGCACCAACGCCTTCAAAATATTCAACGGCAATCCGGGCGCCTATGACCCCTCGCAAACCGCCCTCTACAAAGACAACGTCCAGTCCTACTCCACCACCGAACCCGGCATCGACCTAACCGCCGCCTCCTTCCTAATGTGGTCCTGGCGCCTGGCCCGCCACCCCAGCTTCTAACACCGCGCTCTTTTGCCTCTCCCAGGAACGCCTACGCCTCTCCACCCCCCGAAGTGTGCGGGATGATATCCCGATTGGCGGGTTTTGCATCCGCACCACGATTTCACCCGCTCGCACTTTCCCCAAATTCATCAACGGTGTACAGTCCCCAACTGAGGACTCATCGATGACACTTCGCAAAACCACCGCGCACACCCAGCGCGCGATTTTCGCCAACTCGTGCATCGCCCTACTAACCCTCGCCCTACTACTCACGCAATTCCGCCCAGCCCAAGCCGCGCCCCAAGCCGACGCCCTGGCCAACCTCGCCCTCATCCGCGAAACCTGGACCAAAGACCTCCACGACAAACAACTCGACCCCATCCTGAAGCTCTACTCCGCCGATGCCTCCTTCCTGCAACCCACCGGCGAACGCATCACCGGCCAGACCGCTCTACGCGCACTCTTCACCACCATCATGGCCACCTTCCACAGCGATTTGACGCTCCACAGTCAAAAGGTTGAGGTCTCGGGCGACCTCGCCTACGACAGCGGCGACTATCAGGAAACCCTCACCACCATCGCCACCGGCGTCAAAGCCTCCTATTCCGGCAGCTATCTGATGGTTTTCAAGCGCGAGCGCAGCGGCGAATGGAAAATCGTGCAGCACGTCTGGACCGGTGCCACGGTGCCGCAAATACCGAAGGCCACGAAATGATCGCGCGCGTAAAGAAAGGAAATCCAAGTGCGATCGCGGGGAAAAAATCCGCGAGCAAACCCACGGCCTCGCGGAAACAACGGTCCGTTGGTCCGCCTGGGAAACCGAGCGCCGCATCGCCCGAGACACAACTCGATAGCTTCATCGCCAAATTCGACGCACCGATCGCCAAACGCATCCGCGAGTGTCGCGCCATACTGCGCAAACGCTTCCCCACCGCCTTCGAGTTGGTCTACGACAACTATAATTTCTTCGTCATCGGCTTTGCTCCCACGGATCGTCCGTCCTCCACGTTCTTTTCCATCGCCGCCAACGCCCACGGTGTCGTCTTGAGCTTCTATTGGGGATCCACGCTGCCCGACCCCCACAATATCCTGCAAGGCAGCGGCTCACAAAATCGCTTCGTTCGCCTTCCGGACTCCAGCGCCTTGTCCGACCCGAAAATCGTCGCGCTAATGAACGCAGCCGTCGCGCAAGCCAAATTCTCCCTCGGCAAAGATCCAGGCCATACCATCGTTAGAAGCGTCTCCGCAAAACAACGCCCTCGCCGCACCTGACGAGCTTTTTCTGTGTCAAAGTAAGTGCGCGTTAACCGTGCGTGGCGCAGGGTTTCGATGGCGATTAACGNNCGCAACGCCAACAAAATCAACCGCAGGAAGCACGGACACGCTGTGTCCCGCCTGCCTCGCCACGGCAGTTACGCGGCAAGGCGGATGCCCTCGCGTATCCGCCCTAAAATCAACACCCCCAAAGAAAATCGTCCTAGTACTGACAATTTCTCTTGACAATTCCTCACTCCATGCTACACTCGCTCTCGTAGAGAAGTGCGCCTGCTCGATCCGCGCTTCTCATATTTCTCGACGCTATCTCCCGTCTTATCAACTCCCGTCAATCCGAATAGCTCCAAAATCACCATCTCCGCCCGAGCCGTTCCCGAGGTCCATAGAATATATTTTCAGCTGGCCTCGCAACCACCTACGGGCAAAGCGTTTGGGTGAAGGAAGCCTGTTGCTCTATTCCAGTATACGAAGCCCCCATAACTCCAATGAAATGAACACTTCCAAATCTGTATCAAAACACAAGACTTCATCCCCAATGGAATGAACACTTACACAAAACCCTAGGGCACCCTGCCCAAAGAGACCATCATCGGGTCGCCAGCCCAGCCTACCGAGTCCATCCCGTGCCTTCGCGGCCTTCGCAAAATCCAACTCCCAATCACCCCGGTTTGACCTGGCCCTCGTTTTGCGCGACGATTGAAGTTTTGGACACCACTCTCCCATGGACTTAGGACTCTCCCAGCGCGTTGCCCTCGTCGCCGCGGCCAGCAAAGGCCTCGGTCGCGCCGTCGCCACCGAACTTTCTCGCGAAGGCGCTCGCGTAGCCATCTGCGCTCGCAACTCCGCCGACCTCGCCCGAACCGCCGCCGAAATCTCCTCCGCAACCGGCAGGGAAGTCTTCCACCAAGCCCTCGACGTCACCGACCCCGACGCCGTGGCCGCCTTCGTCGCCGCCGTGGAAAACCGCTTCGGTCGCCTGGACATCTGCGTAACGAACTCTGGTGGTCCCCCGTCCAAACTCTTCAAGGACACCAATCCCGCTGACTGGAAATCAGCCGTCGATCTGCTGCTCATGAGCACCGTCTTCTTCGCCAAGGAAGCTTTGCCGCGCATGCAGAAGAATAAATGGGGCCGCTTTATCACCATCACGTCCTACACGGTGAAACAGCCCGTCGATGGCTTGTTACTGTCTAACTCCGTGCGCGCCGCGGTCACCGGCTTGGCCCGCACCCTGGCCAATGAGTACGCCCCTGACGGCATCACCGTGAACAACGTCTGCCCTGGCTACACCCGCACCGAACGCCTGAGCGAGCTGACCGAAGTCCTCTCCGTCCGCCATGGCATCACCGAGCAGGAGGTCGTCGCTGGGTGGGAGCGCCAGATCCCTGCAGGCCGTCTCGGCACGCCCGAAGAGTTCGCCGCCGTCGTCGCCTTCCTCGCTTCCGAACGCGCCAGCTATGTAAACGGCGTCTCTCTGGCCATCGACGGTGGCATCGTCAGGAGCCTGCTCTAGCGTGATGGCCATTTCTCACCAGCTCCTGCTGACCCTCTTCCCCGGCTTCTACGCCATCGCGCGTTTCGCTCCGCAGGAAAAGTTCTCTTTCGACTACGCGCACAGGCCCTTCTTCTCGCTCACCAAAACCGCCGAAGAGTTGTCCATCGTGTGTGGCCAATCGGAATTACCGCCAGGCGTGCGTGCCGAACGCGACCGCCGCCTGNNTATTTCCTGATCTCGCATCGTGAGCTCGAGCAGGCCATCACGGTGCTGGAAAGCGCCGGCCATAAAGTACAGAGGAGCTCTTAGAAATGATGTTTGCCGTTTTAAACAACCTGAAAATCCGCCGCACGTCGCGCATCCTGCTGGCCAGTGTGGCGCTCGCTGTGGCCACCCTGCTGGCTGCGCCCGCGCTTTTCGCCGACGAACCGTACGCCCGCAGCAAGGACTACGATTTGCAGCACTCCAAAATCGTCCTGCGCTTTGACGCCGCGCAGAAAGAGGTCTTTGGCGACGTCACCCACACGCTCGCGTTGCTGCGCGACAACGCCCAGAAAATCTCCTTCGACTCCGTGGGACTCACCATCCGCTCCGTCACCGTGGACCGCGCGCCCGCCACCTTCGAGACCACCACCACCAAGCTCGTCGTATCGCTGCCCGCTTCCGCCAAACTCGGCCAGAAGCTGGAAGTCGAGATTAAGTACGACGGCAACCCCTCCAAAGGCCTGTACTTCATCCTTCCTGATTCCGCCTATCCCAACCGTCCGGTCCAGATCTGGACGCAAGGCGAATCGGAAGACACGCGCTTCTATCTCCCCACCTACGACTATCCCAACGACCGCCTGACCACGGAAACCATTCTCACCGTCCCCGCCGAATGGAAGACCATCGCCAACGGCAAGCTGATCAGCGTCGCCGATACCGGCAAAGGCCAGAAAACGTGGACTTGGCGCGAAGCACTTCCTAGTTCCACGTATCTGATCACTGTCGTCGCCGGCGAATTCGACGAGGTGAAAGATTCCTGGCACGGCATTCCTGTGGACTACTTTGCGCCCAAAGGCCGCGGCGATCGCCTGGCCATCAACTACAGCCGCACACCCGCGATGATGGAGCTGTTTAGCAAAAAGCTGGGCGTCGAGTACCCCTGGGAAAAGTACGACCAGGTGATGGTCGATGACTTCGTCGCCGGCGGCATGGAGAATTCCAGCGCCACCACCAATACTTCCGATTCGCTCATCAGTCCGAAACTGGTCGGCGAATACATCACCGATCAGGACGACCTCATCTCGCACGAGTTGATGCACCAATGGTTCGGCGACCTGGTCACCTGCAAGGCTTGGTCCGATATTTGGCTCAACGAGGGCTTCGCCACCTTCGGCGAAACCATGTGGAACGAGGCGCACTACGGCAAGGACATGGCGGACTACAACCGCTGGAATGCCTCGCGCGAGTGGTTCCACGAACCCGGCCTGTTCAACAAACCCATCGTGCGCCACGACTTCAGCGAGGAATCCGACGAGTTCGACGGCAACGCCTACGGCAAAGGCGGCTGGGTACTGGATATGCTGCGCCGCCAACTTGGCGAAGACGCCTTCTACTCCGGCCTGAAGCATTACCTGGAAGTGAACCGCGGCAAAAACGTGCTGACCTCCGATTTGGCCAAAGCCATGGAAGAAGCCACGCACGTCAACATCGACGAATTCCTCGCGCAGTGGATTTACGGCGCCGGCGCTCCGAAGTTCGATATCACTTACACCTACAACGACGCCAAGCACCAGCTCGCGCTGAGCGTGAAACAAACGCAACCGAAGGGCGAGTTGGTTGGCATCTTCCGCGTCCCCGTGGACGTGGAAATCACCACTGCCACCGGCGCCAAGCTGTATCCGCTGGTGGTCGGAAAAGATCCCACCAAGGACAGCGAAGTCTTCACCCTGCCGTCTGATTCCGCCCCGCTCATGCTGCTCTTTGACAAAGGCGGCCACGTACTCAAATCCGCCGATTTTCACAGAGAAAAATCCGAGTGGATCTATCAGCTGAAAAACGCCACGGAGCTTTCCGATCGCGCCGATGCCGTTACCGCTCTGGCGAAAATGACCAAGGACGATGACGCTATCGCCGCCGTGGGCTACGCCATGCTGAACGACCGGACGTGGGGACTGCGCACCATCGCCATCGAGGCGCTCGGCCGCGCCGAAACTCCCGCCGCCACCAAGCTGCTCCTCGAAGCGCTCGATAAATCCGAATCTTCCTCGCCGGATGCCGGGTTGCTGGCTCGTTATCGCATCGTCGCAGCGCTCGGCTCATCCAAGGACACCGCCGTCCCAGGGAAGCTGGAAGCCATCGCCCGCGAAGACAGGTCTTACCGCGCGCGCGCCGCAGCCCTGGAAGCGCTGGGCAAACTGAAACCGGCCAACGCCTTCGCCACACTCAGCACGGCGGTAACCAGCGATTCCCCGGACGCCATGCTGCGCAATGCCGCTTTGCGTTCTTTCGGCTCGCTCGGCGACGATAAAGCCATTCCCACACTGCGCGAGTGGTCCGCGCTCGGCAAACCCATTCCCGCGCGTACCGCCGCGATTGCCAGCCTTGGCCGTCTCGATAAGGGCAACGCGGAAATCACCGCGCTCCTGGCGTCCTATCTCGTCGAGCCGCGCTATCTGGTGCGCCGCTCGGCCATTGCCGCTCTCGGCTTGCGTGGCGATCCTGCAGCGATTCCATCGCTGGAAGCGCTGCTCACCCGCAATGACCTCAGCATCGAAATGGTCCCCATGATCAAGGGAGAGATATCCCGCCTGCGCAAGAAAGCTTCCGGCAAAGCAAACCACGATAGCGATGACGCCGATTCCATGGGCGCAACCACCACCGCAGCAAAGGCTGCCGATGAGACGGAACGCCTGCAGCGTATCGAGCACCTCACCGAAGAGATGAACGAGCGCCTCAAAGCCATTGAATCGCGCCTGCCGCCGGGCAAAGAAATCCCCCAGGTCAAGAACCAATAAGCGCGACTGGCCTAGCCGGATGCGGCGGCCTTCAGATCCACAAGCGACCGCCTCTCTGCAAACACCGTTTGGCGAATTGACGTGACGCGGTGTACAAATTCCTGTGCGCCGGTGATGATGCACGGCGACAGGAATCCCGCAGACAAGAGGTCGCAATCCATGAGCGCCGACAATTTCAATCCTAAAGTGGACGCGTACATCGAAAACGCCAAGCCTTTCGCGCAACCCATTCTCACGCGCATCCGCGAGTTAATCCATGAAGCTTGCCCGGACGTCACCGAGTCCATGAAGTGGAGCATGCCGTTTTTCGAGTATCGCGGCGTGAATCTAGGCAATGTGGCGGCCTTCAAAGCCCATTGCCGCTTCGGCTTCTGGGATCGCAACATGACGGCGGTGTTGCGGGAAGCCAAAGCCTTGGATTCCGGCAGCCCGGCGTGGTTGCGAGAATGCCGCAGCATGGCGGATCTGCCTCCCGAGAAACTGCTGCTCAGTTGGGTCCGTCAAGCCGCCGAGTTTATTGACCGTGGCGAATACCAGAGCCCCATGGCCGCCAGAAATAAAACCGCCAAAGCCAAGAAGCTCGCCATCAAGATGCCAGCGGATTTTGCGAAGGCGCTGAAGAAGAACAAGCTGGCCACCAAAGCCTTCGCGGCATTCAGCCCGGGCGCCAAACGCGATTATCTGGAGTGGATCACCGGGGCCAAGCGACCCGAGACACGCGCCGAACGCATCGCCACCGCCACGGAGTGGATTTCGCAAGGAAAACTGCGGCACTGGAAATATCAAACGAAGTGAGCGGAGCGAGATGAACGTGCCCGGCGAAAAAAACGCGCGTGGTGAAATGAACGCTCGGGGGCCGCTCGGCGCGCAACGCCGATTGCGCCAGTAAGATTTAAGTTGTTGGCGCGGCCAGTAAAATCCGCAAATCCCGCAAATTATTCCCCGTCGGCCCGGTNNTTTGCCGCGCGCCAGCGTATCGCCATCGGCCACGGCGCCCGCCGCGGGGCTGTTGCCGTCGATACCATCCGTGCCGGCGCTAAGCACCGCGATGTGCCTTCCGGCAATTTTCGGCACGCAAGCCAGCACGAAGGCGGAATTTCTGCCGCCCACGCCGTCGCCGGTCACCGGCGAACTTACTTCGCCATCGGCAATCACCGCCACATACTTGCCGGGATTGGCGCGTTGCAAATCGGCAAGCTGCTGCAGCAAATAATCCGCGGCGCGCTCGACCGGCCAATCGTCCGTCGCGTTGTCGCAACACGTCACGCAACCGCAGGCCTCGGCGAATCTATGCGCGGGATGGAACAGGTCGTCGCGACCAAGGATGAGCGAGAAATACGCGTTGGCAAATGCCGCGTGCGCATCCTTGGGCGTCTCGGGAACCGCGCTCCGCTCGATATATTGCCGCACGGAGGCGGGAAGCTTTTCGCGCAAGCCGTACTGTTCCACCACGCGAAGAAAATCCGCCAGCGTTGTAGGATCGGCGATCGTCGGTCCGGAAGCCAGCGCCGACTCTTTTCCCGCGGGCACGTCGCTGACCGCCAGCGTAATTTTGGTGGCCGCGCCGGCCGCCACCGCGAGCCGCCCGCCTTTCACGGCGGACAAATGTTTTCGCACGGTATTGATGCTGTCGATGGGCGCGCCGCAGGCCACGAGCGCACGGTGCATCTGCTGCACGTCGGCTAAGCTGATCGCCGCATCCAGCGGCAATTCCATCAGCGCCGAGCCGCCGCCCGATAACAGAAAGAAGACCAGCGAGCGCGCATCGCCGCCCTGCAAGAAATCGAGAATCGCTTCGGCAGCACGCCAGCTTTGTTCGTCCGGCGTGGGATGCCCGGCAAAAAAGTAGCGGAGCTGCGCAGCGCGAGGAACGGCCTCCGTCGGCGTCGCGGCTTCTCCGGCGGGCAGCACCGCAATGCCTTCGAGGGCAAACTCCGCCGGCAGAATCTCCGCCAAGCCCCGAATCATGGCGCGCGCGGCCTTGCCGAGCGCGACGACTTTCACGCTCGCGAAGGCCCGCAAATCAAAGCGCGCGTCCGCGCATTCCAGCACGCTGCCGCTAACGCGCAACTTGCTCTGCATGGCCGCGGGAATATCAATGGCCGTAATCGTCTCGTGGAAAATGCGGAGCGCCACCGGTTTGAGGTCCGCCATAGCCAGCCTTCGCCGAGGAAAAACTTATTTGCCGTTCAAGACTTCCGGGTTCAGCATGTTGGGCGGACGCTGCCCCCGGAACAGCGCGGTGACATTCTCCGCCGCGATACACGCCATTTTCGTTCTCGTTTCCAGCGAAGCCGAGGCGATGTGCGGGGCCAGCACCACGTTGGGCCGCTTCAATCCCGGCAAAATGAACGGTTCATTCTCGTAGACGTCCAAGCCGGCGCCGGCGATTTTGCCCGCCTCCAGCGCCGCAACCAATCCGGCTTCATCCACCACCGCCCCGCGCGAGGTGTTGATGAAAAACGCCGTCCGCTTCATGCGAAAGAATTTCGGCGAGCTGAACATGCCGTGCGTTTCCGGAGTGAGCGGCACGTGAACGCTGACGTAGTCGGATTCCGCGAGCAGGGAATCGAAGTCGCGGAATTCCGCGTGCAGCGATTGCTCGACGTCTTCGGCCACCCGCTGCGCATCCGTGTACAGCACCCTCATCTGAAAACCGGAGGCGCGGCGCGCCATGGCCCGGCCGATGCGTCCGAAGCCCACGATGCCCAGCGTTTTTCCCCATACGTCGGCGCCGACCAGTTGATCGAGATCCCAGCCGGTCCATTTCCCGGAGCGCGCCAGGGCTTCGCCTTCGCCGATGCGCCGCGCCACGGCCATCATCAGCGTCCAGGCAAAATCCGCGGTGGTTTCGTCCAGTACGCCGGGCGTGTTGGTGGCCACCACCCCGCGCTTGGTGCAAGCGGGTACGTCGATGTTGTCGAAACCCACCGCCACGTTGGCGACGACGCGCAGCTTTGGAGCGTTACGCAGCAGTTCGTCGTTCACCTTATCGGTCAGCAGGCAAACCAGTGCTTCCTTGTCTTTCACGCGGCGCAAAACATCTTCACGCGAAGGCCGCACATCGCCAGTCATATACTCGACGTCGCAGTCGGCATCCAGGATTTTGCGCGCCGCCGGGAATAGCGCACGCGTCGAGAGGACTTTAGGTTTGGGCATGCGTTACACGCTCGATTTTCTGGGCTGACGCTTCACACTAACATAACCTCAGCCAATTTTCGCGGCTGCGGGATTTGCGCCCATGCGTTGGCCTGCATATAGTGAGGGAAGGAGCCGCCGTCGATACGTGAACCGCGAACTGATTCGTGAGCTGCAATCGCTGCTGGGCGCGCCCGCGGTCCTTTCACTACCGGAAGAGCTGCTGATGTACGAATACGACGGCTCGATCGAAAAATCACCGCCGGATGCGGTGGTGTTTCCCTCGACCACGCAACAGGTCTCGCAAATCGTCAAGCTGGTCAATAAATATGATGTGCCCATCGTGGGCCGCGGCGCCGGCACGGGACTTTCCGGCGGGGCCATCCCGCGCGCGGGCGGAGTCATGCTGGTCTTCGCGCGCATGAATCGCGTGCTCAGCGTGGACTATGAAAATCTGCGCGCCACGGTACAGCCAGGCCTCGTAAATGCCGAACTGACGCGCGCGGTGGAACACGCCGGACTGTATTTTGCGCCGGACCCCTCGAGCCAGAAATCCTGCACCATCGGCGGCAACGTGGCGGAAAATTCCGGCGGCCCGCACACGCTGGCGTACGGCGTGACCACGAATCACGTCACGGCGCTGGAGTTGGTGCTGCCGGACGGCGAGATTCTGCGCATCGGAAATGCGCAGGGCAACCCACTGGGCTACGACCTGTGCGGACTTTTCGTGGGCTCCGAAGGCACGCTGGCGTTGGTGACGGAAATTACCGTGCGCCTCTGCCGCAAGGCGGAAGCGGTGAAGACGTTGCTCGCGGTATTCGACTCCATCGACGATGCTTCGGAAACGGTGGTGGACATTACCGCGCGCGGCATTACCCCGGCGGCTTGCGAAATGATGGATGGCTGGACGTTGCAGGTGATCGAGGATTACGTGCACGCGGGCTTCCCGATGGACAGCGCGGCGGTGATTTTGTTCGAGGTGGAAGGCTTGCGGGAAATTGCCGATACGCAAGCCGCGGCAATTGCGGAGATTTGCATGGCGCATCACGCCCGCGAGGTGCGGGTGGCGCGCGATACGCAGGAACGCGACTTGCTCTGGAAGGGCCGCAAGAACGCGTTCGGCGCGCTGGGCCGCATTTCGCCGTGCAACTACGTGCTGGACGGCGTGATTCCGCGCTCCAAGCTGCCGCAGACATTGCGCCGCATCGCGGAAATTGGGCGAGCGTCCGGATTGCAGATCGGCAATATTTTTCACGCGGGCGACGGCAACTTGCATCCGCTGGTGCTGTACGATCCGCGCGCGCCCGGAAGGACAGAAGCGGCGTTGGCGGCCGCGAACCAGATTATTCAGTACTGCGTCGAGGTGGGCGGCTCCCTCACCGGCGAGCACGGCGTGGGCATGGAAAAGTCTGAACTGATGCCGCTGATTTTTTCCGAAGCTGATTTTGCGCTGATGCGTCGCGTACACGACGCCTTCAATCCCCACGCCAATTTAAATCCCGCGAAGATTTTCCCCATGGGCAAAGGCTGCGGCGAAATTCGCGTCCGCCACACCGGCGGACACCCCGCTCCTCCTATTCCCACGAACCTTGGGCACGCCGCACCAGTCGCGCCAAAGCCCAATCAGCCTGTCGCCCGTAGCTAAAAATGCCGCAAACCGCCGCATCGCTCAACGCCAGCCTCGCGTCGATTCTCGATGCGGGCAGTGTTCTCACTGATCCGTCCGCATTGGCCGCGTACGCGATCGACGAAGTCGCTCCCGGCGCAGTGGTAAAGCCCGCAAGCGCCGAGCAAGCCGCCGAGGTCGTGCGATTCGCTCTCCGTGAAAGACTCGCCGTCATCCCCGTCGGCAGCCGCGGCAAACTCAACATCGGCAATGCGCCGGCCCGATACGATATTGCGCTGGATTTGACCGCGCTCAATCAGATCGCGCACTACGATCCCGGCGACCTCACGCTCAGCGTCGACGCCGGCTGCACGCTGCAAACTATCGCCGATACGCTGTCGCCACAAAAGCAATTTCTCCCCTTGTCCCTCGCGTTTGGTGGGCAATGCACGGTGGCGGGCACGATTGCGGCTGGCGTCGATTCGCCGTTGCGCCAGTTCTACGGCACGGCGCGCGATTTTTTGGTGGGCGCGGAATTTATCGACGGCACCGGCACGCGGGTGAAGAGCGGCGGCCGCGTGGTGAAAAATGTCACTGGCTACGATCTGCACAAATTGCTGATTGGTTCGCTCGGCACGCTCGGAATCATTACGCGGCTCAACTTCCGCACGTTTCCCGNNGCGGCATCGGTCTTTACCCCTGACGCCGTAGAGATCGTTAGCCCCGAGCTCGGCCGAATTTTTGCGGCGAAGAATCCCAGCGCGGGTGGTCCGTCCTCCGTAGCGCTGGGCAACTGGTTTTCGCCGGAACATTGGCACGTCGTGGTGCAGTGCCACGGTACGCCGGAGGTGCGCAGTCGCTACGAGGCCGCGCTGCGCGAATCTGCCGTCGACGCGGGGGCCAAGACCAATGCGGCGTGGCCCGCGCAATCCGAGGGGTATCAGTCCTCCGAATTCGGAAGCGAAGCCCGCACGATGGGCGCCTTTGTTAACGCAGCCCCGCGCATCCTGCGTGCAGCGTCTCCGGGCGCGACCATCTTCAAGATTGCGCAGTTGCCGGCGAAATTGCCTGCGCTGTTCAATGCGCTAAGCACCGTCGCCGACGAGGCGCAAATCCCGCACGCGCTGTTCGCGCGCGGGCTCGGGATCACCTACTTCGCGCTATTGCCGCTCGAGCCTTCGCGCGACGCTGCCATTGCGCAGCTTGCGCCAGCCTCCGCGAAAATCTTCGCCGCGTGCGCCGCGCAATCCGCGACCGCGCAAATGCAGTTCGCACCAGCGCAACTGAAGCGGCGGATGAACATCCTCGGCCCCGAACGCCCCGACTTCGCCGCGATGCGTCGCTTGAAATCGGCGTTTGACCCGCACAACATTTTCGCTCCCGGTCGCCTGCTGTAGCGCGTTCCATTCGTCGGGGTGGCAAAATCGCATGGGCTGGCGTTTTGCCAAGCAAACCGTTGCATTCGGCCAGCAACTTAGCGATAGTCTCAGTATCGTCACGCAAGGAGCCGCCTCCATGAACTTGCGCCCGCAAGTATTCCTCGGCGATCTAAAAGTCGCCCTCCGTTCGCTGGCTCGCACCAAGGGCCTCGCTATTACGGTAGTCCTGACGCTGGCCCTGGGTATCGGCGCCAACGCCGCCATCTTCAGCCTGGTCCGCGGCGTGCTCCTCCGCCCGCTGGTCAATCGCGACGAAACGCGCCTCATCTATATTCGCCAAAGCGCCCCTGGCCTTGGCACCGACAACGTCGCCTTCTCCGTCCCGGAAATCAACGACCTCAAGGCCAGCGTCAAAACCATCAGCGAATTCGGCGATTTCTCCACCATCGGCTTCACCATGGTCGGCCTCGGCGAACCGCGCGAAGTCCGCGCCGGTGTAGTCGGCGGCAGCTATTTTGCAGTAATGGGACTGCACCCGGTGCTCGGCCGCTTGTTGGACATGCGCGATGATGGCCCCAACGCCGCCGGCGCCGCCGTCCTCACCTATCGCTTCTGGTCCACAGACTGCAAGAAAGATCCCAGCGTCATCGGCAAAGTGATTCGTCTGGACACGCGCACCGCCACCATCGTCGGCGTCCTCGAGCCCAGCGTCCCCTATCCCGCGGAAACCGAAATCATCGCCAACGTGGTCACCAGCCCGCACCACCTCTCCGCCACCATGGTCACCGGCCGCGTCCATCGCATGACCGAACTTTTCGGTCGCTTGGCTCCCGGCGCCACGCTCGAGCAAGCCCGCGCCGAACTCACCGCCGTCCACGCCACTATGGTGAAGGATCATCCGGAAGCCTACTCTCCGAGCGCGAAATTCGGCATCGAAACGCGCCTGCTGCGCGACCAAATCACCTCGCGCGCCCGCACCGTCCTCCTCGTTCTGCTGGCTGCCTCCGCGCTCGTCTTTATCATCGCCGTGTCTAACGTAGCCAATTTAATCTTGGCGCGCACCGTCCGTCGCGAAGGCGAACTGGTCATCCGTGCGGCGCTGGGCGCCACCACAGCGGCCATCCGACGCACACTGCTGGCGGAAAGCCTCCTGCTGTGCGGTGCCGGAGCGTTCTTAGGCGTAATTATTGCGACTCCCATGGTTAACGTGCTAGCGCGATACGCCAGCCGCTTTAGCGTGCGCGCGCTGGACCTCACCGTCGACGCCAGCATGCTATGGGTCGGCGCCGGCCTCGCACTCGTCGCCGCCGTCTTGCTAGCCTACGTCCCCAGCATCCCGTCGTCCGACGCCAGCAAAGGCACCGGCCTGACCAGCAGCAGCGTGCGCATCACCGGCGGCACCAATCGCCGCCTGCGCCTTTTCGCCATCACGCAAATCGCCGCATCCTTTTTGCTCCTCGCCGGTGCCAGCGTGCTTCTCAAAACGCTTCTTTCTTTGCAATCCGCGCAAACCGGCCTCGACGCCGACCACGTCCTCGCCCTGAATGTGCCCGTGATGACCTACGGCAAAACGCCCGACCAGGTCACCGGTTTTTATCGCGAGGCCATACGCCGCATCTCCGAACTTCCCGGCGTCGATCGCGTAGCCATGGGTACCAACGTCCCGTGGCGCGACGCCGGCATCTTCGGCCCCGGCTTCCAATTCACCGCCGAAGGCTACGTGCGCGGACCGGGCGAAGAAGATCAACGCGCGCAACTCCGCGCCATCTCGCCAGGATTTTTCGCCGCGCTGGGCGTGCCCATTCTTGCCGGACGCGATTTCAACGAGTCCGACCGCAAAGACTCCGAACCGGTGGTCATCATCAGCCAGAGCGTCGCGCAACGCATGTTCCCCAATCAAGACGCCGTCAATCGTCACCTCATGTGGACCGACCCGGTAATGAAATTCATCGACATCGCCACCACCCCGCGCCGCATCATCGGCGTATCCGCCGACATCGACGACGAGCACGTCGTCCCCGGCCCGCTGCTCACCGTCTATCATCCCTTCGAGCAGCAAATGTTGGGCGGCCGCCTGTTTGTGCACACCACCGCCAATCCCTACTCGCTGGTCACGCCGATCACGCGCATTGTCCGAGACATGTCCGTCGAGCAGCCCGTCGAGCGCGCCGCCACGCTGGCCGACGTGCGCGCCGAAGTCTTAGCGCCAGACAAACTCAACTCCATCGTGTTTGGCGGTTTTGCTGTGGTCGCGTTATTGATCGCCGTGGTTGGTGTAGCCGGCGTGCTGGCATTTTCCGTCAGCGCCCGCACGCGCGAATTCGGCATTCGCCTGGCCATCGGCTCGCAACCCAGTCGCCTGCTAGCCGGCGTGATCGCAGAAGGCGCCATCATGGCCGGCATCGGCGTGGCCGCGGGAGTTCTGAGCGGCTATGCCCTGGCCAAACTGGCCGGCAGCTATTTCCAGGACATCAAGCAGCCAGGCGCACTGCCCGTACTAATCTCCGCCTTCGTCCTACTGGCAGCCGCGGTAACGGCGTCCGCGTTGCCAGCCCTGCGCGCCTCGCGCATCGACGTAACCCAAGCACTGCGCTCCGACTGAGGCGCCGTCCGAGGCGCGTTCAATTCGCAACAACGCAAATAGGCACCCGCCGCGAGCCCTGCACTTCAGCCGTCGGCCTCCGCCGCACTGCCGTATCATGGATACGAACACCGCATCCATGACCACGACGCTCAAATGACCACCACGCCCCCAGCAAACCCCGTCACGACCGTGCCCGCCTCCATCTCCGAAATGATCCCCGGCTACGTCCCCACCTACGAGGACTACGCCCGCTGTGTGCACTGCGGCCTTTGCCTCAACGCCTGCCCCACCTATCGCCTCTGGAATCTCGAGGCCGACTCTCCGCGCGGCCGCATTCGCCAGATGGTCAGCGTCGAGCAAGTCGCCCAAGCCGACCCCGCGCAAAAAACCGTCCCGCTCTCCGCCAGCTTTGTCGATCACATCGACAAATGCCTCGACTGCCGCGCCTGCGAAACCGCCTGCCCCAGCGGCGTGCGCTACGGCGTCCTCGTCGAGTACGCCCGCGCGCGCATCGCCCGCGAATATCCACGCCCGCTCTTCTCGCGCCTCACGCGCAACTTCGTTTTCCGCGAACTCTTGCCGCACCCGCGCCGCATCGCCGCTGCGGCCACGCTTCTGCGCCTCTATCAACGTAGCGGCCTGCAATCGCTGGCCCGCGCCTCCGGCATGTTAAAGCTTCTCGGCCTTGCCGGCCGCGAAGCCTTGCTGCCGCCCATCGACAGCAAATTTTTCTTCGTCCAGCTCGGCACCACCCATCCCGCCATCGGTGTGCGTCGCGCCCGCGTAGCTTTCTTCGCAGGCTGCGTCGCGCAAGTCACCTTCACCCAGCTCAACGAAGCCACCATTCGCGTGCTCACCGCCAACGGCTGCGAAGTCGTCGTCCCAAGCACCCAACGCTGCTGCGGCGCCCTGGCCGCCCATGCCGGCGACCGCCAAGCCGCCCGCAACGTAGCCCGCAAAAATCTCGTGGCCTTCGAGCTGGCCGGCTTTGACGCCATCGTCACCAACGCCGCCGGCTGCGGCAGCACGCTCAAGGAATATCCCCACCTCTTCACGCCCAACGAGCCCGAATATGCCGCCGCCGAAGCCTTCAGCGCCAAGACGCGCGACGTCACCGAATTTCTAGCCACGCTAGGCCTGAATACGCCGCTAAATCCTGTGGCGGCAAGCGCTGCGGGCGCGCCGCCGGCAAAACTCCGCGCCACCTATCAAGANNTTTGTGGAATTGCCCTACTCGGAACTCTGCTGTGGCTCCGCAGGCAGCTACAACATCACGCAAACCGAAACTTCGCTGGACCTACTGGCCAACAAAATGCAACACGCCGCATCCACCAACGCCGAACTCATCGTCACCGCAAACCCGGGCTGTCTCCTGCAACTCCGCGCCGGCGCCGCCCTCCACCGCACCAACCAGCAAGTCCTCCACGTAATCGAACTCCTTGACCAAGCGATTCGCGGGTCGTCGCGACAACCCGCTGCCTGCGACGTCTCGAAGCGCTCTTGATTGCCGTTTTTCTCTGCGTGTCTCCGCGAACTCCGCGCCTCCGCGTTACCCTCTGCTCTTTCTTCCGCGTTGGCAGTGATTCAACCCCACACCTGCTTCGCTATCTTCTATGTTGCATCTGCAACACCGCTATGTTGTAATAGCAACATGGAGGCCTTATGGAATCGATCCTGGGAGCGATTTTGCGGAGGAGAGCCGTCAAGCTCTTTGCGCCGGTAGAGATCTCCAGCGAACTGCGCGAGCAAATCCTCGACGCCGCGCGCCACGCCCCTTCGAGCTTCAATATGCAGCCGTATCGGTTCTACTGGGTGGAATCTGCCGAACAGAAAAGACAAGTGGCGAAACTTTGCCTCGGGCAAATGCCTGCGGAAACCGCATCGGCCTTGGTAGTGGCCGTCGCAGACATCGGAGCGCTGCCCGCAACGTCGCGAGCCCAACTGGAGTGGATGCGCAGGAGCGGCTTCAGCGCAGCGAAAATCCGCGAGTATGAGCGCACCGCAAAAATAGGGCGCATCCTGTTCATGCCCGGGCCATTCGGTATTTTCGGCGCGCTTAAATGGGGCCTTTTCTGGGTGTTGAACCTATGGAAGACGATGGGGATGCCGCCCACGTCGCGTCAGGACTTCTTCAAATGGGCGACCAAGAGTACCTCGCTGGCGTGCGAAAATCTGATGATCGCCGCCGAGGCGCTCGGAATCAACTCTTGTCCTATGGAAGGTTTTGACGCTCGCAGACTGTCCAAATTTCTCGGGTTGTCCGCGCGCCATCGTGAAATTGTGATGGTGATTGCCATCGGAAAGAAATCGCACGCCTACCTGGAACCGCCCCAGTGGCGGAGACCGCTCGAGGCGACGGTAACGGTCTTATGAACGCCGTTCCCAGGAAAGAAATTCCTGAAAACATCCTGCAAGATTCCGTACTCGCGCATATAGCGGCGGCCTATTTTTCAGTCGGGAAGAGGCTGGAACGAAAAACTCATTGTTCCGCGACGCGCGGCTTCATCCTCTCCGCGCTCCGCGGCGGCGCGACGCTCAATCAGAATCAGATCGCCACACTCCTGAGTTTGGACCGCACCGTCGTGCATCGGGCCATCAGGTCCATGGTTGCCGACGGACTGGTGTCGGAGCGCAAGGCCGAATCGGGCAGGGCAATTCACGTTCAGTTGACGCCCAAAGGCCACCGGTACAGAGAACAGCTAATTCGGGTCCGGGTAGCCGCCGATGAGCAGGTCCGGCAGCAATTAACTGCGCAAGACCGCGGGACTCTTCTTCGCCTCCTGAAGTTGCTCGCCGAATTGGAATTCTAGGACGCACGCTTCCGATTTCTCTGCGCGTCTCTGTGAACTCTGCGACTCTGCGTTATCCACTTCATTGTCCTTTTTTTCTCATCTTTTCTTATCCAGAAACGGAAACGCCCTCACCGCAGCGATCGTCTGCTGCGAAAAGGGCGCCAACCGTCTTCAGGAGAGAAGCTCGTTAAATTGTTTTCGACACGAAAAACTACTCCTCGGCAGGCGGCGGACCACCCGGTCCAGGACCACGCCCATGCGGCCCGCCCGTCGTCACGGTGTAATCCGAGGGCACCGCAAATAGCGTCGCCGCCGGTTCACTCCTTTGCAGCGCCGTCACCGAGTAGGTCGTCGTTCCCATTTGCGGATCCGTGTGTGTCGCCTTCACCACGATCTGCAAATCCGGCGAATACCAGCGCTCAGAAACAATCTGTATCGCTTTATCGTTGCCGATTTTTCCCGCGGGAATCGTCTTCGTGATGCGCGTGCCTTCCGCGCTCACACCGTTGATCACCTGCGTCCCGAGCGACTCCTTCTTCAGCAGGCCCGCGGCTTCTTCCTCCGCCTGGCGTGATTCCATCTTCTGGTGGAAGGAGTCCGCGCTGTCCGCCGTTTGCGTGCGCGTGTGCATCGCCGACTTATTCGCGGTCTTTCCTACGGAATCCAACATGTAGTGGAAGCCGCCCACCGGATCCGAGATCATCACCATGGTCTTCGGTGCGCCGGAGGCCGCCAGCGGTCCGAAGCCCGAAGCGGTCAGCTCGCGCCGCGAACGGCCTTGGCTGTCGCGATACAAGGTCAATTGCGCGGTACGGTGAATCACCGTGCCGTCAGACAGCGTCTCCGTGGTCTCCGAAGTCGCCGACGCCGTGAACGGCGCGCCCTTCACCACCTTGCCGTCATGTCCGCCTTCAAAGCCCATCAACTCCATCGGGCCGCCAAATCCCGGGCCACCATGGTGGGGACCGCCCGGACCCTGCGCCCGCACCGCTCCCGCGGACACCAGCAACACACTGCCAGCCACCACCCTTAGCAAAATATTCTGCTTCATTCGTGTTTCTCCTCTTTCTCTCCTGATCGTTCTAAACTCTCTTGCCAGCCTGCGACGCGTCTCCGCGCTTACTCCGCTACGCGCACGGCTTGCGGCAAACCATCGTCCCCCACCAGCAGATCCACGTGAATCCATTCGTTGGCGCGGTCTTCATTCACCGGCAGACCCAGCGCGCCGAGCGCGCTGCGTTCCATCCCCACATGCACAATGGTGGCCTCCTCGCTGCCCGCATAGATCGCGCCGGGCAGCGGCGTGAACGCGCCCTCGTCGTTGTCCGCGACCAGGTTCACATCCGCGGCCCCCGCGGAATTCTTTTGCGCCACGTTCGCCGCGTCATTTTTTTGCGTGCGCCAGTTGTTCAGCTCCACCGCTCCCGCCAGCACCGCGGCCGTAGCCAGCGCCCAAGCCGCGGCCACTGCCGTGCGCCGCAACTTCACGCTGCGGTGCCGTGTGCGAAATTCCTGCCGCAAGCGCATTTCCACGCGTGGCGGGGCCCCCGCAAGGCTGGTGGCGTCGCGCAGCAATTGCAGTTCGGCTCGCGCCGCGTCCCACGATTCCGCCAACGCCGCGCAGCGCCCGCAAATCTCGATATGCTCTTGCGCTGCCGCGCGCTGCGTCCCGCTGAACTCGCTCTCGCGTTCCGCGCCTAGTCCCGATATCGCGAATTCTTCACAATTCATGGCCAATCTCTTGCGCTCCCTGCGTTGCCGCTGCTTCGCTTCTGGACATTTCTTGTGCCGGGCCCAAATTCTCGCGCTACGTTTCGTCGCCACCGCAAAATCGGGCTCCCCACCAAATCGTTCATCCCATCGCGCTCACACGCCGGGGCGCCTCCCGCAGCAACTCCAGCTTCGTCATCAGCAGCGCCCGCCCGCGATGCAGCCGTGAACGAATCGTCCCGATGGGGCACTCCGCGATGGCCGCCGCCTCTTCGTAACTCATCCCCTGCAACTCGCAGAGCACCACGGCCTCGCGAAACTCTTCCGGCAGCTCCAGCACCGCGGCCCGCACTTGCGCCGTGCGCTCCCGCTTTTCCGCCCACACCGCCGGCGTCAGCGAGTCTTTCAGCAGCACGCCAGTTCCCGTGCCGTCTTCATTGCGCTCTTCCAGCGGCACTTCCCGTGGGATGCGCTCGCGATGCTTCAGTATGCGATTGCGCGCCACTCCGTACAGGAAAGCAGCCACCGTTCCCAGCCGCGCATCGTACTTCTTGGGATCGCGCACCACGGTCATGAAGACGTCCTGCACAATCTCTTCCGCGGCCCAGGGGTTCCCGGTCATGCGCAGGGCAAAGCGATAAATCGCCCCTTGGTGCCGCCGGTACACCACGGTGAAGGCATCTTCATCACCCTTCGCGGCGCGCCGAAGCAATACGTCGTCTGCAGTTTCCTGTAGGTTGGTCATCCCTGTATCAGACGCCGCGAGTGCCTTCAACGGGTATATTCCGGGTACCCCCGAAAATAGTTCCCCCGTGCTTCCCAAGGTAGAATGCTGGCAGGCGCGGCTGTCGGCCATTGCCGGCCACCATATCGCGTCCGCCGGCTTCACTGCAATCCCGCTCGGACGGGCGCCAGGAGGTCTCCATGTGCCGCAACATTAAAATGCTCTTCAACTTCGACCCTCCGGTCACTCCGGAAGAGGTGCGCGCCGCCTCGCTGCAGTATGTGCGCAAGATCAGTGGCTTCACCAAGCCTTCCAAGGCCAACGAAGCCGCCTTCCACCAAGCCATCGACGAGGTAACCCGCGTATCGCTGCACCTCCTTGCGTCGCTCGAAACCAACGCCCCGCCGCGCAATCGCGAAGAAGAAGCGGCCAAGGCGAAAGCACGGAGCGCAACGCGATTCGGGGCGCCCGCGTAACATAAAGTGTCTCGCCGGGAGATGAAACGATGACCGAGGCCGCGCCACAACCAGACCCGTTCGCCGAACTGAAACAGCGCATGAAAGCCAGCTGGATGGCCGGCGACTTCGGCCAAATCGCCAGACGCCTCGCCAACGGCGCTGAAGACTTCATCGCGCGCTTAAATCTGCAGCCCGGCATGAACGTGCTGGATGTGGGCTGCGGCACCGGCAATCAGTCGCTGCCCGCGGCGCGCACTGGCGCCACCGTCACCGGCGTCGACATTTCTACCAATCTTCTCGAACAAGCACGCCAGCGCGCCGCGCAAGAAAATCTCAAAATCCAGTTCGACGAAGGCGACGCCGAACAATTGCCCTACGCTGACGCGCAATTCGACGTGGTCCTCTCCATGTTCGGCGCCATGTTCGCGCCGCGCCCCGAACGCGTCATCGGCGAATTCAAGCGCGTTTGCCGCCCCGGCGGCCTAATCGCCATGGCCAACTGGACGCCCGATAGCTTTGTCGGCAAATCCTTTCAAGTAAGCGCCCGCCACGTCCCGCCGCCCCCCAGCGTGCAGCCCCCGGTCCTCTGGGGCAACGAAGAGGTGGTGCGCCAGCGTTTCGGCCCCGGTGTGCAACTCGAACTCAACAAACGTCTTGTGCTCTTCGATATGCCGGACACCACTCCCGAAAACGCCGTCGATTTCTTCCGAGAATATTTCGGCCCCACAAAAATCGCCTTCGCGCGCCTCGATGTCGCTGGCCAGCTACGCATGCGCGACGATCTCATCGCTTTGTGGGCCGCGCACAACATCGGCGACGCCCACCATCTCAAAGTCCACGCTGAGTATCTGGAAATCCACGCCAGGCTCCCGGCGATGTAGCAATTCTGCCGCGATCGCCGAGAGCAAGAGTGGCGCACGCGCCACAATTATTTAGGGCGGAACATCCCGGCGGCAATGCGCGTGACCAAACTGCGCGGCACCAGCCTTTGCCCAATCACGCTCAACGCATTTCCCCCCCCGGAAATCACCGCCGGTTTGCCCGCCGCCAGCGCCGCAAGACCCACGTGCGCCACTTTTTCCGCCGTCTCCCGCCGCTTCTCCGCAAACTTCAAATGATCTTGCCCGGCCACCGTGTGAAACTCGGACTCCGTCGAGCCCGGGCACAGCGCGCAAACGCGCACCCCGTGCGGTCGCATCTCTTCCGCCAAACCCTCGGCAAACAGCAGATCGAACGCCTTGGTCGCCGCGTACACTGAGATATACGGCACCGCCTGATAAGCCGCGACAGACGACAATATCAGAACGTCCCCGCTGCGCCGTTCCACCATCTCCGGCAAGTACAGCCGCGTCAGGTGCACCACCGCGCTGCAGTTCACCTGCACCATGTCCAGTAACCGCTGCGTTTCCACCGCGGGCACCTCGCCGAACTGCCCAAATCCCGCATTGTTGATCAGCAACTCCACGCTCATGCCCAGGCTCTTCGTAAACGCAAAAATCTCCTCCGGCGCATCTTTTTGCGCCAGATCGGCGGCGAACACTTCCGTGCGGATGCTGTGTTTGCCGCGCAGCTCGGCGGCGAATTCCTCCAGCCGGTCCTTGCGCCGCGCGGTCAGCACCAGGTGCGTGCCCCCGGCGGCCAGCTCCCGCGCCAAAGCCTGCCCAATGCCCGCGCTTGCGCCGGTTACCAGTGCCCATTTCCCGCGCCATTCCGTGGTCATTTGCCCATCCTTTGCATCATCCCGAAAAACTCGCCGCCGCAGCCGCCGTTCGGAAATTAACACAGAGTTCACGCAGAACACAGCGCGCGCAGCGAGGCGTTCCGCCGCGCTTAGAGTCGTTCTGAAAAATGGGATTTTCCTGCGGAAAATGGAAACGATGGGAACGCGCTTAGACGCGTTCGGGAGTGGGCTCTTCTTGCACCATCTCGTCTACTGCGGGACGCACTTCGACAGCCGCCGCACGCGAGGGCATCGACGGCATATACCGCGAAACCGCATCGCGCACCCGCCCGCCTTCGCGCTTCATGCGGTCCATGAGCCGCCGCGCCCACAGAAACTCTGCCGCCAGCAAGCTCAATCCGCACAACATCACCAGCCACCCAGGACCGGGCGTAACGATCATCACCACGCCCACCAGCAGCAGCGTGAACCCCGCCACGATGCGGAAAACTCGGCGAACTTGTTCGACCGTGCGCAAACTCATGGCGTCCTTTGTAGCATTCTTAGGGCCAATCGCAGGGATCGGCGCAGCCTCAGCGTCGCGTCTTAGACACTCCCTGCACTAGCCCGATGCCGCTGCTGCCATTACCAACCCCAATCCGCGTCCCAAGTTGCCGGCAAAGTTGCCGCTGCGTACTGGAATGCTGGAAAGTGGCCGCCGCCTACAGTAAAGACGGGTCTGACTCGCGGAAAGTTACGGCGGAGCGTTCTGCCCCGATGGAGCCGACACTAACGCGCGCGCCTATCGCGGGGACAGGAGTGGTGTGCCGTTGCCAGCGCAAACGCCGTGCGACTTGTAGGCGCGCAGCATGCTGCGCCCCAGCTTGCCCAGAAGTAGTGTCCTGTCGCCGCGCGGGCGGTCACTGCGGCACTGTTAGTCACCTTGCCGCCATTCCTCCAACGCGATAGTCGCATAAAAATGACGGTAACTAACGCCGCGCCAATTGTATATAATCCACCCGCCATGCCAAACCAAGAAACCCTGTACTCCGTCGCCGGCCGCGTCGCCACCCTCACCCTCCATCGCCCAGACAAACTCAACGCCTGGACCGCCGTCATGGAGCAGGAAGTGCGCTCCGCCATGCTCGAAGCCGAGCGCGACGAACATGTGCGCGTCATCGTCCTCACCGGCGCCGGCCGCGGCTTTTGCTCCGGCGCGGACATTTCCTTACTCAGCACGCTGGCAGAAAAAGGCGAAAACGAACTCCGCCGCGTCCGCGCCGCTCAAGACGGCGCCGCGCAGACGCAAGCCGCGCCAAGCCCCAATGGCGCACGCCCCGACTTTCAGAAAAAATATTCCTACTTTCCCGCGCTAACAAAACCGATCATCGCCGCCATCAACGGCCCTGCCGTGGGACTCGGCCTGGTCATCGCCCTCTATTGCGACATTCGCCTGGCCTCTGATGCCGCCCGCTTCGGCACCGCCTTCGCGCGCCGCGGCCTCATCGCCGAATATGGCATGGCCTGGATGCTGCCTCGCCTCGTCGGCCACGCCAACGCCCTCGACCTGCTCTTCAGCGCCCGCATGATCGATGCCGCCGAAGCCTTCCACATGGGCCTCGCCAATCGCGTCTTGCCCCAAGCCACCTTCGCCGAAGACGTGCAGAAGTACGCCGCCGAAATCGCCTCCGCCGTCAGCCCGCGCTCCCTCCGCGTGATGAAACGCCAGGTCTACGACGCCATGTTCCAGACGCTCGCCGAATCCTTCGAGCTAGCCGAACGCGAAATGCTCGAAAGCCTGCGCTGCGAAGACTTCAAGGAAGGCGTGGCCCATTTCGTAGAAAAGCGCGCCCCAGCCTTCACCGGCAAATAGAACAACCGCATGAATTTCGAGCCCAGCGCCAAAACGAAAGAATATCAAGAGCGCGTCCAGCGCTTCATGGACGAGCACGTCTATCCCAATGAAGCACGTTACGCGGAAGACGTAGCCCGCGACCGCTGGCAGCCCGCCCCAGTCATTGACGAACTGAAAGCCAAAGCGCGAGCCGCCAAATTGTGGAACCTCTTTCTGCCGCCCGGCAAGTCTCCTCAAAATGACGAGCACGGTGCCGGCCTCACCAACCTCGAGTACGCACCGCTGTGCGAACTCATGGGCCGCAGCAACATGGCCGCCGAGGTCTTCAATTGCTCCGCGCCAGACACCGGCAATATGGAAGTCCTCGCGCGTTACGGCACCGCCGAGCAAAAAACGCAATGGCTCACGCCGCTCCTTGCGGGCGAAATCCGCTCCTGCTTCGCCATGACCGAGCCCGACGTAGCGTCCTCGGACGCCACCAACATCTCCACGCGCATCGCACGCGACGGCGATTCCTACGTAATCGATGGCAAAAAGTGGTGGTCCTCCGGCGCCGGCGACCCGCGTTGCAAGATCGCCATCTTGATGGGTAAAACCGATCCTGACGCCGCCGCGCACAAGCAGCAGTCCATGATCCTCGTCCCGCTAGATACGCCAGGCGTAAAAATCGTCCGCCTGCTCACCGTCTATGGCTACGACCACGCGCCGCACGGCCACGCAGAAATTCACTTTGAAAATGTCCGCGTGCCCGCAGCCAATCTCTTGCTGGGCCAAGGCCGCGGCTTTGAAATGGCCCAGGGCCGCCTGGGCCCGGGCCGCATTCACCACTGCATGCGCTGCATCGGCGTAGCCGAGCGCGCCCTCGAACTGATGTGTCAGCGCGTGCAGACTCGCGTGGCGTTTGGTAAAGCGCTGGCGGAGCAGGGAACCATCCGCGCAGACATCGCCGCCAGCCGCATGGAGATCGAACAAGCCCGCCTGCTAACGCTAAAAGCCGCCTACATGATGGACACCGTCGGCAACAAAGCCGCCCGCGCCGAAATCGCCATGATCAAAGTGGTCGCGCCCAACGTGGCGTTGCGCGTCCTTGACCGCGCCATCCAAGCCCACGGCGCCGCCGGCGTCTCGCAGGATACCTTCCTCGCCGCAGCCTGGGCCAACGTCCGCACCCTCCGCCTGGCCGACGGCCCCGACGAAGTCCACCTCGAGTCCATCGCCAAGGGGGAATTGCGCCGCTGAACAGCCCCGCAGCACAGGTACTCCTGCATGCGCGCGGTGAATCAGCCCTATCCAATTTCACCGCCAGGCACACTTCCAAGGATTTTTGCAGCACAGACTTCAGTCTGTGCGCTTCGCTTTATGACTCGCCACTCATCACTCCCCCACTCGCCACTTCTTTCATACAAAAACTCTTCGCCAGTCACGCCACACGTCCCGTCTTTGCATCAACGTGGCATAGACTTTCAGTCTGTGCGCCTTTTGGAATCCCCAATCCAACGTTAGATCGCCTAAATTTGCTGGCTTTGGGCGCAGTGCAGCGAAGCCTCGAGCAACCCCGACACACGGTCCGGCAGCGTGGTGAAGCGTGGGTCTCGAGTTAAACCCTGGCTGTAACGATAATAAATTTGTTGCACGATGACCGCCAGTTTGAAGCGGGCAAAGGATAAATAGAAGGGCATGTGCGTTGTGTCGATGGCGGTTTTTTCCGCGTAAAGCGCCGCCATCTCCGCGCGAGACACGCTCCCGGGTTGCGTGGTCACATCGCTGAGATTTTGTTTCAGCTCCTCGGGGTCCTCGGGATCAGCCCAGTACGCCAGCGTCGTGCCGAGATCGGTCAGCGGGTCGCCGATAGTCGCCATCTCCCAATCCAAAACGCCAATAATTTCCCTAAGATTGCCAGGATCCAAAATAACGTTGTCGAATTTGTAGTCGTTGTGAATCAGCGAGACCTGGCTCGTGGCGGGCGCGTTTTGCTGCAGCCAAGACGCAATTTGTTCGACCGCCGGATAGTCGTGCGTTTGGGAATTGTGGTAGCGCTCGATCCACCCGCGCACCTGCCGTTCTAGATAACCCGCGGGCTTGCCAAGATCGGCCAGCCCCGCAGCGGTGTAATCGACATGATGCAGACGAATCAAATTGTCCAGCAGCGAAACGCAAAGTTCGCGCGCTTTTTGCGGCGTGAGATTCAGATCCGGCGGTACAGTCTTGCGCAGAATAACGCCATGAATCGGCCGCATCACATAAAACGGCGCGCCAAGCATCCCGTCATCATCGCAATAAAACAGCACTTCAGGCGCCGGCGGATAAACCGCGCGCAGTTTCGCCAGCACCCGAAACTCCCGCCCCATATCGTGTGCGGACTTTACCTTGCTCCCAAAGGGCGGCCGCCGCAGCACGAATTGCTCGTCGCCCAGCCGCACCGCATAAGTCAGGTTGGAGTGCCCGCTGGGATATTGCCGTATCTCCAGTTCGCCCCCAGCGTCGGGGAATTTCGCGCGCAAATAAGGCTCGAGTTTCGCGGCGTCGAGCTCCTCGCCAGGGCGAATATTGGCGGGTTGGTCGAGAAGATTGCTCATTAGAGGTCCGGTTAGCGATAGGTACGCATCGCAAAGTCCACTATGTGCGGGTGTGCATTAAACGAGCTTAGGGTAAAGCGTTCGGCGTCGTAAAGAAACTCGCTGTAACTGGAATTGCGAGAGATCCAGCTAAGCCCCAGCGTGCGCTCGGTAGAGAGCGCCAAAGCGCGTTGCACAGCCACAGCAATAGGCCCTCCGCTGGTGAAGATGGCCGTCTGTTCCCCGCGCCGCCCCTGCGCCAAAAATTTCGTCAACCCAGAATTAACACGCGCGGTAAATTGCTGCCAAGATTCGACCCCAGGAGCTGCCACCTCTTCGCGCACCCATTTCCCAATAATGGCCGCAAAAAGATTTTGAAATGTCCGCCGCTGCGCAAGCTGATCCGGAGAAGCCAAAAAACCGCGATGCAGTTCACCAATCGCAGGATCGGTAGCAAGAAGATTCGGCAACAGAGCTTTAACCACCTCTTCAGCCTGGTATTCGTCAAATTCCGGAAATGTCAGCGGAGCAGGGAAGTCCAGCCCAGCGGCGGCGTAAGCATCGGCGACGATTCGCGCCGTGTGCTGTTGCCGCACGCAAGGGCCTGTAGCCACACGATCAAACCGAATCTTATTCTGCACCAGAAATTGCCCCAGCACACGAGATTGCTCTTCGCCCAAAGCAGAAAGCTGGTCATAGTTTTCCGCCAAAAACGAAGCCTGCGCATGCCGAATTAAATAAAGCGTAGACATCAAGAAACTTTCCCGGGTGGCCTGCCCTTTGCGGTCTGTGCATAGGGTAGGTGGCGCCGCGCCGGTGTGTGATTCGCGCTACAACTCATTATCTCCACGGCTCCATTTTCGATGCTTCTCCGGTCTTCGCACGAGCACCATCCAGCGCCGTAGGCGCGGCAGAAGCTAGCCCAGCCCGCAAGGGCTGGGAACGGTGCCGCAATAAATCGCGAGCACCGTAGGTGCGGTACAGCAACGATCTACCAGCCAGCCACAAACGAATCTCGAATTCCCTCGCCCTCTTCAATGGCTCTCGACAGTGATCAAAAGACATTCCCAAACCGTCTCATCCCGCCGTCTCATTTCATTCGAATGATATACCTATAGATAAAATAGCTTGACAATATNNCAATCTCTTGTGCGACGAATTTGCCCCTTTAGAATGATAACGATACGAATTGCTCCCCGCGTAAACCCTTTCCGCTCACAACGATACAAAATGCCCTACCGTCCACCCATCTCAAGTCCGGTTCATTTTTCCAACCAATCAATATCCCCCGTGTTTTCAATAAGAAACCTTACCAGCCACTTAAAGGTAGTAGCGCATCACCCATTCCGCAACGCAATGCGGTTTTTCCAAAGCCTCGCCCTCGATGGTCACCAGAAATGTCGCTTCCACAAACTCCGGCGTATCTCGGAAGGCCGCCAGCGCCACCCGGGATCGAATGCTCGTTCCAACCTTTGCGGGCGCAGGAAATCGAACGCGATTCAGACCGTAGTTGACGGCGAACCGCACGCCGCCCGCGATTTGCAGCACCTCCTGCACCAGGTGACTGATCAGCGAGAGCGTCAGGAACCCGTGCGCAATAGGAGCGCCGTAAGGCGAGTCGCTACACGCGCGCTCCGCGTCCAGGTGGATCCACTGACGGTCTTCGGTGGCTTCGGCGAATTGGCGAACCCGCTCCTGCGAAATGGGGAACCAAGCCGAAACGCCCAACTCGCGCCCGACAAGTTCTTTCAGGCCCCGCGGAGTATCCACGATCAGAGCAGCCATTCCCCCTCACAACGTAACTCAACCGCGCATTCTCCTATAGGCGGAAAAAGACCGCACATTTTCTTTTGCGCTGAAAAAGACCGCACGCGCGTGCTCTTCTGCATGGAACGCGACTTCCGCCTGCACAAAAGAGGATCAGCTGGCGCGCTCGAAGAGCGCGGCCGCGCCTTGCCCGCCGCCGACGCACATGGTCACAACGCCGTATCTCGACTTGCGCCGGTGCATTTCATTCGCCAGCGTACCGACCATGCGCGAGCCGGTCATCCCGAAGGGATGGCCAATCGCGATGGAGCCGCCGTTCACGTTGAGCTTTTCGGGGTCGATGCCAAGCCGATCGCGGCAGTACAGCACCTGCACCGCGAACGCCTCATTCAGCTCCCAAAGATCGATATCGGACATTTTTACGCCCGTGCGTTTCAGCAACTTCGGCACGGCGAAAACCGGCCCAATCCCCATTTCGTCGGGGTCGCAGCCGGCGATTTGGAAGCCACGAAAAATCAATCGGTACGGGATGCCCAGCGCATCGGCGCGCTCGCGAGACATGACCAGCGTGGCACTGGCGCCGTCAGAGAGTTGGCTCGAGTTGCCGGCGGTCACCGTGCCGAAGCCGCTATCGGCATCAAAATGCGGCTTCAGCGCCAACAAACCTTCAAGCGTGGTGTCCGGCCGATTGCATTCGTCGCGCGTTACCGTGGCTTCTTCCTTGCCAGCGATTTCGCCGGACTTTTTGTCCACGAGTCCGCGCGTCACGCTGATGGAAGCGATCTCTTCGGCGAAGAAGTTTTCTTGTTGCGCGCGCGCAGTGCGCTGCTGGCTAAGCAGCGAGTACTCGTCTTGCGCCTGCCGGCCAATCTTGTACCGTTTGGCAACCACTTCGGCGGTGCTGCCCATAACCATATATATCCCCGGCAGCTTCTCCAGCAGCACCGGATGCGGATGGCTGTCGCGCGTGATCAGCGTGATGCTCTCCACGCCCCCGCCGATGGCCGCGTCCACGCCTTCGCTGAGGATTTGGTGCGCCGCCATAGCGATGGTTTGCAGGCCGCTCGAGCAGAAACGGTTCACCGTGGTCCCGGCGACGCTGGTGGCCAGCCCGGCGAGCATCGCGCTGGTGCGCCCGATATTGTGTCCTTGCACGCCGTGTGGCTGGCCGCAGCCCAGGATCACGTCTTCGATTTCCGCTGGGTCGAGTTGCGGAGTTTTCTTAAGCACGTCGCGAATACAGTGCGCGGCCAAATCTTCCGGCCGCGTCAGGTTGAACGAGCCGCGGTGCGACTTGGCAAGCGGCGTGCGGCTGCTGGCGACGATGACAGCTTCTCTCATTGCGGCTCCGAATGTATCAAGTGGATGCGTGTTCTTCTTTGCTGTAGTTGGCGAACGTTTTTCCTTGCTCCGCCAGGCGGCGAAGCAGCGGCGCGGGTTCCCAGTTTTCGCCGTGCGCGGCATGGAATTCGTTGATACGCTCGTAGACTTTTTTCAGGCCCACGGTGTCGGCGTACCACATGGGGCCGCCGCGATGCGCAGGAAATCCGTAGCCGTTGATGTAGATGATGTCGATATCGGAGGCGCGCAGAGCGAAGCCTTCTTCGAGGATGCGCGCGCCTTCATTGACCAACGCGTACAGGCAGCGCTCGGTGATTTCTTCCGCGCTGATCTGGCGTTGCGGGGTGCCGGCCTCGGCCACCCACTGCTTGACGAGCGCCGCCACCTCGGGATCGCTGGCAGTATTTCGCTTGTCGTCATATTTGTACCAACCGCCGCCTGTTTTTTGCCCGAAGCGGCCCAACTCGCAGAGCTTGTCTTCGGCGTAAGGTTGGCGGACGCCCGTTTTTTCCAGGTGGCGATATTCCTTGCGGATGCGCCAGCCCACGTCGAGTCCCGCGAGGTCGCCCGTGGCCAGCGGGCCCATGGCCATGCCGAAGTCCGTCAAAGCTTTGTCGACCGATTCGATGCTCGCGCCTTCTTCGACGAGGAACTGCGCTTCGCGGCGATAGGGGCCAAACATGCGGTTTCCTACGAACCCGCGGCAGTTGCCGACCAGGACGCCGACTTTGCCAAGCGTCTTCGAGAG
>PMOV01000344.1:0-497 GCA_003161195.1 Acidobacteriota bacterium | reverse complement strand
TCTTTGAAGATTTCTTTTTTGAGCGCCATGCCCTCGAACACGGCTTCGATCACCAGATCGACGGAAGGAAAGGCCTCGTACGTCAGCGTGGGAGTGATGCGCGCGAAACGCTCGGCGGCAGCTTCCGGGGTGAACCGGCCGCGCTTTACCGAATTTTCGTAATTGGATTTTATCGTGGCGAGGCCGCGATCCAGTGCGGCCTGATCGGTTTCTTTCAGCGTGACCGGGAGGCCGGCATTGGCCAGAACCATCGCGATGCCGCCGCCCATGGTGCCGGCGCCCACGACCGCAGCGGATTTGATCGGGAGAAGCGGCGTGTCTTTGCCGATGCCGGGCACTTTGCTGACTTCGCGTTCGGCAAAAAAGACGTGGATCAGGGATTTGGATTGATCGGAGAAGAGGCAATCGATGAAAAGTCTTTCTTCAAAGGCGCAGCCTTCAGCGAAAGGGAGTTTGGTGGCGACCTCGATGGCTTCGATGGCCGCTTGCGGCGCTTT
>PMOV01000025.1 GCA_003161195.1 Acidobacteriota bacterium | reverse complement strand
GGCAAATCCTCCTTGCCCACCAACTGCACGAAGAGCGACTGCCGAATCGGCACATCAAACGCGTTCACCACGCCCGCCAGCAGCGCAATCAAAATGATGCTCCACTCGCCAAGGTGGTGTGTCAACTGCAAGCCCGCCAGCACAAACGCCAGAATCATGGACACGCTCTGCGTGGCAATCACAGCATACAAACGGTTGTAGCGGTCGCCCACCGCGCCGCCCACGGAAGCCAGCAGCAGCATGGGAATCTGGCTCGCAAAACCGAATAGCCCCAGCAGCGCCGCGGAATTCGACAGCNNCTGAAAATTGCGATGCTGCATGGCGCGAAAGCGCGTCGTCACGGGAAGGAATCTCTCAATCTCTTCGATGTCGCTTAATAATGATACGTCACGCTGGCGACGACGCGCCCCGGTCTTCGACCCCGCCCTCAAAGTCGGCACGGAAATGCCAACGCACATCGCAAATGAGGGGGGAATTCGACAAGGCGTGATGAATTAATTCGACGGCCTCTTTTTTAACCCAGCGCTCAGGTCCGCCAAAAATAAATCCGAGGAGTCCTCGGTTGCGCTCAACCCACCCAATCCAAGTCGCGCCTTTTTGTTGGTCGTCATTGCGATAGGCAATGACAAAAAAGTGTGCAGCGCGTTCAATCTTAAATCCGAAGAACCAGCCAAAATCCTCCTGACCTGGGTCGCCGTCAACAACGACGTTCCGGCTTCGGAATTCCTCGATCAGCCATTTTGCGAGATCATCTCCAAAACAGCAGTCATTTATAAAATAGGGTTTAGGATCAGAAAGATTGAACGCCCTGCTATTAAACATAACGATGGTTCTGAGTTTGGCGGCCACGGTGATCAACATTTTAACGCGCCAGAACGAAGCGAGCCTCGCCTGAGTGACAAAGTTGTCCATTTTTTGGTCATTGACCTTCTCCCATAAATATGGGAACATATCCTTTCATGAAAACCACGTTGGAAATCCCCGACGCCATCTTCCGCCGCGCCAAATCCAAGGCCGCCGAACGCGGCATCCCCTTGCGCCAATTCGTCACCGAAGCCGTGGAGGATAAATTGAAGGATAATCCAGCGCCCGGCAAACAGCCCTGGATGAAACTGGCCGGAGGACTAAAGCACTTGCGCAAAGAAACGGCGCGCATCAACAAGATCATTGAGGAAGAGTTCGAGCAGATTGAACCGGAAATGTGGCAGTAGGAACTGCGCCATTGATTCCGCGCCTGCTGCTAGACACGAATGCAGTATCTGACTTCGCGGAATCAGAACCGGCAATCATGGAACTACTCGCGGAAGTTCAAGTTCTGGCGTTGCCGGTGGTGGTCGTAGGAGAATATCGCTTCGGCATTGCACAAGCTAGAAATGTCGCGGATTACCATCTCTGGCTCGAACGGCTAATCACCCAAACCGATGTGCTAAATATCACGGACGAAACCACCATTCATTACGCCGAAGTACGCCTGGACCTAAAGCGCATCGGCAGACCTATCCCGATGAACGACGTGTGGATCGCCGCGCTATGCCGTCAACACGAGCTTCCCATCCTCAGCCGCGACCAGCACTTCGACGTCGTCCCAAAAATCAAACGCCTCGCTTGGTAACGTTCTCCGCAACACAAATGTGTGACGCACTTTTCTTCCTCGGAGGTTAGCGTCATTGCGGGCAGGAACCCTCTATAATGCAGGCTCCAATGACCACTCCATTGCACGCGGCCGCGCTTCTACTGGCGCAGGTGGCCCACCCAACTACTCGAATGGAGTTACGCCTCGACTTTGCCAACGTCGCGGCCGGCGTGGCGCTGCTAGCCGTAGCTCTTGCCGCCGTCGCGTTGTTCTTTTTTCGCCGCAGGGCCAGCGACCCCACGCTCATCTATTTCGGCCTATTCTGCGCGCTCTACGCCGTGCGCTTGTTAATCAACAGCGTCTCGTTTCGCGCATTGTTCGACGTGTCGCGCCACGTTTGGCCGTACATCAACTGGCTGATCACCTGCACCATCATCATTCCCGTATCGTTGTTTTTTTATCAGATCGCCCGCGAACGCTCGAAAACACTATTCCGCTGGCTGCTGGTCGCGCAGATCGTCTTCGCGCTGTTCGGCATTTTGGCCGCGGCATTCGGCGTAAGCCTGGACACACTGTTTGCGGCGAACAGCGCGATAGTACTTGGCTTTATGGTTGTAATTATCCTGTATCTGATCGTCGACGCCGTGCGCCATGGCCTCCCCAAACGCTTGTCGCATGAAGTTCGCGTTCTCGCAGCCGGCTTCTCCATCTGGCTGCTATTCATCGTGCACGCCAATCTCTTAGGCCTGGGCATTCTGCACGGCCATAACTTAGAGTTTCTCGGATTTCTGGCCTTCGTCGGCTGCCTCGGGTACGTCGCCGCCTACCGCACGTTCGCAAACGAAGAGCAACTGGTGGCCATCAACAAGGAACTGAACATCGCGCGCCAAATCCAATCCTCCACGCTGCCGCGCACGGTTCCGCAACTCGCCGGTCTCAACATGGCGGTGCGCTATGAGCCGATGAGCGCGGTGGCCGGAGATTTCTACGATTTCCTTTCCGTGGACCCGCACCGCATCGGCATCTTGGTCGCGGACGTGACCGGCCACGGCGTGCCCGCGGCGCTCATCGCCTCCATGCTCAAAGTCGCTTTCGCCGCGCAAGCCGAACATGCC
>PMOV01000380.1 GCA_003161195.1 Acidobacteriota bacterium | reverse complement strand
TTCCTCGCCGATTTTGACCGCGTCTTTGCCGTGCTGGAAAACAACGATGCCGCAAAGCTGCACGCGCTGGGTTATGGCGCCGCCGACGGCGCTGCCGATGACGCGGAGATCGAAGCCCTGGTGGCGGAACGCCAGGCCGCGCGCCAAAAGCGCGACTTCGCCGCCTCCGATCGCATCCGGAAAGAGCTTGCGGAACGTGGTATAATCCTTGAAGATTCAAAGGACGGCGGCGTCCGTTGGAAACGCAAATGAAACCGCACACTTCACTCCAATTTCCGAGCTACGGTTCGCCCGCCGAACTGCGCCCCAACCTCTACGGCGTAGATTAACTCCGTTTCTCCGGCAGGACGCACACAGGGCGTTGTGTATCCGAACTCCCTCGCTGTGTACCCCACCTGCCCTCGCTGCATTCAGCCCAACTCCACAACAGCGACCGAACAGGGCAGCGCAAGTCGCTCCCGAGGAGAAACAACATGACCACCGCTACGGAAATCAACCTGAAATTGCCCCGCCTCGTGACCACCTTGCCCGGACCACAAGCGAAGCGCGCGGTCGAGCGCGACGCGGCGATTATGTCGCCGTCGTACACGCGGGATTATCCGCTGGTGGCCAAGCGCGGGCGCGGCGCCATGGTCGAAGACGTCGACGGCAACACCTTCCTGGATTTTGCCGCGGGCATTGCCGTGTGCTCCACGGGACATTGCCACCCGCACGTCGTGTCGGCCATTCAGCAGCAAGCCGCGGAGCTAATTCACATGTCCGGCACGGATTTTTACTACGAGAGCATGCCCGCGCTGGCCGAGCGCATCGCGGCCACCGTGCCAGGCAGCGAAGCCAAAAAAGTTTTCTTCTGCAATTCCGGGACGGAAGCGGTGGAAGGCGCGATGAAGCTGGCGCGCTACGCCACCAAGCGCGACAAAATGATCGCGTTCTATGGCTGCTTCCATGGCCGCTCCATGGGCGCGCTCTCGCTGACGGCGTCGAAGGCCACGCAACGCAAGAATTTTGGTGCCCTGCTGTCGGGCATCGAGCACATCGCGTATCCGTACGCGTATCGCTGCGCGCACGGTCACACCGCGGAAACTTGCGGCGCGGAAATTCTCGAAGAACTCGAAGGACAGATCTTCAAGCGGCTCTTCGATCCCGAGGATGTCGCGGGAATTATCATCGAGCCGATTCAGGGCGAGGGCGGCTACGTTCCGGCGCCGAAGTTTTTCCTGCAGGAGCTGCAGCGCATTTGCCNNGGCATGCCGCTCGGTGCTTTCATCGCGCGCGAAAGCGTGATGCGCTGGAAGCCTGGCTCGCACGGTACCACGTTCGGCGGCAACCCCGTGTGCATCGCGGCGGCGATGGCGACCATGGATTTAATCGAAAGCGAATATCGTGAGAATGCCGCGAACATTGGGGAATATATGTTTACGCGCATGAAAGATTGGCCGGATAGGTTCAGGATTGTCGGAGATGTGCGCGGCCGCGGGTTGATGATCGGCATCGAGCTGGTGCGGGATCAGCGGACCAAGGAACGCGCCGGTGATTTGCGCAACATGGTGGTGGACAGCGCATTCCATAGAGGATTGCTGGTGCTCGGCGCGGGCGAAAACACCGTGCGCTTGTCGCCGCCTTTGCTGATTGATCGGGCGCAGGCGGATTTTGCGATCGCCACGCTCGAAGAATGCTTTCGCGAGGCGGAAGCGAAACTCTAACGCCTCAAAAAGTCCAGGGCACGGGTCTGAAGACCCGGCGCTACAACCCACCGTAACGATCCGCCGGAACAACTCACTCCGTTGTGGCCATGCGTATTCGCCAAAGCGGAGTTTTTGTTTATACTCCGTCCGCGATGGCCATTTTTTCCTCGATTATTTTTGGCGTGCTGCGCTGGAAGGCGCGGCATGGTTTGCGCGATGAAGAGTCGCGTGCGGCCACGTCAAAGAGCGTGGCGGCGTGCAAGACCCCGGCGACCGCGGACGAAGCCTTCGCGGAACGAGCGCGCGCGCGGCGCACCGGCGTTCGCGGGGAGACCTACGCCTATTGGTATTTAAGGCGCCTGGGGTACGTTTTTGTGGCGCGGAATTGGTCGACCAGCGTGATGAAGGGTGAGATTGACATGGTGGGGTACGACGGCGAGACGCTGGCGTTTGTGGAAGTGCGTACACGCACGCTGCGAGACGAGCTAACGGCCTTGCCGGAATTGAGCGTGACGCTGGGGAAACAGCAGATGCTGGTGCGCACGGCGAAATTATTTATGCACGAGCGGCGCGTGAAAGCCGGGCCGGTACGCTTTGATGTGGTGGCCATCGACAATGAAATTGGGCGCGCGCCGGAGGTGCGGCTGCATAAGGATGCGTTTAGTCCGGAGGTGTGAGATTGTGCGAATTCCGCGCAAAGGTTCGCAACGCGCGCGCGGAACAGGGTTACAATTGGCGGTCGTTGCCTACAGGTAAAACGATTTAGGAGGATGCGGTTTGCCAGAACTACGGAAGGACCCGATCACCGGACGCTGGGTGATTATTTCCACGGAGCGCGGAAAGCGGCCGAACGATTTTTTGCGCGAGACGGTGATCGCCAAGAGCGCGAAGAATTGCCCGTTTTGTCCGGGAAGCGAAAGCAAGACGCCGTCGGAAATTCTGGTCTACGGGCGCGGCGGCGGGGCGGCGAATACCTCTGGCTGGACGATTCGCGTGGTGCCGAACAAATTCCCGGCATTGGGCATCGAGGGGGAACTGGACCGCGAAGGCGAAGGGCTCTTCGACAAGATGAACGGCGTGGGCGCGCACGAGGTGATTATCGAAACGCCCGACCACATGGCCACGCTGGCCAGCATGCCGGAACGCGCGGTGGAAGATGTGTTGTGGGCCTATCGCGACCGCATGCTGGATCTGAAGAACGACAAGCGCTTCCGCTACGTGCTGATTTTCAAGAATCATGGCGAACCGGCGGGCGCCACGGTCGAACATCCTCACTCGCAACTGATTGCACTGCCGATTGTGCCGCGCCGCGTGCGCGAAGAAGTGGACAGCTGCTGGCACTATTACGACGAAAAGGAGCGCTGCATTTTCTGCGATATCATCCGCCAGGAGCGCGATACCGGCGAACGGGTGATCGGCGAGAACGAGCATTTCATTACGCTGGCGCCGTACGCGCCGCGCTTTCCCTTTGAGATGTGGCTGCTGCCCAAGGTGCACGGCTCGTCTTACGAAAATAATCAGAGCACCATGTATTCCAGCCTGGCGAAGATGTTGAAGGA
>PMOV01000165.1 GCA_003161195.1 Acidobacteriota bacterium | reverse complement strand
CCGGAAACCAGCGGCGTGTATGAAGTGGATTCCGTAGGCTTGGTGAAAATTTTGCACCGCTTGAATCAAGGCACGGACTGGGCGGGAAAAACGCTTGGCGGCGCGACGAATTTCACGATCGGTGTCGCACTGAATCCCGTGGCCGACGATCTGGATAACGAGATCGAACGCTTTCACGCCAAAGTGGAAGCAGGCGCGCACTTTGCGATGACACAACCGCTCTTCGACCCGGAGCACTGGCATGCGTTTCTGAAGAAACTTGGCGGCCCGCCGCCGATTCCCGTTTTGATTGGCGTGTGGCCGCTGAACAGCTACAAACAGGCGCTGCGGCTGAACAACGAAGTGCCTGGAATCATGATTCCGCAGCCGGTGCTGGAATCCATGGAGAAGGCCGGAGCGGCGGCGCGCGACCGCGGATTTGATGTAGCGCGCCAGATGCTGGCATGGGCGCGCACGGAGATGGCCGGCGCGTATCTCATACCGCCGTTTAAACGCTACGAAGAAATTCTGGAAATCCTGTAAACACGCCTCTGCGAGGCCAGCGATGGTTATCTATTATCACGTCTTGGTTATCGCCGTTGGGCGCGAGCTGCGTGCTCCAGCAAATAGTGCGAGACGATCCATTCCTGGCCGCAGCGATAGCCCCACAACTCCGCGCACGCCAGAAAGAAGATGCGCCAGCGCACCCACCACTTCTTCGCCGACTTGGCGCCGTAGGTTGCCGCCAGCAAAGGCAGCAAGCGCGATTTATTCGCATCCATGTTGGCGAGCCAAGCTTCCGCGGTTTTCTGATAATGTGAGCCAGACTCCCGCCAGTGCTCGTTGACGCGCAAATGCTCGTCGAAATGCAGCAGCAGCTCATCGCTGGGCATCATGCCGCCGGTGAAGAAATGCTGCGCCATCCAGTCTCTCGCGCCGCGCACTGCAAAGGGATACGCAAAGCGCGTGTGCGTGAAGATGTGCAGGAAGAATTTGCCGTCCGGCTTCAGCCAGCCGCTTACGCGCGCCAACAGCGCCTTCCAGTTGCGCATATGTTCGAACATTTCCACGGAGACGATGCGGTCGTACTGGCCGGACGCCGCGAAGTCGCTCATGTCCGCGGTGACGATCCGCACGTTGGATAAGCCGCGCTGTGCTGCGCGCTCTAAAATATTCGTGCGCTGCGAAACGGAATTGGAAACGCCGGTAATGCGGCCGTGCGGATATTGCTCGGCCATCCACAGCGTCAGCGAACCCCAGCCGCAGCCGAGTTCCAGCACATCCTGTCCATCGACAAGTTGCGCGCGCTCGCAGGTCAGGCGCAACATGGCCTCTTCTGCCTCTCCCAGCGTGGCCGCCGGCGAATCGTAAAATGCCGAACTGTATTTACGGTGTGGCCCCAGCACGGCGGCGAAAAATGCGGCAGGCACTTCGTAATGCTGCGCGTTGGCCGAGTCTGCGTGCAGGGCGATGGCGCTCTGGTTCATGTGCGCGATGAACTTCAGCAATTTCGCGTCGTTGGCGGCCGCGCTGCCGGCATCTTCTTCCGCGAGCCGGTCCCGCAACATCCGCCGAATGGCCGCGCGAATCAACGAATCGGGCACGAGACCGCTTTCGAGCAGCGGCTCATACCAGAAGCGTTCCTCGGGTTTTTCCTGCGCCGCCGGCAACCACTTGGCGTGTGACGCTTGTTCGGAACTCATGAACCGCTCGCTTTATCGAGTGCCACCGGTTTCGGAAACCACGGCACAAACGCGCTGGTGCGTCGCTGATATGCGCGATATTCCTCTCCACGAGAACGCAACGCTTGCGCTTCGGTCGCGGGGATGCCGGTGACGCCGAGCAGAAAGTATAGAATGAGCGCGGGGGAGATGACGCCGAGTGCGCCCCACGGCGCGGCAATGGCCAAGGTCGCAAAACCTACCCAGATCAGCCACTCAAAAAAATAGTTCGGATGGCGCGAGTACTTCCACAGCCCGGCCTGGCAGGTCTTCCCCTGGTTTGCAGGATTTTTTTTGAAGACATCCAATTGCCGGTCGGCTATGGCCTCGCCCAGCATGGCCGCGAGCGATATGCCGGCTCCGACGAACGCGGTGACGCCTAGCCCGGCGCGAGCGTCGAGGGACGCCAGCAGAAATGGCAGCGAGAGTGCGACATCCAGCAGCGCTTGAAACTCAAAGAAGAATAGAAAGCGCAGTGGCAGGTTGGTCTTCCAATCGCGCCGCAACTGCACATAGCGGCCTTCTTCGGGCTTTCCGATGACGCGGGCAAAAAGCAGATACGTAGCGAGGCGCAAACTCCAGAGCCCGACGACAGCCGCCATCAGCCATTTGCGCGGCACGTAACCTGGACCGGCGAACGCGTAGTAAACGGCCAGGATGCCCAGGCCCGCGGCCCAGCCCACGTCCACGATGGCGGCGTTCTTGATCAGCAAGTGGATGGCCCACAAAATCAGCATCATCGCGCCCACGAGGGCGGCTCCAGTAAGGGCGAGCGTCAGGGCTACCGCGAGCATGGAACCGCCTCTGCGACGTTCGCCGGAGTAGCAACCTGCATGCGGCGCAAAACCCGGCGCAGCATGGGCGTCAGAACGAAATAGAGAATGACGGCGATGATCGGCGCCAGCACGAACCATACGACGATCGCGTGCCACGTCGTGTTCCACAGCAGCTTTATGGCGTGCCACACGCTCACGTGAATCATGGCGTAAATCTGTGGCACGGAAATGGGCAGATGCGGTGCGCGAAACAGCCGCTCGCCCAAGCGAAAAAATGGAATCAGAAGGGCGATCTGCGCGGGGTACATGAAATAATTCACGATCTGGATCGCGGGCAGGTTCAAGTGTAGCGCCAGGGCGGCGAGGGCGCAGAGCGCCGTGGTCCAGCCCAGCGCCGGAAATATCCCCAGCACCGCGCCCAGCGCCAGGCTAAGAGCCAGTTTCTCCGGCGTGACGCCCTGCTTGAGCAGATCGAGAATTGGGCGCACTAGCCGGCGATAAAAGAATCCCGCGCTCATGCCGCCTTCTGCTGGAATAGGGCGGCCACGCCTTCGCTGGCTTTGAGCTGAAACAGCTGAATAAGCACATAAAGCGACATGGCGATATTTCCCAGAAGCATAATCAGAATGAACCAGACGATCTTCGACGCCAGGGCACGTTCGCGCCACGCCAGCCAGCAGAAAAAAGTGAAAAAACCAAAGTACGCATCGTACAGCGTGGCCACGGCCCAGGGATTGTTAACGAACCCGCCGCGCGCCTGCCAGATCGGCTGCTGCAAACTGGTGTGGATGGTCATGCCGACCATGAATACAAAAATAAATGCGAACAGCAACTTCAGGAAAAGCTTCACGCTTTTCACCTCCACGGCCGGCGAACGCCCGCGGTTGCTAATTGTCTTCCGCACGGACGGCTCCAGTCTACTTATACGTCAGCGCTGTTCATTCCGATGCGATTGGCGCCCGATAGTTGCGGCTCAATATAGTTTCCGCGGCAGCCCGACGCCATTCCATAACAGCAAGAAAGCACGCGGGTTGCCACCAATCGCAGATCCTGGACGGAAATGTACTCTCGTAAGTCAACGCGTACCGCCAGAGTCTCGCGATGGGAAGAGAGTTTGGCCGACCGTGTGCTCTTAAAAGTCTGACATCCGTATCTCTCTGCCGTACGTAGTACACTGCAGGACAATACTTTGAGTCGCGTAGCGGTTATTGGTTCCGGCATCTCCGGCCTGGCTTCGGCTTACTACTTGAGTCGCAAGCACGAAGTGTCGCTTTTCGAGAGCGAATCGCGCCTCGGCGGGCACACGCACACCGTCACCGTGCAGTCTTCGCGCGGTCCGCTTCCCATTGACACCGGTTTCATCGTGCACAATGACCGCACTTATCCCAATCTCATTAAGCTTCTCGAAGAATTGGGTGTGCCGCGCGTAGATTCGGACATGTCCTTCGCCGTCAGTTGCCGCAAGACCGGGTACGAATATTCCAGTCGCGGCTTGCGCGGCTATTTCGCGCAGCGCCGCAACGTTCTGCGCGCCCGCCCGTATCGTTTGTTCGGCGAGCTGCGGCGTTTCAATTGCGAAGCGGAAAAGCTCCTCGCAAGCCCGCAGGCCGAAACCGTGACCCTCGGCGACTATCTCGACGAGCACAGTTACAGTGACGAATTTCGCGAATTCTATCTTTTCCCCATGGCTTCCGCGGTGTGGTCCTGTGCGCCCGGGACTTTGCGAAGATTCCCCGCCGCCATGCTGGTACGTTTTTTCGCCAATCACGGCATGCTCACCGTCAACGGCCATCCACAATGGAAAACCATTCCCGGCGGCTGCGACCGCTACATCGCGCCGCTCAGCGCCCCGTTTCGCCAGCGTATTTTCACCAGTTCGGCAATTCGAGCCGTGGCACGCGGCGCCGATGGCGTTACGTTGCACTTCCACGAAGGTCGCCAGGCCATGCGCTTCGACCACGTGGTCTTCGCCATGAACAGCGACCGCGTCCTGCCGCTGATCGAAAATCCCACGGACGCCGAGCGTGACGTCCTGCAGCATTTCCGCACCACCGCCAACGACGTTGTCCTTCACACCGACGACGCGCTCCTGCCGCGCCGGGAGCGAGCCCGCGCCGCATGGAACTATCTATTGCACCTGGACGCCCGCAATGGTCGCGGCCCCGTCACCATGACCTACCACATGAACCGCCTGCAATCGCTAGCGGTGCCGGAGAATTACTGCGTCACGCTAAACGCCAATGGCCAGATTCGGCCGGAGAAAATCCTCCGCCGGTTCGTCTACCACCATCCCATGTACACGCTCGAAGCGCTCGAGGCGCAACGCCGCTGGAAAGAAATCAGCGGTGCGCAGCGCCTGCACTTCGCGGGAGCTTACTGGTTTTACGGCTTTCACGAGGATGGCGTAAACTCGGCCCTGCGCGTGGCCCGGGCGCTCGGGGTGCAGGTTTAGGCATGGAATCCGCGCTCTACGTTGGAACACTTCGTCACCGCCGCTTTACTCCGCGGCCGCACGCATTTTCCTATCCCGTTTACATGGCCTTTCTCGACATCGATCGCCTGCCGCAACTCATGCGCGTCTCCCCGCTGGCGGCCTACAACCGCTGGAACGTCATCGCCTACTGCGAACGCGATCACTTCGGCGACCGCGCCCAATCGCTGCGCGCGCGACTGGTGCAAGACGCCGCTGCGCAGGGCCTCGCGCTTCCCAATGGAAAAATCTTCCTGCTCACGCATCTTCGCTATCTCGGTTACGTCTTCAATCCCGTCTCTTTTTATTATTTCTACGACGAACACGCAAATCTCGCCTTGCTCATGGCCGAGGTCAACAGCACCTTCGGCGAGCGCCACAATTATTGGCTCAGCGCCGCGTGCGCCCTCCCGTCCCGCAACGCCCAGCGCTACGCCACCGCCAAGGAAATGCACGTCTCTCCGTTCATGAGCATGGACATCCTTTACGACTGGATTTTTTCTCCGCCGGGCGAACGCCTCATCGCCCACATGAATACTCTTCACCGCGCGCCCGGCGACCACGCCGAAAAGCCTTTCTTCGACGCCACGCTGGAACTCGATCGTCGCCCCTGGCAAGCCCGCGAACTTCACCGCGTCCTCGCCACCTATCCATTCATGACCCTGCGTGTCATCGCCGCCATTCACTGGCAAGCCCTGCGCCTCTGGCTCAAGCGCGTCCCGGTCTTCACGCATTCAGGCACGCGCCATCCAGCGCCGCAATCGTCCGCGAACACAGAAACAGAAACGCCGTGCATGCCCGACCATTTTTCCAAGCCCCAAACGGTTTCCGCGAAAGGAGCTTTGCCCGGATGAAACCCTGGCTCGCCTCNNTCCTCCACGCTGCGCGCCATGGCCGTCATCCACAACCAGCGCTTTTTCCTCCGCGCGCTTTCCGGCGCCGACATCGGCATGGGCGAATCGTACATGGATGGCGACTGGACCAGCCCGGATCTCGTCTCCCTGGTGCGCCTCTGCGTCCGCAACATTCGCCTGCTCGACGCGCGCAACACGTTCTTCTCCGGCGTCCGCGCCACCGTCGCGCGCCTGCGTCATCGTCTGCGCGCCAACACCGTCGCCGGCAGCCGCAAAAATATCCGCGCGCACTACGATCTCAGCAACGAGTTCTACGCCCTGATGCTGGACCCCGGCATGCAATACTCCTGCGCGCACTTCAGCCACACAACCGACAGTCTCGAAAATGCCCAGCGCCGCAAGTTGGAACAAATTTGCAACAAACTGCAAATCTCCCCCGGCGAGCAAATCCTCGAAATCGGCTGCGGCTGGGGCGCTTTCGCCATCCACGCCGCGCGGCACTACGGCGCGCAAGTCACCGCCGTAACCATCAGCCAGGCGCAATACGACTACGCGAAGGCCCTCCTCGCCCGCACTGACGTCCGCCCCGGCCGCGTCACCTTGCTCCTCCAGGACTATCGCCACCTCGCAGGCCACCTCGCTGGCCAGTTCGATAAAATCGTCAGCATCGAAATGTTCGAGGCCGTCGGCTTCGCGCGGTACGACGCCTACTTTTCCGCCTGCGATCGCCTCCTGAAGCCAGACGGCGCCATGCTCCTGCAAACCATCACCCTCCCCGAACAGGAAGTCTCCGCCTATCGCCGCCGCACCGACTGGATCCAGACGTACATTTTCCCCGGGAGCGAACTGGCCTCCGTCGCCGAAATCGCCCGCTCCGTCGCCCGCCGCACGCCGCTCGCGCTGACGCATATCGAAAGCCTGGGCATACACTACGCGCAAACGCTAGCTGCCTGGCGCGCACGCCTCTTCCAGAATCTCAGCGCCGTCCGGCGTCTCGGCTTCGACGAGCGCTTCATGCGTATGTGGGATTTTTATTTAGCCTGGTGTGAAGGCGCTTTTCGCGAGCGCTACATCAACGTCGCGCAAGTCGTGCTGGCCAAACACGGCACGCAGCGCCCGTTGCTCGGCGACCCGCTGGCTGCCCAGTCCGAGTCGCACGGCAAGCTGCAACGCTAAACTCTTCTCGTTACGGCTTCTGGCTGGTATGGTCGTGCACGATCTTCCAGCCCTCAGGAAATCGCTGCCATACCAGCGAAAAAACTCCCCCAATATCGCCTTTGTCGCGCGCCAAGTGCCACTTCCCCAGCACCAGCGCCGCATCTGGCCCCAGAAACCGAATCTCCAGCCCGGAAAAATCCAGCTTCCCCATCGCTGCGCGGTCCGCGTAATTTTTCTTGTAGCGCGCCAATACCCCGTCCCACCCGCGCGTGACCCCGCTCGTCCCGGAGAACGTCACGTCCGGCGATCGCCAGTAGCCATCCAGAAACGCGTCCACATCCCCGCGATTCCAGGCCTCCACCTGCGCGTTCAAAACACCGCGAATCGCCGCCGTGTCGGCGTCGCGGTTCTCCCCCGCGCGCAGTTCCACGCTCCACAACGTCACCGCTGCGCCGACCGCGCACAACAGCAGTCCCACCCACACCGCCCGTCCCGCGCGTAACTTCATCGCCGATCCTCTTCTCCAAAGGGCTCTCGCAAAAGGTTCTCGCAGAAACATTTTCGCAGCCATCTGTTTCTCGGTCGCTCAGGTAAACCACCCCGCAAGTTCCAATTTCGCCAACCCCACAGTCCTACCGGACTGGTACCCCTGTTCTATAGGCCAGAACGGCCACCTGCCCCACTATACGGGTGAGGCAGAAAGATGCTAGCCGCCGCCATGCTCTTCGCTATCTCGATCGTCGCTCTTGCCCAGTTCGCCGTCTACTACTGGCGCGCCATCCTCTCCGGAGCCGCTGCTAAGCCCGTCGCCCCGGAGATCCTGCAGTCCGCCTGCGTGACAGACGGCCAGCTCTCCGCCAAACACTTTCCCGCGCTTGCCGAGCTACACGACCTGACCCCGGACCTTCACCCGTCGTCCGGTGGCCTCGGCATGGTTCGCGCCTACTACGGCGCGCTGCAAACCCTCGGCAAAACGCTGGGCAGCGCGTTCCCCGCATGCGCCGCCTGGGCGGACCGCGAAGGCGTCGTCTGCGCCCACTATGCCGCGGTGCAAATCGATCGCCGCCTGCAAGCCAACCTGGCCCTGGTGGCCTCTCTGCGTTCCTGCTAAATCATCTCGAGCAAGCGCAGGTCGGCTGTCTTCTTTGCGCCACTCTGGTTTACCCGCAGCGCTTCGTTTACCCGCAGCGCTTTCGGCAAAAGGCGCTGTCCATCTGCGTTGCTTTTTCCTCTGCACCGCTAGTAAGCCCAGCGCAGCAGCACTCCGCCCGTCGTATACCCCGCCCCCACCGCCATCAACAGCACCAAATCGCCCTTGCGCAACCGTCCCTGCTCCACCGCATCGCGCAACCCCAGCGGAATCGTCCCCGCCGTAGTATTCCCATACTTATCGATATTCACCATCACCTTCTCGTCCGCAACTCCCAGCCGCTCCTGCATTGCGCGAATAATGCGCAGATTCGCCTGATGCGGCACCACCAGTTTCAGATCCTCGCTGGTAAATCCGTTGCGCTCCAGCAAATGCGCCGCCACCTCCGCCATCCGCCGCACCGCATACTTGAAGACCTGCGACCCTTCCTGATGCACCACATGCATATTCTTATCCACGGTTTCGTGCGTCGGCGGGTGCAGCGAGCCGCCTCCCGGCATGTACAGAAACTGCCCCCCCGAGCCGTCCACATCGTGCGCAAAATCCAGTATCCCCGTCTCCTCGCCGGACGCTTCCAGCAACACCGCTCCCGCCCCATCCCCAAACAGCACGCACGTGGCGCGATCCTTGTAATCCAGAATCGTGCTCATGGCGTCGCTGCCGATCACCAGCACTTTTTTGTGCGTCCCCGCGCCTACAAACTGCGCGCCCACCGTCAACGCATACGCAAACCCCGAGCACGCCGCCGACAAATCAAATCCCCACGCCTTCTTCGCCCCAATCCGCTCCTGCACCAGGCACGCCATCGCCGGAAACATCATGTCTGGCGTCACGCTGGCCACCACGATCAAATCGATCTCTGCCGCATCCGTCCCCGTTTTCTTCAGCAGGCACTTGGCCGCCTCCGTCGCCAGGTGCGAGCTCGCCGTGCCTTTTTCCACCACGTGCCGTTCGCGAATCCCCGTGCGCGAGCGGATCCACTCGTCGTTCGTGTCCACCATCTTCTCGAGATCCGCGTTGGTCAACACCTTCGGCGGAAGGTATCCAGCCACACCGGTAATCTTCGCCGCAATGCGATGAGACATTGTTCTCCTTGCCACGCCATCCGTCACCGCGCCGGCAAACTCGCGGACGGGCGCCGCCACATCGGCCCCGCATGAAATGGGAATTTACCGCGACCGGCAATGATCGCCAGCTACTACCGCCGCGCCCCCTCAAGCCGCACACCCTTCCGCTCGCGATTTTATGCGATACCTAGCTGCCTTGCCAAGCTTTGTCGCCCGGCGCAGCATGGCAGACCGGGTTGCGTACATGTGGATGCGTGCTCCATCACGCCACAATCTCATACCGCCACGTCAGCTCCGCCGTCTTCCGCAGCATCGCCGCCACCGAACAATACTTCTCTTCGCTCAAGGTAATCGCCTGCTTCGCCGCTTCGTCGGTAATCTCCCCGCGCAGCCGGTACACCAGCTCCAGCTTGGTCCACACCTTGGGCGTTTCGCTCGCCCGCTCCCCCGAACACGCCACCTCCAGCGACTCCAGTTTCTGCCGCTTCTTCTGCAGAATAATCACCACATCCACCGCCGAGCACGCCGCCAGCGCCATCAGCAGCATCTCCATTGGGCTGGGGCCCACGTTCGTCGCGCGATCTCCGTCCATCACCATCGCGTGCCCCGAGGGACTCATTCCCACAAACTGCTGCTTCCCAATCCACTTAATCTCCGCCGTCTGCATCATTTCCCCCCTAAAGCAGCATACCAATCACCCTACCCCGACGGTACCGAGACGATGCCGCCCTACAGGCGAATCCCCGCCCAGCCTGCATAAAAGCTATTCACAGTATCCACGTTTTCGATTGGACTCCCACTTGCCCGCAGCCTACAGTTGATCCTCCAGCGCTGCCCTAGGGGTCCGGTAGCTTCCTGCCGGAGGTACTTGTCCGCGTGAGTCAAGGAGGCATTGTTCCGTCAAGCATGCAGCCCCCGCACGGGGAGCAGCTCGCTTTGTTGCGGAAACCTGCCATGACATCCAGCGCCATCCCGGCACGAAATTTAGCTTATTCTTCCTTTGTGAACTATCAGTTAGACAAAGCCTACGACGAGATGTTCGAGGCTCCCGGCGTCCCGCGCCCGCAATATCGCGCGCTGCATCAGACCTTGCTCGGTCTCCCCCCCGAAGAGCTGCGCAAAAGCCAGCAAGCCGCCGACTTGTCCTTCCTCCACGAAGGCATCACCTTCACCGTGTACGGAAACAAGGAAGGCACCGAACGCATCTTTCCCAACGATCTCGTGCCGCGCATCATCCTGGCCCGCGAGTGGGCCCAGATTGAAAAGGGCTTAACCCAGCGCATCACCGCCCTCAATCTCTTCCTGAAAGACATTTACCACGACGGCAAAATCCTCAACGACGGCATCGTCCCGCGCGAACTCATCTACAGTTGCCGCCACTTCCGCCGCGAAATGCGCGGCCTCAGCGTCCCGCGCGATATCTACGTCAATATTTGCGGCACCGATCTTGTGCGCCTGCCGGACGGCAGCTTTGCCGTCCTCGAAGACAATCTCCGCGTCCCCAGCGGCGTCAGCTACATGCTGGCAAATCGCAAAGTTCTCAAGCGCGTATTTCCCACGATGTTTCAGGACTACGGCGTCTGGCCCATCGACCACTACCCGCAAGCCCTCCTGGCCACCCTGCGCAGCATGGCCCCGGCCAATTGTCCTTTGCGTGCCGATCCCACGGTCGCCCTGCTCACCCCCGGCGTCGGCAACTCCGCCTACTTCGAGCACACGTTTCTGGCGCAGCAGATGGGCATCGAGCTGGTCGAAGGCCGCGATCTCCTGGTCCACAACAACGTCGTTTATATGCGCACCACCTCCGGCTTGCGCCGCGTCGACGTCATCTATCGCCGCGTCGATGACGATTTCGTCGACCCCCTCTGCTTCCGCCGCGACTCCATCCTTGGCGTCCCCGGCCTCTTCAACGCCTACCGCGCCGGCAACGTTACTCTGGCCAACGCCATCGGCACGGGCGTCGCCGACGATAAAGCCGTCTACGCCTACGTGCCCGAAATCATCCGCTACTACCTCGATCAGGATCCCATCATTCCCAACGTGCAAACCTTCCTGATGACCAATGACAAGCACCGCAAGCACGTCCTCGAGCATCTCGACACCATGGTCGTCAAAGCCGTCGGCGAATCCGGCGGTTACGGCATGCTTATCGGCCCGCACAGCAGCGTCCTGCAGCGCGAAGCCTTCCGCGCGCGCATTCAAGCCGACCCGCGCAACTATATCGCGCAACCCACGCTCTCTTTATCCAGCGCCCCGTGCCTCATCGACGGCGAAGTCGAATCCCGCCACATCGATCTCCGCCCCTACATCCTGTTCGGCGAAAAAGTCACGCTCGTCCCGGGTGGCCTGACGCGCGTCGCGCTGCCCAAAGGTTCTCTCGTCGTGAATTCCTCGCAAGGTGGCGGCAGCAAAGATACCTGGGTTCTCCGTGAAACTCCCACAAAAGGCGACTTCCGCGTCGTCAACGGCGCCAATTTCGAGACCTTCGTGGCCCCCAGCGACACTGCGGACGCCGCCGTCTAAGGCACATGCGCCCGCCACGCAACTTTTATGTCCGTTCCTTCCAGCGCGGTGCCGGCATGCTTTCCCGCGTGGCGGACAATCTTTACTGGATGAGCCGTTACCTCGAGCGCGCCGAACACACCGCCCGCTTGGTCGACGTTGAATTGCAGCTCTGGCTCGATCAATCCCCCGAGGCGGGCGCCGGCCGCTGGCGCTTCCTCCTCGAAGCTCTGCGCACCCCCGCTCCCGCCGGCGAAGTAAATCCCGATAATCTCGTCAACACTCTGGTCTTCAGCCGCGCTAACCACTCTTCCATCGTTTCCTGCATCTCCATCGCGCGTGAAAATCTCCGCCACGTCCGCGAACAGTGCAGTTCCGAAATGTGGGAGCAGTTGAATCGCCTGTATCTGGAAGTCATCGACAATCAGCCCGCGGACTCCTGGATTCTCAAATCCCACAGCTTCTTCCGCGCCGTGCAGGAAGGCGCGCATCTCTTCCAGGGCATCACCGACTCCACCATGAGTCATGGCGAAGGCTGGCAATACATCCAACTCGGGCGCTTCGTTGAGCGTGCCGAAACCATCTCCTGCCTCACCGGCACGCACTTCAAGCGCATGGCCTTTACGCCCGAACAGGCGGTGGAAAGCGCCGAATATCTCGAGTGGGTGGGTTTGCTGCGCGGCTGCGGCGCCTTCGAGGCTTACTGCAAGGCCTACACCGCGGAAATCGTCCCGATTCGCGCCGCCGAATTTCTGCTGCTCAATCCGGACTTCCCGCACTCCGTGCGCTTCTCGGTGGATCGCGTGAACGCCGCTCTCCACGTCATCGGCGACCTCACCGAACGCAAAGCCAAGCTTCCCGTGCGCATCGCCGGACGCCTCCGCGCTCAGCTCAGCTTCAGCCAAATCGAAGAAATCCTGGCCGGCGGTGCTTACAGCTATTTGGAAAATGTCCGCGCCGAGTGCGGCGCCATTCACTCCGCCATTCACCAAATCTATTTCGACTACCCCGTCGAGACCGAGATGGCCTCATGACCTTCCCCGCCTGTAGTCGCTGTTCATCCGAACCTGTAAACTTGTCATTCCGAGCGCAGCGAGGAATCCGCTTTTCGTCAGCGTCTGCCACGCACCCCTCCCCAGCAAGGACCGCATGGCCTACTCCATAAGGCACATCACCCGCTTCGGCTATGACCCTCCCGTGCGCGAAAGCGTCATGGAAGTCCGCATGCAACCGCGTACCGACGCCCGCCAGCGCTGCATGACGTTTTCTTTAGGCGTCCTACCCCAGGCCAGCGTCATGGTCTACCGCGATTTCTTCGGCAACATGGTCCACCATTTCGATATTCCCGGCCGCACCAACGCCATCGAAGTTGACGCCCAGGCCATCGTCGACGTCACGCCCCCCGTCGACTCCGCTCCCGATACCAGTTGGACCGATCTCGACGCTCAGGTCGCCAAAGGCGACTATTGGGAAATGCTCCTTCCCAGCCATTTCGCCCGCCCCACGGATTTGCTGGAAAAACTAGCCACCGAGCTGCGCGTGGAGCGCCGCGACAAACCCTACGAACTTCTGCTTGAACTCAACGCCGCCATCTACCAGGCCTTCGACTACGTTCCCGAGAGCACCGAAGTCCATTCCCCCATCGACCATTCCCTCGAATCCCGCAAAGGCGTCTGCCAGGACTTCGCCCACATCATGATCACCCTGCTGCGCGGGCTCCGCATCCCCGCGCGGTACGTCAGCGGCTACCTTTTCCATCAAGACGCCAACAAAGACCGCTCTCCCGCGGGCGCTACCCACGCTTGGGTCGAAGCCTACCTCGGCGAATGCGGCTGGACGGCGTTCGATCCCACCAACAATCTCCTCGCCAGTGAACGCCACATCCGCGTAGCCCTCGGCCGCGACTATTCCGACGTTCCCCCCACGCGCGGCGTCTTCAAAGGCGAACCCGAACGCGAACTAAGCGTCCTGGTAACCGTCAATACGGTGGACACCCCGGAGCCAGAAGAATTACCCCCCGCCACGGTCATCCGCATGAAGCAATTCGGCCCCGCCGACCAAGCCGAATTCGACCAACAACAGCAACAGCAGCAATGATGGAGTGTTTGGAGAGCATCTAGGTCTCTTGAATCGGGTTTCGCCCCCAATTTTGCGCACCCATACAGTGAGCCTTACCCCTTTAGAATCAACAGTTACAAAAACAGCCCGCATAACTCCACTAGAATGAACACTTCCGCAAATGCCTCATGTAACCTCCCTAGAATGAACACTTACGCTGGAACGGGGTGGGGGTATAGGGTCTTACGCGATTTCGTTCCTGCTGATGATAGGGCAGGTATTCTTAGAGGCGCGTCTCACCTGCGCGAACGCACGCGGCTAGGTTCGCGGGCCCACGGTTGCTGCCACTTCAATGATTGGATTGGGCAACTGGCGCATGGTGCGAACGAATAGCTCCACAATGGCGCGATCGAATTGTGCGTTGGCGCAGCGTTCCAGCTCCGCCAGCGCGTCTGCCGCGGGCCGCCCCTTCTTGTAGGTGCGATCGCTGGTGATGGTGTCGTAGGCGTCGGCCACCGCAATGATGCGCGCGCCCAGCGGAATATTGTTGCCGCTTAGCGCTTCCGGGTAGCCGGAGCCATCGAAGAATTCGTGATGATGCAGGACCATCTTGCGCACGGAAGCCAGCGGCGTCAGCGGGTCCAGAATCTTGGCGCCAAAAATCACGTGGGACTTCATCACTTCCCACTCTTCGGGATTCAGCGGGCCGCTCTTGTTCAAAATGGATTCCGGTATGCCTACTTTTCCGATGTCGTGCAAGACCGCACCCAAACGAATCTCTTCCACTTCGGCGTCGGTCATTTCCAGGGCTTCGGCGATGAGCGCCGCATAAGCGGAAACTTTCTGCGAGTGCCCTTGCGTGTAGTGATCCTTGGCGTCGATCGCGTAGGCCAGGGACGTAACCGTGTCCAGCACCGCTTGCGGCAAACCCTGGACGCCGAAGGGCGTCGGCGAAGGCGTGCCGTTGGTGCTCTCGGTGGCAGCCAGCGATTCCGTGAACTGTTTCAGGCGCTGATAGATTTCTTCAAAGGCATCCGGCCCGGTCGAGAAAAGACGCTTCAGCGTTACGCCGAGATACGCTTCCAGCACGTCGCGCTTCCACTTCTTGGCTTCATTGGGATCGAAGTGATCCGCGGTGGAAACGGCGTTGCCGCCCTGATGCTTGGACAAGTACATCGAGGCATCGGCCACCTGAATCAATTCCTGCGGCGAAGAGCCGTGCAGCGGATAGCAGGCGATACCGAAACTGGCGCTGATATTTTTCTCGCGCAGCAGTGGGTCCGAAGAAACCCAGCCTTTTAATTTCGTGGCCAGTTGCCGGGCCTGCTCCATAGTAGTTTCCGGCATGAGGATGACAAACTCATCGCCGCCATAGCGTGCCACGACGTCCGAACGGCGGCAGTTGGTTTCGAGAATATGGCCCACGCGCTGCAAGACCAGGTCGCCTTCGAGGTGGCCGTAAAAATCGTTCACAAATTTGAAGCGGTCCAGGTCCATGAGCACCAGCGCAAAGGCTCGTGCGGCGCGCGTCGAACGTTTCCATTCCGCGGAGAGCGCTTCCATGAAGAAGCGGTGGGTTTTTACGCCGGTCAAACCATCGGTGATGGCCTGCTCCTGGGCCTTCTGGAAGGACAGCGAATTGTGCAGCGTGCCGGCGATGAGGTCCGCCAGGGTGCGCAGCAGCAAAATGTTTTCGCCCTCGGAAAAATCCACGGGGGTGGCGGATTCGATGTACAAAATCCCGTGCAACTGCTCCGCGTAGAAGAGCGGCAGGGCCACGGCGGACACGGTGTTTTCGAGCAGTGGGTGCGCCCCGGACTCGGCGGTGGAGTGAGCCTGAAACTGCGCGACTTGTCCGTTGCGGGCCACGTGTCCGATCAGGCCGGAATCGAGCGGAATGCGCCGGCCCAGAGCTCCGCGTCGCGCACCCGCTTCCGACTGAATCACAATTTCGCGCGTCGCATACTCGAGCGTGCCAATGCCGATGTGGTCGTAGGTCAGACCTTGTTCGAGCTGGCCGGTAATCTTGGCCAGCATTTCGTCGGGATTCAAGGTGGCGATGGCATTCTTGGAAATGGTGTTGAGCAGCGCCAGGTGCCGCGCTTTGGTGCGCTCTTCCTGAAATAGCCGCGCGTTCTCAATGGCGATACTGGCTTCGCTGGCCAGCACGCGAATCAGTTCCAGATGGCCTTCATCGAAGGCGCGCTCGTGATCGGAAAAAACGGCCAGAGCGCCGATGACGTGATCGTAGGCGACGAGGGGCACGCCGCAGAAGCAGCCTTTGTCGCGAATGGGCTCGATGCCCAGCTTGCGCACTTCCGCGGCATAATTGTCGCGAATGAGCACCGGCTGCCGGGTGCGAATCACGTACTCGGTAATATGATTGCCCGCCGGGCGCGTGCGCCTGGCCATGCGCTCGCCGTCGATCATCTCCAGGTCAAAGACGATCTCGTCATTCGCGGCGTTATATTCCGCGATATAAAAATTTTCCACGTCAAAAAGCCGCCGCAGCTCTTCCCAGATTTTGCGTAACAAATCTTCCTTGTGGAGCGTGGAGCTGAGCGCGCGGCCGATTTCGTTGAGCACGTGCAGCTCTTCGGAACGCCGCGAAGTTTGCTGGATTAGATAGCTATTCTCGACGGCCATGCCGATCTGGTGTCCCAGCGCCAAGAGCAGCCGCAATTCCGCGGGCGTGAAGCGCCGCGAATCCGGCGTGCCGAGCAGTAAAACGCCAAAGGCCTGTTCTTTGGCTTGCAGGCTGATAGCCACCACGCTGCGCATGCCCTGCGCGAGCATCAATTCGCGGAAGCGCCGGATGGATTCTTCTTTTTCCAAGGCATTCAAGCCGTCATCACGCAGATCGCGGAAGCCGAGCAAGCCGCCGAGCCGCGACACCAGGCCGACCAGGTAATCGTCCAAACCTTCGCTCTGCGCCGCGCGGCAGAAGTCGTCGCTCAATCCCGCGGCCACCACGAAGGTTGGCCCTTGCGGATCGCCATGATGCAAGAAGAGTGCGCCAGCGGGCAGGCGCACCACACCGAGCACGCGGTCCAAGGCTTGCGAGAGCATGCGTTGAATTTCGCCGCCGACAAAACTGGAGGTGGCCAGGTTCAGGTTGGAGAGCGCCAGCATGTTGCGCTCGATGCGGCGTTTCTCTTCTTCGTACAGGGCCATAACCATGAGCATGGCGACGAATGCGGCCGGCAACGTGCCAACGGTGCGTACGCTGGCCAGGGTTTGCCCGGAAGTGTCGCTGAAAATATAGGACAGCGCCACGCGCAACGCCGCCCAACCGGTGAAGGAAATCGCCAGCAACCGGTCGGCGAGTGTTTCCTGCCGCCGATTTTCGCGCCAGAACAGCACGGCTACGCCGAGGAAAATCGCCGCGGAAGGCAGCACTATCGGAGGAACGTTAAAGGCTTTGCCGCCGTTGGCCAGCGACCAGAGCAGCAAGACCGCGGCCGCCACCGCGGCGGGAATGGTCCACACCTTGCGGCAAGCGTAGCGCTGCGCACCGAGAAAGAAAAAGATTCCCGCCCAGCCCCACAGTGTGTGGCGAAACGCTACCTCGAGCGCGCTGGGCGGCAGCCACTCAGCGGTGGCGGGCCCGGCGAATTGCAACGCGAGCAGACCCCACGCCACGGTCCACAGCAGCAGGTAGTCCTGGCGCTTGATGTTGTAGATGTACGCGAAGAAGCCGGCTACCAACGCGGTCGCCGCCAGAAATGCCAACGCGGTCATGCTGTACGGTAACAAGTTTGCGATCGGCTCCCCGTCNNGTATCTGCAATTATGGAGTAGGAAATTCGGCGCGGGCAAGCGTACCGCCGCACTGGTAGCCAAAGAGACAGCAGCGTCCAGGGGTGTTGGTTTACGCACAAGCGTGCTTAGTATACTATACAGTAACAGCGGATGTCGCGTTCCGGTCAGCAACTACGGGCCGCGGCCGCGATGTCCGTGCTCTCCAAAATGGCCTTGGCGGCGCCGCGCTTGGCCACACAGAGCATGGCGCGCCCCAATTCCTCGGTGGTGGTCAGGTATTTTCCGGCGACCATGCGCAGCAGGGGATAGAGCGGGGCGCTAACGCTATAGAGCACGGAATATAGCCGGGTTTTGGAGTGTATGCCGTGCAACGGCTGGATGAAGCCGGGGCGAAACATATAAGCGGCGGCGAAGGGCAGGCGCAACACCGCGTTTTCCGTGGCACCCTTGACGCGCGCCCACATGACGCGTCCCTTTTCGGAGCCGTCCGTGCCGGTTCCGGAAACGTAAAGGAAGGTCATCGCAGGATTCAGCCGTGCCAGGGTCTCCGCGGCCGCCACCGTGATGTCGTAGGTGACGCGGCGGTACGCGTCTTCCCGCATTCCGGCGGAGGAAACGCCAAGGCAGAAGAAGCAGGCGTCGTAGCCGCGCAACCGCTCGGCGATTGCGGAATAGTCCGTCAGCTCGCGATGCACGAGTTCCGTTACTTTGGCGTCGCGCGTTTCCGTTGGCGTACGGCCAATCGACAAAACGTGGGTGACCTCGAGATCGCGAAGACATTCGCGCAGGACGCCTTGACCCACCATGCCGGTGGCGCCGAAAATGATCGCCTTCATGTGTGGCTGCTCCTTCGTGTTTGCCAGCTACGTCGGAACGAAGCAGTAGTGCGCTGGCCGGCGATTTCCATAACACCGAAACGAAACGCAGCGGCCAGCAATTTCCCGCGGACCGCCGCGCCTTCATGGCTTCAGGCTTCGTGCCAGACGGCCAGCTCGTTGCCATTGGGATCGGTGAAGTGGAAGCGCGACCCGCCGGGAAACGAGAAAGTTTCCGTGGTGATTTTGCCGCCGGCGGCTTTGACGCGCTGTTCCGCGGCGGGCAAATCCTCGACATAAATTACGATGAGCGCGCCCTCGCGCACGGGCTGGCCTTTCTTGAAGCCGCCCGCCAGTCTGCCATCCTTGAAGCTGGTGTAGTCGGGACCATAGTCCACAAATTCCCAGCCAAAGACTTTTTCATAGAAGGCTTTTGTGGCGGTCAGGTCCGTCGCGGGGAATTCGATGTAATCGATGGTGCGATCGCGGTTCATGGGTACTCTCCTCGTTTTAGTTTGAGATTCACACGGAGCGCGATGGCCAGAGCCGAAGCACACGCGCTCCGTGTGCTCGCAACTCCTCCATCCAAACTCCCTGCGAGGGGAGAGCGTGGGTAGGGCCTCGATGGAAAACGCCGAGACCGCCGAGGTACACGGCCAGCATAGGCCTTGGCGCGGTAGGGATTCAAGGACATTTGTACCGCCTCTAGCAGCGGCTCTGGTCGTTCGGGGGGTGCGATGGCCAAAGCTCCGCGCGCCGAGTAACATGCTTGCCGGAGGCTGAAATGTTTCTCTCACTCTTTGTGACCCTGCTGCTCGCGCAAGCTCCGGACGCGCCGAAGCCGAAACCTCAACCGGCGCCCCCGGCGTACGGAGGCTCGACTCGCCCAGAATCCGGCCCGCTGGAGTTGCAAGGCGACACCCTGGGCGAATCCGCCGACGCATTCACCGCGCGGCACCCCAAGGCGCAATGCGACACTTCCGCAAAACCACGCGTTACCTGTTACCAGTGGGACGGCGTTTCCATTTTCGGCATGTCCGCGAACGCCAGCGCCAGCTGCAACCTGAAAAAGAAATACGCCGCCGATTGCCTGCAAGGTTTAATCGCAAAATTCACCAGCGAGGGTCTCGTTTCGCTGGTCTACACGGTTGGCGGCATCGACAAAACGGCGGCCACGGAAGAGCTGAAGAAGAAATTCGGCAAGCCTTTCATTGAATCGCGGGAAGGCACCAGTTGGAACATCGGGGATTACACCGCGAGCATCGTGATCACCAAGCCCACGGACGGCCTGGGCGACACCACGCTGATTACCATTACGATTTCCGGCAGCTAACCGGCGAGTCCGCCAATACAAAGCTTTCTACGAGTCTTTCCTCAAGTCGCGTTGGACGGCTCGCGCGGCTTTCGCTAAACTAAAGAATTACGTCCTAGCGAAAAGTCGCAACCTACATGACCGACACTGCTCCATCCTCGGAAGTCCGCGTACGCTTTGCGCCATCGCCTACCGGGTACTTGCACGTTGGCGGAGCGCGCACCGCGCTGTTCAACTGGCTGTACGCNNCGCAACAAGCCGGAGCTCGTTGAGGGAATTATTTCGGCGTTGACGTGGCTGGGCATCGATTGGGACGAAGGCCCGTTTTACCAGTCGCAGCGCACCGCACTGTATCGCGAAGCGGGAATGAAACTTTTGGCGAGCGGGAAAGCGTTTCGCTGCTACTGCGCGGCGGAAAAATATGCCGGCGGGGATCACGCGCCGGAGCCTGCCGCGGACGGCTCTGGGGCCGCTGTCGCCCAGCCTGCAAAGGGAACAGCGGTGCGGCGCATCACGCGCTGTTCGTGCCGCGAAGGGCAGCCTTCGACGCCGGGCGTGCGTCCGGCGCTGCGCTTTAAAGTGCCCACCGGCGGCGTCACCAAAATTCACGATGCGGTTTTCGGCGACCGGGAATTCAGCAACGACGAAATCGAGGATTTTGTCTTGCTGCGCTCCGGAAAAGGCGAGGAAGAGTTCGGGCAGTCCATGTACCAGCTCGGCGTGGTGGTGGACGACATCGACATGCGCATCACGCACATCATTCGCGGCGCGGACCATATTTCCAATACGCCGAAACAAGTGCTGCTGTATCACGCGCTGGGCGCTGCGCCGCCGGTGTTTGCGCATGTGCCGCTGATTCTGGGNNGAGGCGTTTCGCAATTTTTTGGCGCTGCTGGGCTGGTCGCCGGGCGGCGACGAAGAATTCATGCGCACGCCGGACTTGCTGCAGAGATTTTCGCTGGCGGGCGTCAGCCGCACCAACGGCGTCTTCGATCGGCCGAAGCTGGAATGGTTTAATACGCAGTATCTGCAGAAGCTGCCGATTGCGGATGTGGTGCCACAGGTGCAGGCCGAGCTGGAGCGCCACAACTTGTGGAAAGCGGGATGGGCCAGCGGCGAAGGACACGAGTGGTTCACGAAAACCGTGGAGCTGTTGCGCAGCCGCGTGCGTTTGCTGCCGGATTTCGCCACGTGGGCGCGCGCGTTTTTCAGCGACGATTTTCCGCGCGACCCGGCCGCGATTGCTAAGTTCTGGAAAGACGAAAAGACGCGGACGCTGCTGGAGAATTTGGGGAATGCGCTGGCCGCGCTGCCGGAGTGGAATCACGATGCCTGCGACCATGCCACGCGCAAAGTGGCGGAAGACGCCGGCGTGAAGGCGGGTTTGCTGATCAACGCCACGCGCGTCGCGATTGTGGGGCAGGCGGTGGCGCCGCCGCTCTTTGACACCATGGTGATTCTGGGGCAGCAGCGCGTGGTGACGCGATTGCGCGATGCGCTTGGTCTGCTGTAGTTAATTCCTGCTTCCTAGACGCGGCAAGCTTGTAATTCGGGCGAGGTCGTTTCAAGCTGTACCCGCCATGAAAACCGGTCATTCTTTGCACTTTCCACATCGCTACCTGTCGCGGCGAACGTTTGTAAAAAATGTCGCAACCGTTGGCGCATCCCTTACCCTGCTGCCGCGGGTTTCGTGTGCAGCGCAAACCTCTATGTTGGCGGCCGATCCGCTGCGTCCGCAATTCCATCTGCTGCCCGCGGCGAACTGGATGAACGATCCAAACGGCCCGATCTACTGGCGAGGGCAGTACCATATGTTTTTTCAATACAATCCCGGCGCGGCGGTGTGGGGCGACATGCACTGGGCGCACGCCGTCAGTCCGGACATGGTGCACTGGAAGCATCTGCCCATTGCGCTGGCTCCCACGCCGGGCGGGCCGGATCAGGATGGCTGCTTCACGGGCAGTGCGGTGGACGACCACGGCACCGCGACGTTCGTGTACACCGGAGTGCGCAGCGCTCCTGCCGCGCAGGCGACATTGCGGGATGGCGTGAACAACTTCCGCGAGACACAGTGTCTGGCGACATCGCAAGACGGGGACCTGCGCACCTGGAAAAAACTGGCGCAGCCGGTCATCGAGCCGCCCGCCGATGCGCTGCTCACGGGTTTTCGCGATCCATTTCTGTGGCAGGAAGGAGATGCCTGGTATTTGGGTGTGGCTTCGGGACTGCGCAAACAAGGCGGCCGCGTGCTGATTTATCGTTCGAAGGATTTGCGCCAATGGGAAAGTGTGAGCGTGCTTTGCTCTGGCCAGTGGAACGGCAAAGACACACCGGACGTGGTGGACTCCGGCGAAATGTGGGAGTGCCCGGATTTGTTCGCGCTGGGCGGCAAGCACGTGCTGATTTATTCCACGGAGCGCAAAGTGTATTGGGAAAGCGGCGAACTGGATCGCGCGAAGATGGAGTTTCATTCGCAGCGGCAGGGATTGCTCGATTCCGGCGCCTACTATGCGCCGAAAACGCAGAGCGGTGCTAACGGCGAGCGCATTTTGTGGGGCTGGATCACCGAGAAGCGTTCCGACGATGAGTTGCGCAAGGCGGGATGGGCGGGCTGCATGTCGCTGCCGCGCGTGGTGACGCTGGATGCCGAGGGTCGGTTGCTGATGAGCCCTGCGCCAGCGGTAGCCAAGCTGCGCACCAATTTAGTCGCGTTGCCAAGCCCGGCTGTCGCGGCGGCGGACCGCCGGACATTTTTGCAGAAGATGCGCGTCACCAATCTGGCGGCGGAAATGTCGCTGCGCATTCGTAACGCGCCCTTCGCGATGAAGCTCTCCGATGGCCGGCAAGACTTTCTGACTCTGGCATTCGCTCCGGTGAAATCCGGCAGCGAATTTTCCGTGAACGACGTGGGCATCGCTTTGCCAGCGTCAACCACCGAGCGGCAGGAACTTTCCATCACTGTGTTTATCGATGGCTCGGTGGTGGAAGTGTTTGTGAACGGGCGTGCGGCGCACACCGCGCGCGTCTATGGCATACCGGCGAATCCGCTGCAGCTGGAAATGTCCGATAGCGCGTTGCAAAATGTGGTCTCGCTGCAGGCGTGGCAAATCGCGCCGATTTCGCCAGACCGCCTGACCACCTGAAGTGTTTACCCGCATCGTGGCCGCCTTACATGCGCCCCAGGCCCATGATTACGAAATGAACACGAACAATAATGGGAATCGCCGGTGCGTGCTAGAATGCACGAATGGCCGCCAAGATCGAATGTGTCTGCCGCCATTCCAAATCCCTGCATCGGCCATGGCAATCGGGCGGGAAAGTTACGCCGTGCCGGCTGGTCAG
>PMOV01000320.1 GCA_003161195.1 Acidobacteriota bacterium | reverse complement strand
TTATCGCCACGTTGCTCGTTGCCCAGGGCGGTCTTGGCCACTATTGGCGCAAAATCACCGACCGCACTTTCACCGGCATGTATCACGCCAATGCCTTTGACCTGGCGATGATGATCCCGTACTTCGTGGTGCTGTTCGTGCTGGCCGTCTATGGCCTGCACCGTTACTGGCTGGTGTACGACTATTTCGCCTACGCCAAAAATGTTCCGCCTGCGCCGCCGTCCGTCGCGCACTGGCCACGCGTCACCATCCAACTGCCAATTTTCAACGAACGCTACGTCATCGAGCGGCTCGTCGAAGCCATCTCGCGCTTCGACTACCCGCACGAACTTCTGGACATCCAGGTACTCGACGATTCCACCGACGAAACGCGCCAAGTGGCCAGCGATTGCGTCCACCGCTATGCCGCGCAAGGCCTGCCCATTGTCTACATTCACCGCACCAATCGCGAAGGGTTTAAGGCCGGCGCCCTGGAGAACGGCCTGCGCACCAGCAAAGGTGAATTCGTCGCCATCTTCGACGCCGACTTCGTCCCCGAACCGGAATTTCTGCGCCTGACCATCCCGTATTTCATGGACCCCGCGCGCGGTGCCGGCATCGGCATGGTTCAGACGCGCTGGACGTATCTCAATTCCGATTATTCGCTGCTCACCAACGTGGAAACCATCCTGCTCGACGGCCACTTCGTCGTCGAACACGGTGCACGCTCCCGCCGTGGCACATTCTTCAATTTCAACGGCACCGCCGGCGTCTGGCGCCGCATCGCCATCGATCAAGCCGGCGGCTGGCAGCACGACACGCTCACCGAGGACACCGATCTCTCCTATCGCGCGCAACTCAAAAACTGGAAATTTCTCTACCTGCCGCAAATTGCCTGCGCTTCCGAACTCCCAGTGGACATGAACGGCTTCAAAGCGCAACAAGCCCGCTGGGCCAAAGGTTTGATGCAGACGGCGAAAAAAATCCTGCCCAAGGTCTTCCGCGCGGATGTTCCTTTTTACGTGAAAGTGGAAGCTTTCTTTCACCTCACCGCCAACATTTCTTATCCGCTGATGGTGATTCTCTCCACGATGCTGCTGCCAGCGATGATCGTGCGCTTTTATCAAGGCTGGTTTCAGATGCTGGTGATCGACCTGCCCCTCTTCCTGGCCTCCACCTGTTCGATTTCCAGCTTTTATCTGGTGTCGCAGCGTGAACTGCGTCCGAAAACCTGGTGGCGCACGTTTCTCTATTTGCCCTTCGTCATGGCTACCGGCATCGGCATTTCCGTACGCAACGCACAGGCCGTCATCGAAGCCATCGTCGGCAAAAAATCCGAATTTGCGCGCACCCCGAAATTCAACATAGCAGGGAAGGCCGGCACGTTCGCGAAAAAATCCTATCGCAACAAGGCCGGCTGGATCGCCTACGCGGAGGTTGCGCTAGGCCTGTATTTCGCCGGCACGGTCGTCTATTCAATCCTGCGAGAGAATTACGCCACGGTGCCGTTTTTGCTGCTTTTCGTATGGGGCTATCTGTACACCGGATTTATGTCCCTCAGCCAGGTGTACTTCACCAATTTTCGCTTCGGCCGCGCAACGCCGCCGGCGGAGATGCGTCCCGCAGCCACCGGCGCGCCAGGTTTCTAGTGGGAACATGGAAAACCTGCGCCGAATCTACTGTAGCGTAAGCAAAACAATCTCGGGCTTTGAACCCACGCGCAACGGCGGACCCCACGTCCCCGCCCCGCTAGACGTATACACCTGCAGCCCGCCCACCACGCTCAATCCATAAACAAACTGCCCATACATGCGCTTGGTAATCCACGTGTACGGAAAAAATTGTCCGCGATGTGTATGCCCGGAAACTTGCAACGAAATGCCCGCCTCCTCGGCCACTTGCGGCCGATCCGGGGCATGCGTGAGCAAAATGCTGGCGCGCTCGCGCTCGATTCCCATACCCGCCAGGACCGAACGCAGGTGCTCCGCGTGCGTCGCCTGCCGGTACGGCACGCCAATCAACTGCAAGCCCTCGATATTCAGAATCTCGTTGTCCAGCACGCGCACGCCGGCCTTCCGGATGGCCGCCAGAAATCGCTCCGGATCGCCGAACTCCTCGTGATTCCCTTCGCTGAAGAACACGCCCAGCGCCGGTCGCAATTCCGCCAGCGGCGCCGCAGCCTTCTCCGCATTCACGGCCGTGCCATCGAACAAATCTCCGGCGATCATCACCAGCATCGGCTGCGCGACGGAAATCTTGCGCACAACACGTCGCGTGAATCCCGTATTCCGCACATTGCCCAAGTGCAAATCGCTGACCAGCGCGACGGTGCGTCCTTTCCATGCTTCCGGCAGACCCGCCAGCTTCACATTCGCGCGCTTCACGCGCAGCCAGGCCGCATTCACCACGCCGTAAACGCCGGTCGCCAGCGCAATTCCGAACAGCGCGAATCCCAAGCCGCGCAGCGGAAAGTCTACTCCGGCATAGAAAAACGCCCCGTAAACGATCCACCACGCGAACGCCGCCATAATTAAATAATTGAACGCCCCCAGCCACACCGCGCCAACGATGTACAAGCCCCGCACCCAAAAATTGAAATATCGGAAAGCGAGCAGCGACGCGCCGAGAAACGTAACCGAAAGGATAGCCAGCGCTATGGCCAGGGGCACTATCACAGAGCCGGGCGGCTCCAGCGCATACACCACCGTCTCAAACAGGAAAAAATGCGCCAAGAACAGGATGCTTTGGAATACTGCCAGGAAAACCGCAAATCGCTTCAGCACTCAGTCCGGCCCCCAGCGCAGGAATCTCGCTCCAGCGTCGCACGCGCAAACTGCCACCTCCAATAGATGCGGCCGGAACGCACACCGATACGTGCGCAGATTGCGGGCTGCGGAGGCGATGACCTTACCAGGTAGCGACGGACTAGTTCGCGCCCGCCCCGCGGCCCACGGCTCGCGTATTTCCCTCCGGCGCCGGCGCCGCCGCAGCCGGCGTTGCCTCCACTGCCGGCTTCGTCACCAAAGGCGGTTGCTTGCGGATCCGTTCCATTGGTTCTGTGATGCTGCCAGTCCGTGAAATGGCCCACACCACCGCGCGATTGGCCGCCGAAAAGGGAAAGAACACCGGGCGCAGCAGGTCCACGAACAGCACCACACGATAGGAATCCGTATCGTTCCACGCCTCATGCTCGTGGCTGTCGTCAAACACCAGGCTCTTGCCTTCTTCCCACGCCCGCACGTCGTCGCCCACGCGAATCCGGCACGCACCCGGCGCGCCCGGAATGATCAATCCCAGGTGATAGCGCAACATGCCTTTGTACATCCCGCGGTGCGGTGGAATGTGCTTCCCCGGCGCCAGAATGGAAAACATCGCCGTCTTAATGTTTGGCACGCATTTCAGGATGCGCACCGTTTCCGGGCACTGCGCGCAGTTCTGCTCCGCCACTTCGCCATAGGCGTACAGGAAAAACGTCTTCCACTGCGTCCCTTCCGTTAGCGGCTTCTGCTTTTCCGATAGATCCTGGAAATTCGGAATTTCGTCGCGCCGTTGCAGCAGCGCGTCCAATTCCTTGCGAATCAGCGGCGTCCCCGCCTCTACCTTGGCCACCCAGGGATAATCGCCCGGCTCGAAAAACGTCTTATGGCCATCTTGGAAAAACAAAATGTTCTCGACTAGTTTGCGCAACATGTGGTGCACTCCAGCGCTGGTTTGGAATCACTGCGGGGAAGAGGAGCCGAACAACGCCTGAACGGTAGCAAATCGCGCTGCCCTGCGCAATTCCCGAATCCTCAAAAACAGGCTAGACCAGCAGGTTTAGCCGATAGTCGTAGGACGTACAGAACTAGCTGGCCACCGTCTCCCGCACGCACAATCCATGCTCCGCGATGGCACAATGGATACTTAGCGAAATTCAAGGCCCTGCCATAATGCCCATCGCACCCGCTAAATCCCACATCTCACATGCCTTCCGCGCCCTGCGCCACCCAAACTTTAGGCTGTTCTTCGCTGGCCAAACCATCTCCCTTATCGGCACCTGGATGACCCGCTTGGCCACTAGCTGGCTCGTCTACCGTCTCACCGGTTCGGCGTTTCTTCTCGGCGTGGTTGGCTTCGCGGGGCAAATCCCCACCTTCCTCCTCGCGCCCGTCGCCGGCGTTTGGGTAGATCGCCTCAATCGCCGCAACGTGCTCCTGGTGACGCAATTCCTGGCCCTGCTGCAATCCTTCGCCCTGGCCGCCCTGGCCCTCACGCACCGCATCAACATTCACGAAATCATCGCCCTCAGCGCCTTCCAGGGCCTAATCAATGCCTTCGATATGCCCGGCCGCCAAACTTTCCTCGTGGAAATGATCGCAGACAAGCAAGACCTCGGCAACGCTATCGCCATCAACTCCTCCATGGTCAATCTGGCGCGCCTCGTGGGGCCGTCGCTCGCCGGCGCGGTGATCGCGCTCTCCAGCGAAGGCTATTGCTTCCTGATCGATGGCATCAGTTACATCGCGGTGCTGGTGTCGCTGGTGCTGATGCGCATTCCGGCTTCCACCGTAAAGCGCTCTTCGGAAGCCATGTTCGCGCAGTTGCGCGAAGGCTGGAACTATGTCGCGCATTCCACGCCCATTCGCTCCATTCTTCTGCTTTTCGCGCTGGTCAGTTTGATGGGCTGGCCCTTCACCGTGCTCATGCCCGTCTTCGCCGCAAAAGTCCTCCATGGCGGCGCGCACACTCTCGGCTTCCTCATGGGCGCTGTCGGCGTGGGCGCCTTAATCTCCGCCATCTCGCTGGCCGTGCGCAAATCCGTCCTCGGCCTCGGCAAAATGATTCCGCTTTCCACCGCCGCGTTTGGTGTCGGTCTCATCGGCTTCGGGCTCTCGCGTTGGCTCTGGCTCTCCATGGTCCTCATGCTCATCTGCGGCTTCGGCATGATGCAGCAAATGGCCGCCAGCAACACCATCATTCAGACCATCGTCGAAGACAACAAACGCGGCCGCGTGATGAGCTTTTACACTGTGGCCTTCGTGGGCATGGCGCCGTTTGGCAGTCTGCTGGCCGGCGGCCTCGCCAATCGTCTCGGTGCGCCGTATACCGTAATGTTCAACGGCGCTTGCTGCATCGTGGGCGCCGCGTGGTTTGCCACGCGCCTCCCCGGCATTCGCAATTTCATCCGTCCCATCTACCGCGACCTCGGCATCCTCCCGCCCGTCAACGCCGTGATTCAAGACAGCCTCGGTCGCTAGTATTTCTGCGCTCATGCTGATGAGCATCCGCGACTGCGCGCCGTTACAGAATTGCATCCAAGAGGTATGAAGTTACTCCCGTCGCGTAGTGCGCGCCCGCCTTCCATCGTCGCGGTTCGTTTTTCCCGCTGCCATGCTTCCTGTACAATTCCTTGGCCCCGCTTTGCTCGGAACGAGGTGCTCGGTTGAGGTTCGCTCGGTCGTATTTCGCTCTCTGGCATTTCCTGTTTGAACTCGCTGCGTTGCTTTGCATCTGCTGCATCCTCCTCCCGTCGGCCCTCGCCCAGCAGCGCCGCGAGCGCGAGCCCAATAGCGTCTACGCCGGCCGCCGCGCCAAACTCGCCGCCCAAATCGATGCCCCTATCGTCCTCTGGGGCTACACCGGTCGCGAAGAATCCTCTGAGGCCTACGTCTTCGCGCAGGAAGAAAATTTCTATTACCTCACGGGACACAATGAAGAAGGCGCCGGACTCATCATTCTTCCCGCGAAACGTGCCCCGGAAGCCGCCGGTACGATCAGCGCTGTTTCATCGTCTGCGCCGAAAGCAGCCGTTACGCCGGATTCCCACGCCGATTTGCCTCCGGAAATTCTCTTCCTACCCGCCAAAGATCCCGCCAGGGAAAAATGGAACGGCGTCCGCATGTCCCCCACCGATCCCGCCATCGAGTCCCGCACCGGTTTCACCTCGGTAAAGAGCTTCAGCGAGATGCGCGCCATCATCGAACATCTCGCGCTTGCCTATCCGACCTTCTACACCATCCTCCCCTACGAAAAGGAAGACGGCGGCTATCCGCACGAAAAACAGGTCGTCGATTGGCTGCAACTCGCCGCGCCTCAAGCCAAGCTGAAAGACATTCGTCCGAATATCGAGACCCTCCGCCAAATTAAATCCCTCACCGAACTCGAGTTTCTCCAGCGCGCCATCGACCTTTCCCTCGACGCCCACTTCGCCGCCATGAAAATGATGCGTCCCGGCCTGTACGAATATCAGATCGCGGCAAAAATGGTCGAAGTTCACGCCATGGGTGGCTCGGAAGCCGAAGGCTACGCTCCCATCGTCGGCGCCGGCCCCAATTCCACGGCCCTGCACTACGACAAACTCTCGCGCAAGATCCAAGATGGCGACATCGTCGTCCTCGACGTTGGCGCGCAATTCTCCGGCTATTCCGCCGACATCACCCGCACTCTTCCGGCCAACGGCAAATTCACCCCGCGCCAGCTCGAAATCTACGAAATCGTTCTCGGCGCGCAAAATGCCGCCCTCGCCGCCCTGAAACCCGGCGCCGACGTCTGCAACAAAGGCGGCAAAAGCGCCTACCGCATCGCCTACGACTACATCAATTCCCACGGTAAGGATTTGCACGGCAAGCCTCTCGGCCAATATTTCATTCACGGCCTGAGTCACCACATCGGCCTGAACGTGCACGATCCCGGCGCCGCCTGTCAGCCCCTGCAAGCCGGTATGGTCATCACCGACGAACCCGGCATCTACATCCCCGAAGAGCATCTCGGTGTGCGCATCGAAGACGACGTGCTCATCACCCCCTCGGGATACCAACTCCTCAGCGCCCGTCTCCCGCGCTCCCCCGGCGAAATCGAAAAAATCATGGCCACCCACGACCTCGCCTCGGACGCCCCCGTGAACAACGCAGCTGCCCATCACGAGTGAGCGCGCAAGATTGACCGCCTCGAATCGCGCCGTCTATACTGGTTCTTCGCGTTGGGCACCCGTTTTTGCCCGGCGTGCCTCGTGTCATTCCGCGTGCCGCAGGGTATGAAACGTGGCGGGAATCATGTTCCAGCCCGCCGCGCCGGAATTTCCGAAATCATTCCATCGCCTCAGGAGCTTACGGCCGCCGAGCGGCCGCACCACAAAACTATGAGCACTGTTAAAGCCACGCAACTCCGGCCCGGCATGGTCGTGCAGCACGAAGGCCAGCTCTTCACCGTCTTCAGCGTCGACCACCGCACCCCCGGCAACAAGCGCGGGTCCATGCAGACCAGGCTGAAAAATCTCCGCACCGGCGTCATGATCGACTATCGCTTCCGCGCCGAAGAATTTGTCGACCGCGCCATCCTCGATGAAATCGAATTCGAGTACCTGTACAACGAGGGCGACGATTTTCACTTCATGAACACCGAAACCTACGAGCAGATGCAAATGACCCGCGACGAACTAGGCGAAACGGTCTTCTACCTCATCCCCAACACCACGGTAAAAATCGAATTCTTCGAAGAAAAGCCCATCGGCGTCGACCTCCCAGACACCATGGAATTGCGCGTAGTGCAAACCGAGCCAACGTTGCAGAAAGCCACCGCCAGCGCCGTCATGAAGCCCGCCACCCTGGAAACCGGCCTGGTAGTGAACGTCCCCCCTTTCGTCAACGAAGGCGATCGCATCAAGGTCGACACCACCGAAGCGCGCTACGTCCAGCGCGTCGAATAGGTTTTGGTAGCACAGGCTTCAGCCTGTGTTCTTTTCTCCCTGGGTAACCGGTCCTCCAGCCCGTCTTGCGTTTGGCAGCGGGCATTACTGGCCACACAGCTTCAGTACTCGGTCGCGGCGTCGCGGAGCCAGCAATCTCCACAGCCAGGCGCCGCCGCCGCTTCTAGCCCCACCATTACCCATCTCGCCGGGCAGCCCGAATTTATTCCTTTCCCTCCCCCGCCGATTCGCGAGATGATGGCCTTTCGCTTTTCCGCCTCCGCAGCTAATTCCGACGCAAGCCGGTATTAGAAGGGGCAGAACAAAAAACGCCGGCCAGCGCAAGCTGACCGGCGTTCCCATTTTCTGCCCGCACTATTTCCATACCCAACGCCCGCCCAAACTTTTCAGCCGAACTCACAATTTTCTGGCTAAAATCCGCCAGTTGGTCGCCCAACCGAGGGTCCGCTTCAAAACAACCGCAAACCTAGGAAAATAAATCGTTTAGAAGTTCTTGCACGAGGGAAGTACAACCGGCTGAAGTCACACCACACAGTGAACCTAACCCCATTAGAATGAACACTTGCAAAAATCTGCCTTGTAACTACATTAGAATGAACACTTGCAAAATCGCAAAGGTTCATTCATATATAAAGCTTTTATAATCAGTAGTTTGACTAGCTACTACCCCCCACCCCCGCCTGCGCTCGTCGAGAGTCCGGAAACACCCGCGCGAAAATCGCATCCACATAGCGCAACTGCCTCTGCAAATCAAACGCCCGCTCCAGCGCCGCCGCATCCAGGTACTTCGCAACGCGCGCATCTTTGGCGATCAACGCGCGAAAATCTCCCTCCAACTCCCACGCCACCATGGCGTTCTCCTGCACTGTCTTGTACGCCTCATCCCGCGGCATCCCGCGCTCCACCAGGTCCTGCAGCAACTGCCCCGAATACACCAAGCCATGCGTCGACTCCAGGTTGCGCATCATGCGCGCCGGAAATACTCGCATTTGCCCAATCAGCGCGGTCATCTTCGCCAGCATGTAGTCGATTAATATCGTCGAGTCCGGCAAAATAATCCGTTCTACGGAACTGTGCGAAATATCCCGCTCATGCCACAGCGCAATGTCTTCGTGCGCCGCCAACATGTTCCCGCGGATCACCCGCGCCAGCCCGCAGATCTGCTCGCACGTTACGGGATTCCGTTTGTGCGGCATCGCCGAACTCCCGCGCTGCTCGCCGCCAAAATGCTCTTCCGCCTCGCGCACTTCCGTGCGCTGCAAATGCCGTATCTCCAGTGCAATTTTCTCCAGCAACCCGGCGATCAACGCCAGCGCATTCAAATACTGCGCGTGCCGGTCGCGCTGAATCACCTGCGAGGCCACCAGCGTCGGCTGCAAGCCCAGTCGCTTGCAGATGCGCTCTTCAATCTCCGGCCCCAGGTGCGCGGCATTCCCCACCGCGCCGGAAATCTTCCCCACTGCCATCTGCTGCGCGGCATCGCGGAAACGCTGGATATTCCGTTGATTCTCCGCGAACCAGTTCGCAATCTTCAGCCCAAAGGTAATGGGCTCAGCGTGCACCCCGTGCGTCCGCCCTATTTGCGGCGTGTGCTGAAATTCGTGCGCCCGCACATCCAGAATCTCGCCAAAGGTCACCAGCCCGCGTTCGATCAACAGCGAAGCTTCCCGCACCTGCAGCGCCTGCGCCGTATCCACCACGTCGTTCGACGTCATGCCGTGATGCAGCCAGCGCGCGGCCGCCGGATCGCCGATCGATTCGCCCACCGCCATGGTGAATGCAATCACGTCATGCTTCACGCGCGCTTCCAGTTCATGAATGCGCGCCACATCAATCTTCGCCCGCTCGCGTATCGCCGCCGCCGCGTCCGCCGGCACGTCCCCGGCCTGCGCCAGCGTTTCCGCCGCGGCAACTTCCACCTCCAGCCAGCGCGCAAACTTGTTCGCGTCGCCCCACACCCGGCCCATCTCTTCGCGTGTATAACGTGGAATCACGGCTACCCTCAATCTAAATAATAGCGTATTTCCGCGGCTAGGAAGCCGCTCCGCTAGCCTGACCTTCAACGCGTTCCGCAACTAACTTCGCGGCTTTCACGGCGCTGACCACTTTCCCGGAGAAGACATGCAAATCGCCGGGCGCCGCTTCGTGTATTAGTAGCGTCCGGCGATCTTCCGCCGGATTATTTTCCACCACGCGAATGGTGAAGCGCGAGCCCAGATACTCCGCCGCTTGCGACGCGGGAACCACCAGCGCGGAGTCTTTGCGCATGGCCTCGAAGCGCGTCCCGGCGAACGGCGCGAAGTGGGGCGCGTTGAGCAGCGCGTCGTAGGGCTCCGGAATCGCCGCGAATGGGTCGGTCGTAGTCCAGTGGTTGGTGTGTTTGGCGGAGCCGAATTGCGATTTGCCGGAGCTGCCGTACGGATCGAATGCCGTAAACGGCCCGTCGATCACCACCAACGAAATCAACCGCAGTTCCGCGGGGAGATTGATCAGAATCTTCTCCGCCACCTGATATTTGGCAATCTTGAAAATTCCCCGGCTCGGACCCATGCCGTAACACGCGCGGATCACGAAATCGTAATCGCCGCGCATTTCATCGGTAAACGCGCGCTGCACAAAGGGAATCTGCAGCTCTTCAATGCGCGCTTCGACCATCCCGCGCAAAGTTCCCGGATCGTAAATCTGTTCATCCACTTCATAGCAACGGTCGATGAAATCGAAATTCATCCATGCGGGGCGCACTGGATTGCACAGCAGCTCGTACCGCGCCATCACCTGCTCGAAGAGGTCTGGCCCGGTTTGTGATCCATCTTTTGGAATCGCGTAGTAGTGCTGGGTGTTGCGCACGATGGCCGGCGCAAACGCCTTCGTAAACTCTTCGCGGGCATCAAGAGTTTCGCGAATGGTCTCCGCACTGCGCGGATAGTGATAACCGGAATGGATGCGAAACTGGTTGATTGCGGAAGCTGCCCGCAGCAAGCCCAAGGGATCAAACAAGGTTACGCGATGTCCGCGTTCCGCCAGCCGAATGGCAATCGTGGCCCCGTAAATTCCCGCGCCCGCCACCGCGATCTTTGCGCCGCTCATCCGCGGACTCCCGTCAAATTGGTGGTGTGGCCGGCGTGCGCAGGCGCGAATGCCTCTACTGCTGCTGCCAGATTGCTAGCGCACCGCATTTTGCGCTTTCGCTTGCGACGGCAGCACCAGCATGCCATCCCGAATGGTGTAGTTCACCCCGCGCCAGCGAATCGTGGAGCGGGTAAAGCTCGCCAGCCAGATACCGAACGCCACCGCGTCCCACACCGGAATGAGCGGCATTTTGCGCCAGATCCCCGGTTGCTTCATCCCATAAACGCCGATCCACCACGCCATGGCCACGCGCAGAATCGCGTAGGACCCCAGAAAACCCGCAACCACCGCCCATGTGGGATGCACCGCAATCGCCAGCAGCGACCACGGGAGGCCCCAGGTAAAAATCAGCCCAAAATGCCCCCACGGCCGCATCAGGCGCATCACCGTCATCCATCGGGTGCGCTTGTAGAGCAAATCCTTCAAGGAATTAAAATCCGCGACGGTCTTGACCACATACGGCAGCAATTTCACCTCGTAGCCCTGTTCCGCCACCATGCGCCCGGCCAGTAAATCGTCCGCCGGCTTATTTTCGTTCGCGCGATACGTGCCAAACCCCGCGTTTGCCTTGCGGGTCATGACGATGGTTTGACCGAACATAAACTTCACGCCATCCAGTTGCCAGGCCACCAGGATGCCCGCAAAAAAATCCGAAATCATGCCGATGGATTGCAACTCCTGAATGAATTTTGTCTCTTCGGTCGACGCATACAACGTCGTCGCGCCGCCCACTTTGGGATCGCGGAACGGGTGCGCGACGGTACGCAGATATTCGGGCGTCACGCGAATATCTCCGTCCGTAATCACCAGCAGATCGTATTGCGCTTCGTCCACCAGCCGCACCAGTCGCCCAACTTTGTCGTTGATGGCGTTGCGCCCGGAGCCGTAGATCAGCCGGATTTTGCGCTGCGGAAAATCCTGCACCAGCTTTTCCAGCACCGGCAGCGCCGGGTCGTCGCGGTCCACGCAAAACAAAATCTCGTACTCCGGATAGTCCTGCCGGCAGAAGCTGGCGTAATTCTCGTACGCATCCTCGTCGAGCCCTTTAATAGGTTTCAGGCAGCTGATGGGCGGGAAAAAATCGTTGTTCGGGGGATTTTCGCGCTGGGCCACCGCAAAATAGCGCAGCGTGCTGAAGATGGAGAGCAGGTAATAGACGGCGGGAATCGCAGCGATGGCGAGCAGAATCGTGACAGCTACCGTCAAATGCATATCACCTGGGCATCGAAATGTTCGAGGTTGTTCACTGCGATACAACCGGGGCGGCCGGCTAAAATAATCTTACATGATTTCGCGTCCCTGCTGTTCCCAGCGGCCGGTCTTGATCTTGACATCGCCACCCGCGCCATTGGTCAGCAACGCCTGCCCCAGGGCACAGGGATTGCCCACTTGAGCACTTTGGCCCTTTTTGCGTCCGCGGGCGCTCCACCGAACGATAGAGTGAAGCGTACGGATCGAAGCGTTTTTCGTCGGAGGCGCGAACGCCAACTCGTCGCACTGTGGGGTATTTATGAACCGCACTAAATCCTTTTTTTTGTTTACCTTGCTCGCTTCATCCATCGCCCTGTCCGCATGCAGCGGCCTGCCGCAGGGTACCTGCACCGTGAACTGCGGTGGCGGTGGTGGCGGCTCAACCGACGCGACTGTAAGCCTTACCTTCCAAGCCATTCCTCTCACGCCCCCGCCCAACACCAATATTCTGTCCTACAGCCTGACCATCGGCGGCCTCAGCCTGACGCCCGCCACGGGCAACGTGGTTAATTTTCCCGGGCCTTTTACCGTGGACCTGATCCGGCTGCAAAGTGACTCAGCCTTTCTCGGCAGCGTGTTAGTTCCCGCCGGCACGTACACCAGCGCAACCGTCAGCCTTTCCGCCGCCAGCGTGACCTATTGCTCGGTAACCCAAGGCGTGCCCGGATGCACCTCCGGCACCGTAACGCAGATAATCGGCGGCGCGGCGGCCCCGGTGTTCACTTTTCCGAATGGCGGCCTGGTGCTCAGCTCCGCCCAGGAGGCCGGGCTCTCGCTTGTGCTTAATATGGGCCAAACGCTTACGGTCACGAACTCCGCGGTCACCGCCATTGTGCTGACGAATACTCTGCCTAACGTGAGCCTTTCCACGGTTACACTAGGCTCCGCGCACACTTCCAGCTTGACGTCGACACAGCTCGATTACATAGATGACGTGACCGGCAGCGTCACCGTCAGCGGCAATAACGTAACCATTACCACCGCGAACTACGGCACCCTGACCGCGGTTGCGGATAGCAACACGTATTACTCGCCAAATTGCACCACGCTGGGTTTCGCGAATGCCGTCGCTTGCGCGCAGGCCAACCAGGTGGCTAGCGCCGACATTATTCTGAAGCAGGATGGCACGCTGTATCTGGCGGCCTACGATCCTATCTCTGCGGCGAGCGCGACCAACAACGACTGGATCGAAGGCACGGTCGTATTCACGCCCACGAGCGCCACGCAGTTCCACATCGTCGCGAATGACGCCACGGTTTCCACGTCTAGCAGCTTGCTGCCGAAGCCGTTTCCAATCGGTTCGCCAATCACCGTCAATCTTGCGGCCAACGCGATCTTTGGCGTCGATACCCAGGGTCTTACCGTTCCCGCGGACTACACCAATTTCACGGGTAATCTCGCCGCGACGGTACTTTTGCCTGGCCAGACCGTGGCTTTGCACATCACCAGCTATGCGACAACGGGCGGAAATCCCACGGGCATTCTGGCGACCACCGACGCCGTGGAACTGCGCTTCACGCGCATCGCGGGAACCTCGGCCACCACCGGCAACGGCACCACATTCGCGTACAGTTCCTCGACGCTGCCGCCCTACTTTGGCTTTACCACGGCGCAGCAGTTGGTGGAGCTGACCTCCGGGACGCCGCCCTCAGGAGCCACTACTTACTACGACGGGGTTACTGGCCCGAATACCATTACCGCCAGCCAGACCTACTCGATCCGGGCGCTGTATTTTGGCCAATTCGACGCCACGCCGTTTGTGGCCGCCAAAGTCCGCCTGAACCCGTAACTCGCTACGTTGAGTGCTTACGCTGGCTGGATGCCGCCCACCGTGGTATTGGGTGGCAGGGGCGGCGGTGCGTACGGCGCGGGGGTCGACGCGCCGCTGGGCGGGGTGACCACGGGCGCGAAGCGGCGGTAGATGCTCAGGGAGATCGCTCCCAAGCCCCAAATCACGATGGCGAACTTAACCCATCCGCCCACCACCGGAACCGCCGTGCACAAGCGCAGCAGGATCAGCCCAACGACCATGCGCCCAATCAGCGGCCACAGTTCTCGCGTACGCCCGAGCACCCACTGACCGACGAGTCCTCCGACCACCACCTGCGCCGCGTACAAGCCGGCGTACCACAGAAAAAACGCGGAAATGCCCACGAACAAACCGACCACCGTTACGCAGGCAATGAGCGCGGCGATGGGCACGCCAAACAACACCAATATCCCCAAACCAAAGGACGCGCCGTAACGCTCGGAATTGTCCACCGACTGCAGGGCAAAATCCGGCAGCAGCAGGAAGAGCACCAAGCCGAACAAGATCAGCGCGGCGGACCAGATCCCCTGCCACACATAGTGGCGCGGCGAATTTTCCGAATCGTGCACCCACCGTTTGAACTCCACGGGATACGCCAGCTTGGCTTGCGAAGGCACCGACGGGTCTTTGTCGCCTTCAAAGTTGATATGGCCATCGACTTCGGCCTTCGGCCCGATGTGCAAGTCGCCGGCTTTGGCGCGGATCGAACCATGCACTTTGCCGTCGAGCGAAATATCCTTCGCAAACATCAAGACGTCCTTGCCGATCTCGCCATCGAGCGCCGGGCTGTTGGTAAACGCCGTGACCGAGCCGCCAATCTTGGAACTGGAGTCCAGATTGATGGTCCCTGCAAACGCCAAAACATTGCGCGCCACGCTGCCGGAAATGAACAGCGAATCGGTGAAGCCGCGTACATTGCCGTCCACCGTCCCGGAGATGCGCGTGCTCTGCACAAAGGCAATCACATCGCCCTTTACGTGGCCGTTGATGTCCGCGGATTGGGCGAAGACAAAGACGTCGCCTTCCACCGTGCCATCCATTTGCACGCGCGACCCGGTGATGAACAAGTCGCCATGGATCACCTCATCGGAAGCCACGCGTTCGCTGGCTTCGCCCTTGCGAAATTCCGTGGCCCCCGCGGTGCCCGGCAGCAGCACGCCACCGAGCAGCGTGGCCACCAGCATGGCCAGCACGTAGCCGCGCCGGCTGCGCCGCCGGAAGATCATCATGGCGAAGCCCGCCATGGTCAGCAGCGCCAGCACCTCGAGAAGTGTCACCACGGATTGCCATCCTTTCCAAAACGCGCCTTGAAAAATGAGCAGCCCCAGGAGATTGGTGCCGCCAAAGCCGGCCTTTTCCAGTTCCGTTTGCCCGGGCACCACGTAGGTGGAGTACAACGCATACACGCCGGTTGCCGCTAGCCCCACCACCACGCCCCAAATCCACTGCATGGAGCGCCGCGCACGTTCCTGAAACTCCGCGAGCCGCGCGGGCAACGGCTCGTCCTCCTCGAACAGGGCACGGGTCAAGAGCCGCGATTCGCGCTCCAGTGCGCGCAGGAGCGTACGGCATTGCGTGCACTCCTGCGTGTGGGCGGAGACTTCCGCCGCGCGCACGCGCTCGAGTTGCCGCTCGATGTACATCAGGCAGGTGATCTCGTCAAGATGCTCGCTGCTCTGCAAAGTTCTGGTGTCGTTGGCCTCGCTCACTGCGCCCCTCCCGTCGCCAGGGCGGCGCGCGATTCCAGCGCCTGCCGCAGCTCATGCCGCGCCCGGAGGAGCACCACGCCCACAAAGGCGCGGCGCACCCCCAGTTCATCGGCGATTTCGTCGTAGCTCATATCCGAGTAATAGCGCATCACCAGGGCCATGCGCGCGCGGGCGCCTACTTTGGCAAGCGCTTTGCGTACTTCCTCGCTGGTGCGCTGTTCGATGAGTTTTTCCAGTTGGCTGGCGTCGGGATGTTCGAGCGGCACGGTGTCCAAGTCGCCGGTTTCTTTATCCTGGCGCACCTTGCGCCGGCGCAGCGTATCCCAGCAGTGGTTGGCGGCAATTTTGTAGAGCCAGGCCGAAAACGAGCGGCTCTCGTCGTATTGCACCAGCTTGCCGCGCAGCTTCATGAATACTTCCATGGTGGCGTCTTCCGCATCCTCACGCGACGGCAAAGCCCTCCGGCAGAACCGGAAAATCGCCGGCGCGTAATCGTGATAAAGCTGACCCCAGGCCTCGGCGTCCCCCGCCCGAGCCTTGGCGACCACCTCGGTCGGTTCAATTGTTCCCGAAGGACTCATCCGGCCTGGTCTCAGCGTTTCCATACAGTAGTACGTACGCACCCTGGAAAAACTTACCTAAGGGGAGGGCTGGGCGGGTGTAACCGCTACGCCCCAAAGGCGTTGCTGTCTGTGGGCAGCACTTTAGCAGAAATTGCGGCTAACACCGCTGCTCCGAAGGCTGCCCCGTGGGGGCCTGGCCGGCTTTAGGAAACCGTAAAATGCGCGCCTGAAGAATGGAAAAGGCCCGGCGAGTGACGCCGGGCCTTCGAAGTGTGCTTTGCCGTGCGAGGGCTTTAGAACGTGAACTTGGCCGCGATCTGCAGGCTGCGCGGACCGCCGCTGCCCAGCACGGGATAGCCGATGCCCACGTCGCCGGTGGTCTTCAGGGCATAGTTGCCGCAACTCACGCCGGCGGCGACGCCGCAGGAATGCGGATCCAAGGGGCCGGTGCTGATGCCCTGCTGTCCGGCGTCTGCGATAAACGCGGGCAGGAAAGGGCTCGAGAAATTTGGATGATTGAAGAGGTTGTAGGCTTCAAACCGCAATTCCAGCTTCAAACGCTCGGTGATCGCGGTGTTTTTGAAGATCGAAAAATCGAATTGGCGGAAGTTGGGCCCGACCAAGGAATCCCGGCCCTCGTTGCCAAAATGCCGCGTTCCCGGGATACAGTTTGTCGCTCCAGTGAAAACGACGGTTGGGTCCGGCGTGCAGGGCACTGCGAAGGACGTCAAGCTGAGAAAATTGTTGGGGTCGGAATAGTTATAGTGAATGGGCGCGATGACGTCCGGGCGCCCGAAAAACTCCGCGCTGCCGTCGTAGTCATCCTCGAAGTTGTAGTTCAGTTGAAAGGGCTGCCCAGACTGCGCGGTGACAATGCCGTTGACTCCCCAGCCATCCGTCAATTTCGCGAAATGGCCCTTGAGATTCGGGAACGCGTAGATGAAGTTCCAGGTCAGGCGATTGCGAATGTCAAAGTTGGAGTTGCCACGATTGTCGCCGATGGGCGCCTGACTGTTGTTAGGCTGTGAGGCGTTCGGCACAAAGTCTTCTCCGTCGCTGGCGTCGTCGATGGAGTGCGACCAGGAAAAGTTCAGCGTGGACGTCAACCCATGCCAGTCGTTGACGCGCAAGCTGGTCTGCAAGGCATTGTAATTGGAGTTCGCCGAGCCTTCTTCGTAGTTGATGTAGAAAAAAGACGAGTTGTTGAAGAAACGCAAATCGCCATCGTTGATGCAGTCGCAGCCCAAATCCGCGGCGGTGATCTGTGCTTGCGTGGGCTGATTGATGTCGCGAAAGCGCAGCAGCTTGTGGCCATTGGAGCCGACGTAGCCGACCTCCAGCACCACCTTGCGTCCGAGCTGTTGCTGCAAATTCAAATTGAAATTTTGCATATACGGTGTGCGGATGTTCTGCTGCACGCCGAAGGCATCCCCCATTGGCTCGGGAGAGCCGAACACCGGACTGCCTGCCGCCAGCGGGGTTCCGGTGAAGGCGCCGGCGAACGAGATTGGATCGGGGCCGTAGCCGTTATACGCAGGACCCGGATCGAATTCGCTGTTGAAGGGCAGGTGGCCTTCAAACAAGTCCTGCGAGAAAGCATCGTAAAAGATGCCGTAACCGGCGCGGAGTACCGTTTTGCCAGAGCCGAAGACGTCCCATGCCACGCTCACGCGAGGCGCCCAATTTTTGTAGTCCGGCTGATAGAGCCGCCCCGGGCCCACAACGCTGAACGCGGCGGTGGTGGGGTCGATGTTCGTGAAATCGCCCTGCTTCGATTGTATGATGCCGAAATAGTCGTAACGCAAGCCGAGGTTGATGGTGAACTTGCGCGTGGCGTGAAAGCTGTCCTGCACGTAGCCGGCGTGCGAATCTTCGAAGGTATTGCGGTTGGTGTTGCCCTCGATTTGCGATCCGTCGGTGGGGGTTCCGGCGAGAAAGTTTCCCAGCGACGTAAGCCCAGGAGTCAGGCTGCCCGTATCGTCCGTGAAATCCAAAGTCCCTCGAGCCGTGCGGTTGAAAATCTGCGAAACCGACGTGCGCCGGAATTCGTAGCCAAACTTGATGTCGTGTTTGCCGCGCTTCCACGAAATGTTATCGATGTAGTGCCAGTTGGTATCCACACGCTGCCGCGGATCGCCTTTGTCGGCACCCAATTGAGCAAAGGGACCGACGGTGATCGTAGGAAGGCCGTAGTTGTAGGGAGACAAAGTGCCGCTGCCCGTATCCGGCACGTCGTCGAGCCCAATGCTCATGGGATTAAAGCTGCGGTCCTGCGGGAAAAATCCCTCCGCAAAGCGGTTCCAGCCGAGCCGCACCTCGTTGACTACGCTGGGCGAAAGTGTGCTGACGTAAGAGATAGAGACCAGTTGCACGCGCGTCGGCGTCTCGGTGTCGTAGTTCGGCAACAATCCGCCACCCGTCAACGCCAAGGGGAAAAGTTGCAGGCTGTCGCCGATGTAGTAGCGGCCGGTGAGCAGGTTGTTGGCGTTCAATTGTTGATCGATTTTAACGATCGCGCTATCCACGCGATTGGAAAAAGGCGTCGCCAGCGAGGCGTTGTTCGAGACGAGCGTCTGGCCGCCGCCGCCGATGCACGAGCCGGGCAAATTCGGCGTGGGCCATGCTTTCCCTGCGGCGATGAGCGAGGCGATGACAGGATTTACACCCCCGGCCGGTGTGGCAAGCGCGATATCCGTAGCCGTCGGCACGCAGGCCAAGCTGGCTTCGGATCCGGCCTCGCGCACGCCTTCATAGTCGATGTAAAAAAATGTTTTGTTCGGGACGATGGCTCCGCCGAGGGCCGCGCCATACTGGTTGTCGTGAAAGGGGTCCTGCGGGCTGCCTACATTATTGAAAAAATTGCGCGCGTTGAGCACGGTGTTGCGGAAATAGTCGAAAGCGGCCCCGTGCCACTGGTTGGTGCCGCTCTTGGTGACGATGTTGATCACGCCGCCGGCGCTCCGTCCATATTCGGCTTCAAAGTTGGAAAGCACGCGCAACTCGGCGATGGCTTCGAGTGGCAGAATCGTGGCCGGCGTTCCGAAGACGCCAGCTTCGTTGATCGCCGGGTCGTTGCGATAGCCGTCGTTCATGTCCGTGCCGTCGAGCAGGATATTGTTGGAGCGGCCGCGCGCCCCGTTGACGGAGAAAGTGCCGTACGAACACGGGGAGTCCGTGCTCTGGTCCGGCGAACC
>PMOV01000205.1 GCA_003161195.1 Acidobacteriota bacterium | reverse complement strand
CGTGCCAGCGCCACGCGCTGCCATTCCCCGCCGCTCAAATCCACGCCAGCATCGAAGCGCCGCCCAAGCATCTGGTCGTACCCGCCGGGCAGTTTAGCCACCACGGATTCCGCCAAACTCTTCCGTGCCGCCGCCTCAATCCGCGCCATATTCTTTCGCTCGGAAATCTGCCCCATGGCGATATTTTCCCACGCGGTCATGTCGTAGCGCATGAAGTCCTGGAAAATCACAGCAATCTGGCTCGAGTAATCCTCCAGGTCGTACTCCCGCAAATCGATGCCATCCAGCAACACCGCGCCCGCCGTCGGGTCGTAGAGTCGCGTAATTAGTTTGACGATGGTCGTCTTGCCTTCGCCGTTTTCGCCAATCAGCGCAATGCGCTCCCCGGGAGCCACGCGCAGATTCAAATTCTTCAGCACCAGGCGCGAACTTCCCGGATAGGCAAAACTTACGTCGGCAAACTCGATGCCCCGCGCAATCGGCCGCGGCGCCTGCAGAGCGTTGGGTTTCGACACCACCTTCGGCCGCAGCGCAAAAAATTCCAGCAAATCCGTTAGAAAGAGGCTCTGATCCGCGATACTGGAAAACGTGGAAAAAACCATCTGCAGGTTGGAACTAGCCCCGGCAATCGCCCCCGTCAGAAACGTCAGCGTTCCCACGGTGAACTTCCCGGCCACGGTCTCAAAAATGACGTAAACGTACGCGCCGTAATACCCTACCGTGGTCACCAGCGACAGCGCCGCCGTGGCCCCCAGACGGCGCTTCGCCAGCCCCACGCTGTCGTGATACACCTCGTCAGAAAGTTCCGTAAATCGATCCGTCAAATATTTGTTCAAACCAAAAAGCTTTAGCTCCTTGGCGCTATCCTTGCTCGCGCCCAAAAATCGCAGGTAGTCGATCTGGCGCTTTACCGGCGTTTGCCGGAACGCCAGCGCATATCCCAGGAAAGCGAAGTGGCTCTCCCCCAGAAACGCCGGCACCACGCACACCACCAGCACCAGCAGCAGCCACGGCGAGAAAAACAGGATGCTCGCGGCGAGCGTGGCGGTCGTGATGACTTGCTGCACCAGCGTCCCGAGTTGCCGCATCATCCCGAGCCGGTCCGTGGCCTGCACACGCGCCCGTTCGAGCTTGTCCTGAAAACTGGGATCCTCGTAATTAAAAAGATCCAACCGCGAAGCATGCTCCATGATCCGGATACTGATATGCCTGACGAATTTGTCGGCCAGCAGGGTGTCGCAGAAATCCACCACGCGGTTCAGCAGCGTGGAAACGGCCGCCAGGGCAAACTCCGCCCCCACCAGCCACCAGAAATCGGAGCGCAGCGCGTTCCCATGCGACACGTGCGACACCACGGCGTCGATAATCAGTCGCGTCACCGCCAGCAGCGCCAGCGGGATCACCGCCACCACGGCGCGCAGCCCCAGCTCCGCGCTCGCCACGGCGCGGCCGGATTCCCAGATAATGTGCAATATCGGCGGGATATTCTTCAGCGCCTGCAGGCGTTTGCCCCAGGCATTTTGCAGGGTTCCCTCGGCAGATTCGGAGTTCGCGGCCACGTTAGGTGAGTTTCAAGAGCACGATAAAAGAAGCCGCTTCATTGTACACGTAGGCCCTTCGCGCCGCTGCACTGATCGCGCCGCCTATGTTGCACGCGCCCGGATCGGCCGCAAGCGGCAAGCGATCCGGGCGCTTTTACGTGCCAATGCTTAGCAGTCAAATTATTCACGGGGGAAATAGCCGGACAATACAGACAAATACCGATGCGGGGGCGCAACGGACACGCGACAGCCAAGGCACTTAGGCGCGCAGGCGCGTCGCCAATCCCACCGTGGAAGCCACCGCGAATACGCCAACCGCGCCGGTGCAAAAATAGCGCGTGCAGACGGCTAATGCGTCCGACGAGTACAGCGCCAACGCCACCATCGCGAGCATCGTCACCACTGTGCCAATCTTGAAGAGCAGATTTCCGTATCTCATGCTGCTGCACCTCCACGATCGCCCGCCGTTCCTGAGCAGTTCATAAAGCATGTTCATCGCCATCGCTGAGCCATTGTATCTATTGCACTTAGCTCAAAACTTCGCGTTGGCAGCGCGCAATTTCGCTGCCGCTCGCGTAATTCTTTCCGGTTAATTACGTGCCCATCGCAGCATCCGCAAATCGCCGCGCAATAATCTATCGGTCACCCCACCACTCGCGCCTACAAATTCCGCAACCATCCGCCTACACACTCCCGTGTATTGTCCGTTTGCGCGGCGCACCGTATACCTGTACCCACGTTCTCTGTGTAGAGAACCTGCTCGCCGTCGCGAATCCGGCCCGAATTCGTGCTTGCAAGCGAGCCTGCACCATCGGGTGCCACCTGCCCGGGACCCTAACTTTTTTGAGGAGACGCACCAACCATGGAACGAACCTATCCGCACAACGATGAAACGGCCCTCATCGCTCGCGCTTGCTCCGGCAACTCTGATGCCTTCTCCGAGCTGGTGCGCCGGCACTCTCAGCAGATCTACGGAATATCCTTGCGCATGCTGAAGAATCACGAAGACGCGGAAGACAACGTGCAAAACGTACTGTGCAAGGCCTTCAACAATATTCGCCAGTTTGCCGGCAACTCCCGCTTCTCCACCTGGCTGGTGCGTATCGCCATTAACGAAGCCCTCATGAAGCTGCGCAAGACGCAGTCTGACCGCGCCAATCGCAGCGTGGAAATCGTCCGCCCGGACAGCGACGAGCCGCATATCCCGGAGGTGGAAGACCTGCGCCCCAATCCCGAACGCGCCTATATCGCCAAGGAACTCACCAACAAAGCCTTCAACGGCATGCACCCTTCGCTGCGCGACACTTTCATCCTGCACAAAGCCGAGGGCTGGACTAACCGTGAATTGGCTGGCGCCATGGGTATCACCATCGAGACCGTAAAATCCCGCATCTTCCGCGCTCGCGTGCGCATGCGCAATCAGCTTCTGACGCTCTCGAAGGACGCGCCGGTAGCTGCTCAAGCGCAGGCGTAGCTTCACCGTACTCGACAAAAAGAGCCCCTCGCGCCGCAGCGCGAGGGGCTCTTTTTACATCTCAACCTGCCGATGGCGCCTACTTCTTCCCCGCCTGGTCCTCGCTCGTATTCGGCACATCAATGCCCAACGCGGTCGCCAGCGCGATCTGATGGTCCTGCTCCTGCACCAGAATCTCGCGGATCACCTCCGCCATGGCAAACTCCCCCAGTTCATCACACTGCCGGACGCGGGCCCGGTAGTTGCGCACCGTTTCATTCTCGTTATTCAGGTCCGCCTTCAGCATCTCTTTATTCTCGTCCGTCTGTTTCACGGCCTTTGGCGTCACCGTCGGTTCCCCGCCGAGATAGTCGATTTGGTTGGCGATCTTGATGGCGTGCTGCAACTCTTCCCCGGCGTGTTTCTCGAGCTCCCCCGCGATGTTCATATACTCGGCGCCTTTCAGCGTCTGCGAATACACCACATATGCGATGATCGCCTGAAACTCCCGCGCCAGATCTTCATTCAACGCGGCGATCAACCCTTCGCGGGTAACGCCGCCTTTCCCGTCTGCTTTGCCACGATTCTCCGCCATCGCATCCTCCGGATTTTTAGGTCGCTTTCACACAATAAAACCGTCGCGCGGTATGCACACAACCAGCCGCGGCCGCGCCGTTCGGGTGCTAAAATCAGTGCTGAGTGCAACTGCCGTCAGTGGGGCCGTCAGGCACTACTCCAGCTTCGCCGCCAACGTATCCAGGGCCGTCTTGCCGGTTTTCAGAACTTTAGCCACTTTTTGCTCGCCGCGCTCCAGCGCGTCCTGCACTTCATCCAACGAGCGTTTGGCCTTGCGCCGTAACTTGTAGGCTTCGTCTTCCACCGTGTCGCTGATCCATCCGCGCGTATCTTCGCCGGACTGCGGAGCAAACAGCAGCGCCAAGCCTGCGCCAATCGCTAATCCCGTAAGAAACGTAACCACCAGTTTGCCTTGGTCGTTCATATAATTCCCTCCCGTGCCGCGAGTCGGCGCCCTCCGCCAAATTCGGAGGCGCTTGGCGAGCGGGCCTACCGCTTCCCGTTCGTACCGCCGTTCACTATAATCTCTTTCGCCACCGCCGCGTCAATGCGTGGGCTCACGAACTTGCCCGCACCAAACACCGCCTCCAGCGCATGCATTAAGTCCTGCTCCGCGTCGGTCTTCAGCAAATAGCCGTCCACCCCCGCGCGAAACGCGCTGCGCACCAGTTCCTGCGACTCGTGCAGCGTCAACAACACAATTTTGACCCCGTGGTTCTCTTTGCGGATCGCCCGCGTCGCTTCCACGCCATTCAACCCGGGCATGGAAACGTCCATCACGATGGCGTCGGGCTGTAGCTCGCGTGCCAATCGCACCGCATCGTTGCCGTTCTCCGCCTCGCCGCACAATTCCCACTGCGGGTAGTCCTTTAAAATTCCTTGTACGCCGCGGCGGATAAACGCGTGGTCGTCCACGATCATTACTCTAGGCATTCTCCGCCTGCGCTTCCTCTAGCCTCACCTGGGGACGAGGCGTCGCTAGTGCCGTCCGCTTCACAATCTCCCGATCATGCCGTAGCCTTACTGCCATCTACGCTCTTTCCGGGCCCGCTATCTGGACTTCACTGCCACCATCTCCGCACCGAGCATTTGCCCAGCTACTTCACTACGCTTCGATGATCTGATTCTTCACCGCATAACGCACCAATTCGCTCACCGAATGCAGCTCCAGCTTGCGCATGATATTCGCGCGGTGCGTCTCCGCCGTCTTCACGCTGATATTCAGCGCCACCGCCACTTCCTTGCTGCTCTTGCCCTCTGCCAGCAGCTGCGTGATCTCGCGTTCGCGCGATGTCAGCCGGCTGCGATACTCCGTCGGCGCCGCGTTCGGCGTGCTCTGCTTGCGGAACCCGTTCAGCAGCATCTCCGCCGCACGCGGCGTAAAGAAGGAACGCCGGTTCGAGACGGCATCCACCGCTGCCACCAGGTCGCGGTCCGCATCGGACTTCATGATGTACGCTCGCGCCCCGGTTTCCACGATGTCGTGCACCAGTTGATCCGAAAAGTGCAGCGTGAGAATTACTATCTCGGTCTTCGGCAGCGCCTTGCGGATCCGGCGCGCCGCCTCCAGGCCGTTCAAATCCGGCATGCTGACGTCTAGCACCACTACATCGGGCTTCATCTCTTCCGCCATCGACACGGCTTCCCGCCCCGTCTTCGCTTCCCCGCAAACGTCCCAACCCGCTTTCGCCGTCAGCAGGGATTTGAGTCCCCGGCGCATGATGTCGTGGTCGTCGGCCACTAGGATGCGTAAATTCATTAATCCCCCTATGCCGTCACCTTAGCTGGTACTAGCCTGCCCGGCGAATACCATCATCCATGTATTTTATCCCTCTCTACCCTCCACGCAACTCTACACCCCTCCGCAACTGCGCCTACCGCCTTTGCCCGATTCTTTCGCACATCGTGATTTGTTCCAATCGCCTCGTCAACTTCCGCTTTCTTGGAGGCACTCGCGTGATTACCATCCTCTTGGTCGTATTGCTCCTAATGGCCATCGGCGCTTTCCCCAGTTGGGGTCACAGCCGTAGTTGGGGCTATTACCCCAGCGGCGGCCTTGGCCTCGTAGTGCTGATCCTGCTCATTCTGGTCTTGCTCGGCCGCGTATAATTCGTGCGCGGATAATCCCTGTCAGGAACCGCCCGCCCACTCTGGACGATGTTTACTCCTGCTGCGCAACACGCGGATTGCGTGCATCATTATTCGTTTTGCCGGCGTCTCACTGTCGGGAGAGTTCCAGCTTAATTCATGCATGTCACGCCAACGTATTTTCGCCCCACCCGTCAGTTCATCACGCAGAGCTGGGACTACCTGACGCGCACCCTCACTCGCTGGGAGACCTACGGCGACGTCAAGACCGACGACGAGCCCATCCTGTATCTACCCGCCGGCATCCCCGAGCCGCCGGCCATTCGGGACCTGCAGAAACGCTATCGCATCGATGTTCGCCGCCTGCCGGAACTCATCACCATCCCCGGCGAAGTCGATCTCAACAAAATTCAGCAGGAAGGCTTGCTCTATCTCGAACACCCCTACGTCGTCCCGGGCGGGCAATTCAACGAAATGTATGGCTGGGACACCTTCTTCATCATCCTCGGTCTGCTGCGGGACCAGCGTGTCGCCCTGGCCAAAGGCATGGTCGAAAATTTCTTCTACGAACTCGACCACTATGGCGGCATCCTCAATGCCAATCGCACCTATTACCTTACCCGCTCGCAACCGCCCTTCCTCACCTCCATGGTTCTGGCGCTCTTCGCCGCCGACCGTTCCTCCGGCGGGCCAGACCTCGCTTGGCTCGAACGCGGCTATGCCTATGCCGTCCGCGACTACGACCAGTGGACCAACGCCCCACACCTGGCGGGCGATACCCAACTCTCCCGTTACTTCGACCACGGCGACGGCCCGGTCCCCGAAATCCTCGGCAATCCCAACAACTACTACCGCGGCATCGCCCACTTCTTCCTCATGCACGGTGGCCCGGACGCCGACAATCTCATCCGCATCAACGGCCATCCGCCGGACGCGCCCATCGTCGGCCCCGTCTTCCCCTTCTTCGGAAAGCACGAAACCGCGAGTTCCGATCATCCAACGGAGACCGAAGAAGTCCACCAACTGGCGCTCTCCGCCGACTTTTACAAAGGCGACCGCAGCATGCGCGAGTCCGGCTTCGACGTCTCTTTCCGCTTCGGCGCTTTCAGCGGGAAAACCCATCACTTTGCTCCGGTGTGCCTCAATGCCCTGCTTTACAAAACGGAGCTCGACCTCGCCGAAATCAGCACCCTGCTCGGCAAGCCCGACCGCGCGCACACCTGGAAAGAAAAGGCCGCGCACCGACTGCGGTTGATGAACAAATATTTGTGGGACGATCAGAAAGGCCTGTACTTTGATTACAACGCCGTAACCAACCAGCTATCTGATTACGAATTTGCCTCAACCTTCTACCCGCTTTGGGTCGGTGCCGCTTCTCCGGATCAGGCCGCCGCTATCGTCAAAAATCTCGAGCGCTTCGAGCGTCCCGGCGGCCTGGCCATGAGCACCCGCGAATCCGAAGCGCAATGGGACTTTCCCTACGGCTGGGCCCCCATTCAACTCCTGGCCATCGAAGGCCTGCGGCGATACGCCTACCACACCGAAGCCGACCGTATCGCCGAAAATTTCCTGACCATGGTCGCGCAAAATTACGAGAAGGATCACACCATCCGCGAAAAATACAACGTGGTCACGCGCAGCAGCGCCACGCGCATCCGCGTAGGCTACAGCCAAAACGAAATCGGCTTCGGCTGGACCAACGCCGTCTTCTCCGAGCTGCTCGCGCAACTGGAAACTCCAATCCCATCCGTTCCAGCCCTCGCCACCGCCCAAAACCACCGTCCTGCAACAATAACCAACCAATAACTCAAGCCAGCAGCTAACCCTATTAGAATCAACACTTACGAAAATAAGGACTTTAACTCCCGCAGAATGAACACTTACGCAGGCCCCCAGGGGCGCCCCCCTTCCTGCAACACGCTCCCTTTGACGTTTTTTCTCCTGGGCTTGCACCAGCTCCGTTACCATTTGCGCATCCTTGGAATTCCCCGTGCATTTCTGCACCACCTGTGCTATCCTGTTTTTGCGCTTATCACTTCGGTTGTGTTGTGCGGTCCCTCTGGTGTAACACCTGCAGTAATCTGAGAATCCCCGCCTGCAGTTTTCTCCGTACGTCATACGCGTAATCTCAAATGAGCCTGGCACTCCGTGCCGTGCGCCCTCGGAACTCCGTGTGTGCGCCGGCACCAGCCAGCAAGAAAGTTGTGCAATGCTTAGTTTCGCAGATTCCATTATTTCCCCGTATATGAAGGAACGCCTGGCGGCCATGAAGTTCGTTACCCCCACGCCCGTGCAGGCCTCCGCCATTCCCGTCGCGCTCGAAGGCAAAGATGTTCTGGCCACCGCGCAGACCGGCACGGGCAAGACCCTGGCCTTCCTCATCCCGGTCATGGAAAAACTCCTGCAGCAGACCGCGCCTGGCGTCGGAGCCCTGGTGCTCGTCCCCACGCGCGAACTCGCCGTGCAGGTGGTCGATCAATACAACGCGCTGCGCGGTAAATCNNGCCGTCGTTGGCGGCCTGGCGGAAGGCGCGCAATTGCAAGCCATCCGCAAGGGCGCACGCCTGATCGTCGCCACCCCCGGCCGTCTCGAGGATTTCCTCGAGCGCAAACTCGTCAATTTCCGCAGCCTCAGCATCCTCGTGCTCGATGAAGCCGACCGCATGCTGGACATGGGTTTTCTTCCCGCGCTGAAGCGCATCGCCTCCATTCTTCCCAAGGAGCGCCAGACCATGTGCTTCTCCGCCACCATGGAAGCCAGCGTCGCGCACCTCGTTAAAGACTATCTCCGCACACCGGTTCGCCTGGCCTTCGGCTCCACGCTCAAGCCCAGCGAAAACGTGCGCATGCAGGCCTTTGAAGTGGCCACCGACCGCAAACAGGAGCTGCTGCAGCGCCTCCTCTCCAAGGAAACCGGCCGCGTGCTGGTCTTTGCGCGCACCAAGCGCGGCACCGAGCGTATCTGCAAGAGCCTGAATCGCGACGGTTTCGCCGCATCCATGATTCACGGCGACCGCTCGCAATCGCAGCGCATGTCCGCGCTCGCGGCGTTCCAGCAAGGGCGCATCAAAGTCCTCATCGCCACGGACGTGGCCTCGCGCGGCATTCACGTGCAAGACGTGGCGCACGTCATCAACTACGACTTGCCCGAAGTCGCGGAAAACTTCATACACCGCGTCGGCCGTACCGGCCGCAACGGCCTGAAGGGCGTCGCCTCCACGATGTTCTCGCGCGAACAACGCTCCGAGATCTTTCACATGGAACGTCAACTCGGCATCAAGATCGAGCGCCTGCTCGCCAATGACGGCACGGCCGCTCCGCACAACATGAGCAACCCAACCTCGCACGCCGCAACTTCTCCGAACGGGGCGAATGGCGGCGCGCGTCCGCCCTTCGTGCGTCCGGATGTGCACCGTAGCGAACCGCGCATCGCCGCAGCCGCTTTCGTGAACCGCGGCGAATCGCAAGACGATTCGCGCGGCAATTCCTACGCTGGCTCACACAGCTCGCGCCAGGCTTCGCCGGCAGGTTCGCGCGGACGTTCCCATCAGGGTTCGCAGAATGGCCACGGCTCACACGGCGGGCCGCGTCATGGCTCGCACAATGACTCGCGCAGCGATTCGCGCCGCCC
>PMOV01000305.1:25134-28030 GCA_003161195.1 Acidobacteriota bacterium | reverse complement strand
TTGTTCGCTGTTGCTTTGACGCCCTATTCCAAATACAGCAACGTGCCAACGCACCATGCCGCGCGCACCCAGGGGAGACTTGGCAGGGAAAGTCTCTTCCTGTTCGTTAACCGTAAGCCATGAGGAATCAACATTTTAAAAAGAAAATCGTCCTAGTACCTAAAATAATTCTTGACAAATCCTCCCCGCCTGCTATAATCGCACCCGTAGAGAAGTGCGCTTGGCCAATCCCCTATTTCCACTATTCCCCAAACGTAACTCCCCACTTATCAACACTCGTAACCTCGTCCTCCTCAAAAATCATCATTTCTGGGCCTGCCGTTTCCGAGGTCCCCAAAAAATATTTCGCACCGCCTTTGGTAGCACAGGCTTCAGCCTGTGAGCTTTTTTGCCTCGAGTGACCCAGATCTCACCACACACGCTCTTTTCCCAGAAGTCGGCAGCCTTACTCGCTCGTAACTCTCCGCAACAACGCCGAGTCCAAGTGCTAGTATCGACAAAGCTTGAGCCAAGAGAATAAGGGACGATCCACAATGAAACTTACGCGTCGAGACGCCCTGACCATCCTCAGCGGGGCAAGTCTCGCAACAATTATTTCTCCGCTGGCCACCATGGGCACCGCAGTTCCCGATACCGCCCCCTGCCCATTCCGCCTCGCCGTAATCAACGACGAAATTGCCCAAGACTTCGAGCTAGCCTGCAAAATCGTGGCGCAGGATTTCGCCCTCCAATGGATCGAGCTCCGCTCCATGTGGAACAAGAACATCACCGACCTCACACCGAAGGAAATCGCCGACGCCCAGAAAATCCTCCAGCAACACAACCTGCGCGTAACCGACATCGCCAGCCCGCTCTTCAAGACCGATTGGCCAGGCGCTCCGCTTTCGCCGGAAAGCACCCCACGCGACCAGTTCCACGCCGACGTCGATCCCAACGCACAGGAACAGTTGCTCGAACGCTGTATCGCGCTAGCCAAATGCTTCTCCACTGATCGCATCCGCTGCTTCGATTATTGGCGCCTGGCCAATCCGCGTCCTTATCGCGACGCCATCAACGCTAAACTCCGCAAAGCCGCCGAACGCTGCACCAACGACAAGATCATCTTGCTCCTCGAAAACGAAATGTCCTGCAACACCGCCACAGGCGAAGAAGCCGCCGCTGTTCTACAAGCGATACCAAATGAAAACTTCATGCTGAATTGGGACCCAGGAAACGCCGCCGCGCTCGGCAGCACCCCCTTTCCCACCGGCTACGAACTCCTGCCCAAGAAACGCATCGGCCACTGCCACGCCAAAGACGTGACGCGCAACGCCGAGGGCAAATACGACTGGCAGCCCGTAGGTGGCGGAACGGTCGATTGGGTCGGCCAGTTCCGCGCCTTCCTCCGCGACGGCTACCATTACGCCGTAAGCCTCGAAACCCATTGGCGCGGCGCCGGAACCCCAGAAGCGTCCACACGCGTTAGTATGGAAGGATTGCGTAAAGCACTGGCAAGCGCGGGGACGCACTGCTGACGTGCGGTTGAATTGCGGGCGCTGCCGAGTTTGGCGCTGCAGACAAACGTTGACCTGGAGATGTGCGGCATGATGACGCGAAGAAGATTGCTGAGGAACCTCGCGGTGGGAACGGCTGGCGCGGCACTGGTGGCGACAGCCAAAAGCTACGCGCGCATCGCCGGCGCGAACCAGCGCATAAACTTCGCGGTCATCGGCCTGAACAGTCGCGGCTACGCGCATTTGGCGGGCCTGAAATCCAACGCCCCACAAGCGCGCGTGGCCTATGTCTGCGACGTCGAAAGCAACATTCTGCGTAAGTTTGCGGACACCGCGCAACGCCAACTCGGATACACACCCGAACTGCAGAAGGACTTTCGCAAGTTGCTCGAGCGCGCAGACATCGACGCCATCAGCATCGCTGCGCCGGACCATTGGCACACGCCCATGGCCATCGCCGGTCTACAAGCTGGCAAACACGTCTACGTCGAGAAGCCCTGCAGCCACAATCCTGCGGAAGGCGAACTGCTCATCGCCGCGCAAAAAAAGTACGGCAAGCTCGTGCAGATGGGCAATCAACAACGCTCTTCCCCGCACACCATCGACATCATCGCCAGGATTCATGGCGGCCTAATCGGCCGCGCCTATCTCGCAAAAGCCTGGTACGCTAACACGCGCAAGTCCATTGGCGTCGGCAAGGAAGCGCAAGTTCCGCCGACGCTGAATTGGGATTTGTGGCAAGGCCCAGCGCCGCGCCAGAATTACACCGATAACGTACAACCGTACAACTGGCACTGGTTCCGCGTGTGGGGCACGGGCGAAGCCCTCAACAACGGCACCCACGAAGTAGACGTGTGCCGCTGGGCGCTCGACGCCGGTTATCCAAAGCACGTCACCGCTGCCGGCGGACGCTACGCCTATAAAGACGACTGGCAATTCTACGACACGCTCACCACGAACTTCGCCTACGAAGACAAGATGATCGCGTGGGAAGGACATAGCTGCTCAGGAATGAAACTCTACGGCCGTGACCGCGGCACCGTAATTACCGGAACCACGGGAACGGTAATCGTCGACCGCGATGGCTACGAGGTGTACGACGGAAGCGGAAAGAAGACCGACCAATATCACGTCGGAGGTAACACCTATTCTTCCGACCTCGTCGGCGCCGACTCCATGACCGACGCGCACTTTGCCAACTTCATCGCCGGCATAAAAACGGGCGCAAAACTAAACGCGCCCATCGACGAGGGCAACGTCGCCGTAACCATGCTCCAACTATCGAATATCGCCTGGGAAGTGCAGCGCGAATTGCACGTGGATCAGCGCGACGGGCACATCGTGGGAGATGCGGAAGCCGCGAAACTCTGGGGCCGCGAGTATGAACGCGGATGGGAGCCGCG
>PMOV01000305.1:0-25119 GCA_003161195.1 Acidobacteriota bacterium | reverse complement strand
AGCGATGCGGCCTCGCCGATACGGCTAGGCCTGGCAAGCTACACCTTCCGCAAATTCCCGCGCGCGCAGATGATCGGCTTCCTCCAGCAGCTGCAGCTGCGGGATCTAAACACCAAAGATGTGCTGGATCATCTGCCGTTTGACGCGCTGGAAGAATCCAAAGCTCTGGCGGATTACGCGACGGCCGGAATCGCGCTGCACGCCGCGGGGGTAATCTCTTTCGCCAAAGATGAAGACGCGGACATGCGCGCAAAGTTCGAGTACGCCAAGAGAGCCGGGCTTCGCGTGATCGTGGCTGGCGACCCCACGCCGGAAACGCTGCCGCGTGTCGAGAAGTTCGCGAAAGAATATGACATGCGCATCGCCATCCACAATCACGGACCCGAAGACAGTTTGTGGAAGTCGCCGCTGGACGTGTTGCAGTACGTAGGCAACATGGATCCGCGCATGGGCTGCTGCATCGATGTTGGCCATACGGTGCGCGCAGGCACCGACGTGGTCGCCGCAATCCATGCCGCAGGTCCCCGCCTCTTCAATGTTCACATGAAGGATCTAACGGATTTTCACAATCGCGACAGCCAGGTAGCCGTAGGCGACGGCAAGATGCCAGTGCGCGAGATCTTCGCTGCGCTCACCGCCATCAACTATCCCGGCTACGTGGATCTAGAGTACGAGGTCCACGAAGACGACCCCATGCCCGGCGTAACCCGCAGCTTCGCCTACATGCGCGGCCTTCTTGCGTAGTCCGCCATGGGTCGCAAGTAACTAATCATTCCACTTTAGCGTGTGATGATGGATTGGGCCCGTACTGTCGCGGAGTCGCTTGGCCGCATCCAAGCTTTGTGGGAACCTAGCATCAGGAAACGTGGTCTGCGCTATGCTGTCCGGAGCGGGTTGCGCCGCGCACGGCGGAACCCCGCGCCGCCCAAATCTAAAGCCTATGAAAGCTAGACTATTCTCAACGACGCGCGGCACAGCGGGCGAAACGCGCCGGCGCAAGAGGGGGCCACACACGGAGTCCGGGTTCACCTTGCTCGAACTGATCATCGCGTCCACAATTTTGCTGGTGCTCTCGACCGCCGCAATTCCCGTGCTGCGCTTTACCATGATGCGCGCCAAGGAAACCGAACTGCGCAGAGACCTGCGTGAAATGCGCAAAGCGATCGACAAGTACAAGGACGCCGCGGACTCCAACCTGGTCATTACGAAAGTCGGCAGCAACGGCTACCCTCCCGATCTCGAGACTTTGGTGAAAGGTGTGCCCTACGGCGGTAGCGGCACGCAAAATGTGCGTTTTCTGCGACGCATCCCCGTGGATCCCATGACCGGCCGGGCGGAATGGAGTCTGCGCTCCGTGCAGGACGACCCCGATGCGACCAGCTGGGGCGGCGACAACGTGTTTGATGTGCACTCGAGTTCTACCGCCGTGGCGCTCGACGGCACAAAATATGCGGATTGGTAGACGTTCGAGCTAAGTTCTTCCACTGTCTAGTGCAGCGAGTTTGACGCGACTAAACCCAGTGCGTCAAACATTGCGGTGGCCAGAAAGACTGGCGTGGGCTAGATTATTCTCCGCCAACTTCGGTTTGGCCTTTCAAGCGCGACCCATCCTTGCCTGCACCAAAGGACGATATTTCCTCGGCGAAGTTTGTGCAGCCGCACAATCAAAGCATTTTGATCAGGAGACATTTCCTTGTCTGATGTGCGACAAAAAAAATATCGTCCAGAGCTCGACGGCATCCGCGCGTTAGCTATTCTTCTTGTTTTAATAGCTCATATCAGGTCCGTCGAAATTGGCCCGCCTATCGGATATTTGGGGGTCACTATTTTTTTCGTGCTGAGCGGTTACTTGATTACCTCGATCTCACTGGCCGAAGAAGCGAATAAGGGCGCGCTCTCGCTTGCCGGCTTCTACATTCGGCGCACGTTCCGGATATTTCCTCTGTACTACTTTGTGCTCGGCACATACTGCTTCCTGATCCTGGGATTGAATCTATTTCCGGAAAAGCATCTACCGCTGAAAGAAGCGTTACCTTTTTATCTGACCTATCTGCAAGAGATTCCTTTCTTCCGGGCGGCGCAGGGCGGTTCCCTGCCCTTTTATCAAAGCTGGTCGCTGGGCATCGAAGAAAAGTTTTATCTGATCTGGCCGCTTGTTTGTTTTGTAGCTCTTCGCCGCAGATCCGCCTGGCGAATTCCGACTGGTTTTCTCTTAGCGATTGCCTGCTCGTTCAACCGGTACACCAGACCGTATGTGTCCATTTTGCTCGGATGCCTGCTGGCGCTTAGTCTGCCGTCCGGCTCCGTGCGAAAAACCGTGGAGCGGAACGCCGCGAGCGGGACGTGGATCCTGACAACTCTATTGTTTAGTCTCTGCTTCGCCCCGGCGGTGTTTTGGCGATGGGACTTGGCTTTAAATCTGTTCGCCGTGGTATTCGCCTTTTTTCTTGGATTTCTCGTCACCGGGGAAAGTTATTTCAAGAAAGTGCTGGGCACACCCCTGCTGGCGTTTGTCGGGAAAATGTCCTACGGCGTTTATCTCGTGCATCTGCTTTGTATCGGACTTTTGCGGTCGAAAGCGCATATCCACAACACCTGGTTCATGTTGTTCGCGGCCCTGGGATTGTCCCTTGCTGTGGCGGTCGTTCTTCATTATTTATTGGAACAGCCATTCATACGATGGGGACGGCGTTTGTCGAAAGGGTTCATAAACTCTGAATCAGCGATAGTCGCGGCAATCGACAGTCGATCCTAGGATTCGCCCATCTGATCAAACCGCCGGACCGCGGCGCATGGCGAACGCCTGACCGCGGCGCGGCTCGTTGGGATAACGGCGGCGGATTTCCATGTAAGCCTCGTACAGTAGAATTTCGTAGGGCGACAGAGGGGGCATGCGCTGTTCTTCGGGCCGACAGAGTCTGCGAGCCGCGCGCGCGTACTCCTGCAGCTGGACGTATTTCATGCTGCGAAGCCGCTCGCGGAGGGCCGGCAGGTCCGCGGGATCTTTGGGTAGGCGCATCACGCGCAGATTTTGCTCACCTCGCAGGTTCAATATTTGAAAGAGTCTGCGATAAACACGTGGCGTGAAAAGCGATCACAAAATACAGATGGTCCATCGGTAGCTTGGAATTGATATCCGGCCGTAATTTAAATTTCAACAGGCGCAAGCGTTCGATGACGAGCTGATCGAGGCCAGGCGATAAAGAGCGGACGGCGTGGATTTCTGTAATATAGCCTTCGGCATTCAAATTCACATGCAGCACCATCCTTCCCGCTTTGCCAGCCTTGCGCTCCTCCACGGGGTAGGGTGGGGCCGGAGGTTCCTGACCATCCAAGATGGCCACCACCTGGTTGCCCTGATCACGAAGAACCCAGGACCAACGCAAATCGCCGCGATCCGATATTGCACCGGGGCAATCCTGGCGGTCGTAGGAAACGCTCACGGTTTTGGTTACCGGGGCCGAGGCGGGAGGATCGTATTTCCACGCTTTTGCGCAGGCCAGCGTGGAAGCGATCAGTTGGTCGCGCCCGCTTAATGCTTTGGCTTGCGAGACATTTCCTTTGCTGTCGATGGTAACGCTCACAATCACTTGACCTTCTTCCGGTGGCGCGGGGCAATCGTGGTTTTTGGGCAGATCCTGAGAAACAACGCCTGGGGACGCGGACTGAGGTTCACCGCGGGTCTGGGCCAAGTACAAACTGCGGCTCAAACAAGACAGAATTGCCAGCCGAAAGAGCGGACGGAAGATATTCATTGCGACCCCGAGCACCTACTACGATTTTTAATACGATCTAGTTTCAGCAAAATACAAAACTGCTGCTAGCTTTTGTTGCGAGCAATTGCGGCGCGCCGAGCATGCTCAGAGTCTCAAACTTGAGTTTTGGGAAACCCTGAGTTCAATGTTGTGATGGAAACAAGCAGCGGCAAGCCGCTGCAAGAACAATCCAGCTACAATGCGCCGTTTTCGATCAGGCGCCTCACCACAAAAGCCGCACCAAACTTGCTGAGATGGTCTTTGTCGATCATCAGCGGAATACTCCGAGCGGCATCCGCGTATTCGACACAACCTTCGTCGCTGCATATTGCTTGGTAGAGCGAGATATAGGGTACGTGCCACGAGTTCGCAGCCAAGCGCTGCAGCTGGGCGTCCATAATTTGAGAATTGGGAACGCGGTGCTGGCCGGGAAGGCCGGGCTTGTTCCAGGCGATGGAGTAGGCCAAAAGCCTGGGCAACGGACCATCGTACTCAGGAACGGGACCGAAGACAGTAACGGGAACTTGATGCTGCTTAGCCCAAGCAATGGTCGCGTTGAGTTGGTCCAGGTCCTTCGGCAACCATCGAGCTATCAACAGCAGCCCTTGAACGGGATGCGCAGGCAAATAAGTCTGAAAGATGTAAGTCATCATCTTTCTGCAATCGGGGGAGCCGGAAGGCTGGAGCACCGGCGCGCAGGCACTACTGCTGGCCTGCATGACATGGGCGTTCGGAAGCAAGGAAGATAAAGCGGACCACAGCATCGCGGAGTGGCTATCTCCCAGCACGAGATAGTTTTTTTTGTCCACATCCTGGCTGAGGCAAGTAGAGTAGTTGTAGTTCTCGAAATGAAGGTCGGGCAGATCGGGTTCGATAAAACAGGTGCCGGTACGCCTGGCCTGATATTCCTCGCCTTCGCTGAGGCGGGAGGCGACGTGGACGGCGTCGACGGGAAAGCGTCCCGTGAAACCGCCGGCGAGCACGGTCCAGCCGGAAACCGCCACGACCAGAAGGATGACCGCGCCGGTTAAAGCAAAAAGGGGGCTGCCGCTAAGGCGAAGGCGGCCGCTGCGAAAAGGGAGCTCCACGAATTTCCAGGACAGGATTGCGAGGAAAAACGACAGTACGAGCTCAAACGCGATGTCGAATCGCCGTGCGGTGAGCCATAGCCAATGGTGGTGCGAGGTAAGAGCACTGACCCCAATGAGCACGCCCAAGTGTTGCAATACGATGACGGGCCAGTGCCAAAGGTACAAAGAATAGGAGATAAGTCCGATAAAGACTAACGGACGCCACGATAGAAAGGCGCCCACCAAAGACGAACCTTCTTCGCCCGCGCCGATGATAAGAGAGGAGCCAACGCAAGGCAGCAGAGCGCTAAGTCCGGGAAACGGAGTGCTCGAAGAAAAGAAGAGGACAGAAAAGGCGATCATGGCAAGGCCGGCGAAGGTTGCGAGATTTCGCAGCCATGGCGATTGCAGGCGTGGAAATATTCCTAGAGAGAGGATGGTTCCCAGGAGAAGCTCCCACGCGCGCGTGTAGGGCATATAAAAGGCTGTAGACGGATCGCGAGAGACGACAATGGCGCTAGCCAAAAGTGAAGCAAAAAAAAGAATCACAACGGAAAGGGGAAGACGCTTCGGGAAAAATCTGCGAACCAGCACCAAAAAGAGCGGGAACGTGATATAGAACTGCTCTTCCACCGCGAGCGACCAAGTGTGCAACAGCGGATGGGACATGGGCACGTCAAAGTATCCGGAATGTCGCCAGAAATAGAAGTTAGACGCCGACGCCGTGGCCGCCAGTAAGGATTTGGCGAAGTCGACGAGTTCGCTGGGAAGCAGGCAGACATAGGCGAAAACGATAAAGACCGCCAGCATCGCAAAAAGCGCGGGAACAATTCGCCGCACGCGGCGCTCGTAAAAATTGCGGAGCGAAAAACGCGAGGTGGCAATCTCGGAAAAAACAATGGAGCTGATCAGATAACCGGAGATTACAAAGAAAACATCGACGCCAACAAATCCGCCAGCAAACCGAGTGAGTTCTACGTGAAATGCAAGCACACTCAGAACGGCAACCGCCCGGAGTCCATCAATATCCGGGCGATAAGAAAGTGCAGTCCTGCCAGCCAGCACACCGCGCATTTCTTTATCTCGGCAGCCGGAGGCCCGCCGGGCAATCGATTCGGTGAGAGGGGCGACAAGAGCCATGGTTAATCCGCCGTAGCGGAGACTGGACTGAGTTCACCGGCAGTGCCCAAGTCCGGCGGCGTTTCTAGTCCATCGATGAAAGCGCGATGCCAAAGCTCCAGGACCACGAGGGAAAATATTTCGCTGGAGCAGGGGCTGGATCGGGAGTTGCTCTCAAAGAGATCCTGGACGGCGGATTTCCGGAAATAGCCGCGAGAAAGCGATTTCGAATCCAGCAGAATATCCATAAATTGATCTTTAAGATCATGCCTTAGCCAATTTTCATAAGGCACGGGAAAGCCGACCTTGCGGCGGTGCAGAATTTCAGTCGGGATATGCCTGGCGAGCGCCTTCTTCAAGAGGTATTTCATTTTCCAGCCGCGTACCTTTTGATTTCTGCGCAGCCGCGCGGCAAATTCCAAAACTTTGTGGTCCAGGAATGGCACACGCAGCTCAACCGAGTTAGCCATGGTCATGCGATCGGCCTTAATCAACAGATCGTCGGGCAGCCAAATCTTGGTATCCACGTACATCATTTTTTCCAGCGGGCCATGAGCCGATTGGGACATCAGGTTACGCGCGACGCTGGCCGATTGGGCCTTGCTTACACTGCGCGACATTGCTTCGGAGTAAATCGCAGAAGGGGTGCGATTGAAGTAGTTACAGGGGGTGGAGGTGCGGCTCAAGTAGTAGTCCTCGAGATCGGCGTTCATTAAGGGCGCATACTTTTTCAGCACTCTGGAGTTCGCCGCTCGGCCAAGCAACTCCATGCCAAATCCGACGGTGCCCCGGAGTGGCCCAATAACTTTCTTGATGCATTCAAGCCAGAAGAGATTGCGATAATTATGGTATCCCGCGAAGGCCTCGTCGCCGCCCTCGCCCGAGATCAGAACCTTTACGTACTGGCTGGCGAGTTTCGAGACATAATAAAGTGTAACAGCGGCGGGCTCACAGACCGGTTCCTCCATGTAACGGACATATTCGGGAAGGAAAGATGCGAACTCACTCGCGCTGATGGAAATTTCATGATGCGTGGAACCAAATCTTTCCGCCGCCAGCCGGGCGAAGGGACGTTCGTCAACGACCCCAGGAGCGGAAAAACCGACAGTATAAGAGCTAATGGGCTGATCGGTGTTTCGGGAAGCCAGGCTGAGCATGGCCGTGGAGTCCACACCACCGCTTAGGAGAAAACCGACCGGCACGTCGCTGATCATGTGGAGTTGGACCGATTCGTCCAGCAATTCCACCAGCTCTTGCTCCAAGTCATCGGTCGATTGCAGTTTATCGACGTGCGAGAAATCCAAGTCCCAATAACAGTGAATCTGAATCTTTCCATCCTTAACCACAAGCGAGTGCCCAGGATCGAGCTTAAAGACGTTGCGGAACAGTGTCTGAGAACCAGGGACATAGTAGTAGGTGAGAAAGCGGTCGATCATGGAGGGATCGATCTCGCGGGTTACGTCGGGGTCCGCAAACATCGCCTTGATCTCTGAACCAAAGGAGATGAACTTTTCATTTAAATAATAGTAGAGAGGCTTGATTCCGACGCGATCCCTGGCCAGAAAGAGAATCTTGTTGATGGAGTCCCAAATGGCAAAGGCGAACATGCCGCGGAGCTTCTGAACACACTCCTCACCGTATTCCTCATACAGGTGGACAATTACTTCCGTATCGGATCTGGTTCGAAAGATATGTCCTTTGGCGAGGAGTTCGGTGCGCAGTTCCTGATAGTTATAAATCTCACCGTTAAAAATGATCCAGACGGAATCATTTTCATTGGCCAACGGCTGATGCCCGCCACTCAAATCGATGATGGAGAGGCGTCGGAAACCCAATCCAATTTGACCTTTTACATAGAAGCCTTCGTCGTCCGGGCCACGGTGGACGATGGCATCGGCCATGGCTTTGAGCAAACGCGGCGCCACCTTCGCTTGTGGGTCAAATTCGAGTTTGCCGCAAATCCCGCACATTCAGTTTTCTCCTGACGTTAGCGCTTCTCGGCCTGAACATTTTGCGATTGATTCGCACATCGCCGGAAAGTCAAATATGGGCGTAACTCTGGGAAGGGCTGAAAGCCAGTGCCTGCTCGTAGATTTCCATGAGCTGCAAATAGTTTCTCTCGGGAGAGTAGTGGGTTTGGTATTTGGCGCGTGCCGTATGGCCCATGCTGGCGAGTTCGCTGGGATGATGCCAAGCCCAATGCACTTTAGCTGCCAGATCTCGCGGGTCGCCGGGACGGAAGTGCAGGCCGGTCGAATGGTCGTCGACAATTTCCGCCAGGCCTCCCAATCTCGAGCAGAGAACCGGGGTACCACAGGCAAAGGATTCGACGATGCACATAGGAAAGCCTTCGTACCACGTGCTTGGAAGAATGACGAGGCGACTGCCTTTGACGGCGTCGATCACGTCGGCATGCGGCAGCCGGCCACGAAAAGTGATCCCGGTGAGTTGCAGGTCGCGCGCCTGAAGTTCCAGCGCAGTACGCTCCGGTCCGTCTCCGACGATATGCAAGGGCACTTGCGCCGGCAGATTTTTCCAGGCGTTCAATAGCACGCGCAGACCTTTCTCTTCGGACAGACGTCCGACGAACAGAACGTATTCCCCTGCAGCCGCGCGCTCGCCTGGGTCGGGGTCAGCAAAGTTGGGCTTGACCACGAACTTGTCTGATGGAAATCCAGCGGCGACAAATTTGGCCTTGGCAAACTCCGTCAAGGCAATGAAGCGGGTGACCTGGCTGTGCCAGGTATTCAAAGCGCGATGGAAGGCCAGCATCAGCGCCACTCCCGCGGTAGCTCCGCGGGAATTTCGATAGCAACCATAGAGGATACTTCGCAGCAAGCTATGTTCGATGCACTCTTCGCAAACGATACCGTCACGGTAAAAGGTCGCCGCTGGGCAGAGCAGGCGGAAGTTGTGAAGGGTTTGGACGACGGGAATCGACCGTTCTGAGCAAGCGGAGTAGATGGAAGGGGAAATGACCATGAAAGTGTTGTGGATGTGAACGAGATCGGGAGATTCGGCGTCCAGAATCGCCGCAAATTCGTCGCGCGAGTTGAAAGACCAGACCATGCGAGGAGCAATGGCGATGCGATCGAGAAAGCGGGCATCTCGCAGTTCCAGGTTGCTGCGCAAGTAAGGAATCACCGTATGACCGGCGCGTTCGAGTAAGCGTTTCTCGCTGGCAAAGACCACATCTTCGCCCCCTCCCTCGCGATAGGTGTTGTGAACCATCATGATTTTCATGAGAACTTTTCCGCCGGGGTTGACTCTCCGACGCTTTTTCAGCCGATTATAGAAGGCGATTCGTTGTGCACGTCGGTTACTCCCCTGGAGACGAATTTGTTCAAGTCCAGGACTAGTTCGCGGCCCAGTTGTTCTGTGGTCTTGAGGCGGGCCGGGTCCGTTTTCGGTAGTCGGCCGGCAATGGCGGCGGCGAGTTTTTGGATAAATTCGTTGGAGTCGTCCGGTGAAAAGATATTGTCGGCCGCGAAGAGCTCGCGAGCGCACCCGGCATACTTGGAACAAAGTACGGGAATGCCGGAGAGGATGGCTTCGTTGGCGACCAGCCCCCAAACGTCTTCGAGGGTAGGGAAAACTAAAAGGTCGGCGCTGCGATAGACCGCGGGCATGCGGTCAGGGGGCTGTGCGGAGCGAAAGTGTACGTTTTTCAGGCCGAGAGAGCGGGCGCGATCTTCCAGGGCTTGTTTATCCCGGCCGTTACCAACCAGCAGAAGGGAAAATTCATGGCCCTGAAGCTGGCGGGCGGCGGCGAGAAGCGCACCGATGCCCTTGCGTTCGATGAACTGGCCAACGTGGAGCACCACGGGACGGGGCTGGATCAGCCAAGCCGGCCCCACATCCGCCTGGAATCGCTTTTCGTCAATGGCATTTTGCGACTGCAGGATGCGTTCACGGGGAACGCCCAGGCTGAGAAGATATTCGGTGGCAGTCTGACCGTAACTGATCCAGCGATCCACCCACAAAGTTAGAATCTTTCGCAGGACTTTCTTGAGCGCCCCGATACTGCGCTCGCTATGCAACGTGCCTCCCCACCAGATCCACACAGGCTTGCGGAAAAGTGTTCCGAATGCCAACGCGATGATGGAACGAAAACCCATTTCATTGCTGATGATGGCGTCAGGGCGAAAACGGAGAAGGTGGGTGAGGAAACCCGGCGTGATATGAATGAATTTTTCGTCGAACACTTCTCCGTTGACTTTCTTGGGGTGGCGAAACTGCCAGCCCCAGGCGCGCACGACCCTGGCGTTTGGCAAAGCTTCTTCGAGGCCGCTCCACGACTCGCGATTGGCTTCTTTGCCGCCATGCAAAAGCAGGAGATCAAAGTGGTCGGCCAAAACGGAATAGATGGGAAGCCGATAAGGCGCAACCATGTTGACCAGCAGGGCCAGCTTAATTTTTCTGTTTGGCGAACTCATAAGTTCTTGTGTTCTCGGCTGAGCTTCTTTTACGAATGTGCGCTCAGGAGGGTCGGGACGGGACCAATATCGATGCTGGACTCGCGCAATGGGCGCCGTTCATGGAGCAGGAGCGTGGCGCTTCGTGCATGCCACGCTGCAGGAACCTCAAATCTGCGGTTCCCGAGAGGGTTCCAAACCAGCCATTCTTTTTGTCCTGAGCGATTCAACTGGCAGGTCCAGATGTGCTCACCACTTTCCGCGCAGCCCTCCATGCGTGCGCCCACGAGCCACTGCTCGATGTCCTGGTACGCATGGCCCGCGGGCGTCATGGTGTGTTCCGTTTCGTTGTACGTGACGATGCCCATGCCACCGTTGTCCCACGCGTACCAGTAAAAGCGCTGGACCCCTGCCGCCCACGCCACGATATAGGCCCGCGCCAGAAATCCTCCCGCGTCCTCTTCTGAAGGAAATGGCGCCCCTCTAAGCCAGCCGGACTCGGTATTCCACAAAGGCTTGTCGTCTAGATTGTTTTCCGATAAGACCTGACGAACCTTTTGTACGAATGGCAGAAGCTCTTCCGGCATCTGTTGAGGTTTCAAATAAAAGTGATATCCGATGACATCGACGTACTGTCCGCCACCCTTTTGCAAAAATTCCGCGAGCCACGGAATTCCGTAATCGGCAGTGGCTGACGGTGAAACGACGAGCGCATGCGGATCCAGGGTGTGTATAATCTGCGACGCTTCTCTTGTAAGCGTGAGCATCTGATCGGTGGTGCCGGTCCAAAAATCCCTTAAATTTGGCTCGTTCCAGATTTCATATGCCTGGATGCGCCCTTGGTAGCGCGTAACAACCATTCGCACGTACGTGCGCCAGTCCTCGAGGTTCGCAGGTTCCGCGGTAAATCCTGGCGAGTAATTGGACGGTACGTTGGGCCGCGCCGAGGCCCATCGTGGGGAGCCACCCAAGGGCAGCAGCAAACCGGTTCCGTGTTGTTGAGCCAGCAAGACAAATCTGTCCAGCGTCTCGAATTGCCATTGCCCCTTGTTGGGCTCAAGGTTGGGCCAATTCACGCTCGCGTCCCAGAGCCTCCATTGCGGAACTGGCATGCTCGGCCATGGCGTGGGCACCGGGTAAGCCAAATGGTGAATATGTAATCCAAAATAGGAAGCCGGTATCGTTGCCGTCGGGGTTGGCACGTCGGCGAACAAGACGGAATTCAGGAACAACCCGTGCATGAGGACTACGGGTAAGAGATGACGGCAGTATCGAAGCAAATCTCACCTTCCTCGGAGGCAGTGCCAGCGCCCGATACCCGTACATAAATCTCTTCCAAAGCTCTGGTGCGGAGTTCCAAATCAAATTCGCGAAGTACGCGTTCGCGGCCGGCGACTCCAAAGCCCTGCCGCAATTGGGCGTCTCGCAGAAGCACGAGAACATATTTGGCCATGGCGCGCCAATCGCCTTCGCTGGCCAGAAACCCCGTTTCTGCGTGAGCGACCACCTCTGAAATTCCACCGGAAGCGAAGGCCACAACGGGCTTGCCAACCGCTTGGGCCTCGGCGCAAACCATTCCGAAGCCCTCTTCCTCTCCGGAAAGCCTGGTTATGGAAGGAACACAAATAAGGGATGCGCGATTCATCCACTCGCGAACGTCTTCGGAAGTTCGGAAACCCAGAAACTGATAGCGGCGAAGGGATTGCTTGGCGAGTTGTTCCAGTCCTGCGCGCAATGATCCGTCACCCAAGAGCACCAACTCGACTTCCGGCAACTCCTTTTGTACCTCGGCGGCGGCGCGGATGAGGAATTCCGCGCCTTTACTCTCCTCCATGCGTCCGACAAACAGGATTACGGGAGCCGCCTCCGTGCTGGCTGGATGAAACTTTTTCGTGTCCACACCAGTGTAGTGAACCAGGACCTTTTCTTCCGGAAATCCTTGTTCGAGCAGCTTGCGCCGAATGAATTTGGAAACCGCAAGAAACCACGCGTTGCTCTTAATTAATTTTTGTTTGTTCAGAACATAGTGCCGGAAGCCGAGGCGAACATTCTGATGACGCAAGTCCAATACTGTGGCATCGGAGCCGTGGAAGGTCACGATTAAGGGAATGCCCAGCTTACTTGCGAGCGGGAGCACCCGCAGGCCGTTGGAACCATAGTGCGCGTGGAGGAGAACCGGTCGGAACGCCCCCAACCGCCTGGCAAAGTCCGGTGCGTACCCGAAAAGCTTGAAACCAAGCTCCAAGATCCGGTCCCTCTGATTTCCCCGATTGATAGTGCAAATGTTCTGGCCCCGCAAATCTAGGCCCGCAACCCTGCGCGAACCGGCATAGACGGGTTCGAAGTTGCGGAGCGCATTGGCCTGCGCGTAGATGAAGGTCTCCGAGGGATACAGTAGGTGGTCGGAAAAGATAATCACTCGTGGTTTTGCAAAAGGGTTCATGAGAATTCTTCGCTGGGGACTAAAAGCGACGCCTCTTGTTCCTGCACGGCCACGGACTCCAGCAACACGGCGTCGGCGGCGACGACGGCGGCCACGCTGAGAGCCCATTCCAAATCCTGAAACAGAATGGTGCATTCCGCGAAGTTATGGAGGATGACAAAAAAGAGCAAAGCGAGCGGCCAAAGATGGGTGCTCGTTTGGCCGCGTTCCGAGCAGTAAAAGGCGCGCTTCATTCCTGTCCCCAGGAAGGCCAGGACCAGAACGAAACCAACACCTCCCAAGGTCAGCAGAATTTCCAAGTAACCATTGTGCGAATACATGATCCTGATGCCCATGGCCCGGTCGATCGCCAGCGAATCAGGGGAGGCGCCGAACCAAAATCCCGAATAGCCATAACCCAGAATCGGATGCTCGGCAATGTAAGAAAGGACCCAACGCCAAATCTCGGTGCGGCCGGTCAAATCGGAGGAGCGCCCCAGGGTGGCGGCAATTCTTTCGTTTTCCAAAAGGGAAAGCGCGAACCCGGCCGTTAGCAGCAGCAGCCCGGACAAGGCAACCGCGAATGGCGGGCGCAGGCGGAGACGGTGCAACGCGAATTTATAGAGTTGAATCAACAGCAGGCATCCTATCAGCGCGAGGGTCGGGGTGATGGAACTTGAAAAGAACAGCAGGGCAGCGGATAGAAGCAGGGCGATGCGGTTGAGTACCTTGGAAAAGAGTGTATCCGTGGAGAGATGCCATTCCACGAGCACGGACAAGGCCATCATGGAGCCAAGTCCATTCTTCTGGACAAAAACTCCCCGCCATGCACCTTCCTGATCAGCCAAACTGGAAATCCCGTATCTGGGCAGCAAAACAACGCAAGTTAGACTCAACACTGCAATGATGCGAAACAACCAACTCATTAACCGCAACTGATCTTCGAGGGTGAGGCGGACGGCGAGCGCCAGACCCAAGAGCGTCGTGCCGAAAACGGCGATGCTGCGCTGCAAGACGATTGCCGGGGAATTCGCCCATACGCAAGACAACAAAGTCAGCACCAGTAAGGCCACAAGACACCAGTTACGGCGAAGAACGAAGAGCGTCTCGCGGTAATTGGCCAGCAAAACCGTGGTCACCCCCAGATAACTCAGAGTCAGAATCAGCTTGTAGAACGCGTTGCCGTCCGCGGAGTCGTCCCCGGGAAGCAAAAACCTAGATAGAAGCGCCTTCGTCAGAATAAACGCACAGCCTCCCAGAGCAATCAGGTCAAAAGCTCTTCGAGGTCCATTCATGCTTCGGCTCGCATTTCCAATACTTCGCTTTCCTTGAAGGTATGCCGCGAACCGCGGGACAACAACAGCACCGCAGCGCTCATCCCGCACGCCAGCACGGTGTCGGAAGCTATGCTCGACCACGCTGCTCCGCGCCACGAATAAGCTGGAATAATCCAAAGATTAATGAGTACATTGAAGATGGCCACTCCCAAATGGATTCCCGTTCGCAGCCCCGGATATCCGGCACCCGCAAGAGCGTCGGAAAGAAAAAAATGAATAACCTTTAGAGCGGGTAAGATGGCCAGCCACCGTAACGCCTCGACGGTCAACGCGTAATCTTTTCCCAAAATGTGGGGCACCATGCCTGCACCAACCAAAATGGCCAGCCCCACAAATCCGGCATAACCAAGGGCGCGCGCGATGAGTGGTCTTGCGTATCGCAAGGTCTCGACAATTCCACCAACGCCAACGCGGAAGAAATTCGGATATGCTGCTGCTAATAACGACCACACAGGGGCGAAGCTCACATCAATTAAGCGATAAGCCGCGCCGTAGATCCCAGCGGCCTCAAGGGTGCTCAGGCGAGCGAGCATCGTCTTGTCAATGTCGTTGTAGATGGTTTGTGCGCTTTGGCTGACCGAAAAGAAAAACCCCTCTCTGGCTTCGCCCACGCTCCGCAAAAAGCTGACTGTCGGGGTGCCGAGTTTCCAAAGCGCCAGGGTCAATGCCGCCAGGGCTACTGCTCCCGTACTGGCGCAGTAGAAATCTCCCCACTGCAGCGCGGAGGGGCTGTGGTGCAACGTGACCAAAATGATTGCCGCGACAAGCCGGCTGGCGCTAAGAAGTACGCTGAATGACGCTGTCCATTGCAAGCGTTCAAACGCCATGAACGCATATCCACATAAGCCCGTGATGCTCATCCCGATGAGATCGGAGGCTGCGATCAACTTCACCAGGCTGCTTGGGATCGCTGGCGGCAGTACAAAGCGCGAAAACAACACGACCACGCCAAACAAAATCGCACCGGATACAAATGTCGTCACGAGTGCCCTGCCCCACTGCTTCTTGAACTGGCTGCGATCGCGCGTGACATTCTTGATGAGTAGATGGCCGGTTCCCAAGGTCGCAAACGGGGAAAGAATGCCCACCAACCCCGTTACGCCGACAAAGGCGCCATAATTCTGCGCTCCCAAAGACCGGGCGATTACCGTAAAGTATAATGCCTGACTGAGTAACTTGAGGCCCTGCCCCAGCAACATCCAACCAGTATTGCGGGCCAGCGTGCTGTGCGGCGAAAACGGAACTTGCATTAGATTTTGCAACCTTCGTATCGACCTTCGTTCTTTGGTCGAGTGCGGAGATGATGGCCGTTGAGTCCTCCGGCCGCGGTAACCCGTACCCGTTTCTGGCTTGTCATGGTAGAGGAGATTCTCCCGTAGGATTTGCCGCCTGGGTCTTGCCGCGTTGCATGGTAAGGGAGCGCCACACCGAAGTCTGCAGAAGCTCCAGGCCAACAAACCACACGGCGATAGGAATGGTGATTAGGTAACGCTTCCACAAGCGCCGGGGCTCGGAGAGCAAGCGAAAGAGCCATTCCAGGCCCGAGTCGCGCATCCATCGCGGGGCCCGGCGCAAATTGCCAGAGTTCATGTTGAACGCCGCGCCCACACCTAGCATCACCGGCACCTTCAGCTTGTGGCGATGCTCGTACATCCACTTCTCTTGCTTCGGCGTGCTCAGTCCAACCCACAACACGTCCGGCGATGCGCGTTCCACGGAGGACGCAAGCTCTTCCTCCTCCGCCGTAGTAAGCGGACGAAACGGTGGAGTGTATGTGCCGGCCACGACAATGCCATATTTTTCGTGAAGCGCGTTGGCTACCGACTCGGCCACCCCCGGCAGCCCACCGTAGAAAAAATGTCGATGGGCGCTTCGTGTCACTTCGCAAAAGCCATCCATCAATTCGGAGCCGCAGACGCGGTGGCGAAGTGGATAGCCCTTGATACGCGCTAGCCAAACTAAGGGCATGCCGTCGGGTACCACCAGGTCCGCGGCATTCAAGACCTTCCAAAAATCTCTGTCAACTCGCGATTCAGCTATCCCATGCATTCCGGTCACCGCCACGTAGTGCGTGACCGATTGAGACTTGCGGATCCAAGAGCACAAGCGCTCTATCGATTCGGACATTTGCACTGCATGCACTCGTACTCCAAGAACTTGAAAGTTTGGAATCATGTGTTTGCTCGGAAGGGTGCCGGTAAGAGATAAAGGAGTATGAACACGGTTTCTGCTCAACCGCACAAAATCGTTTTCGGTGCGGTGACGAAGTTTCTTTCGGGAACCGACGGGAGCGTTCATCGGCGGCAGTAAAACGGCGCACAGGGGTCGGATGCCCCAAAGTTTCCGCCCTCTCCCGTCCTGAACCGCTGAGTTATCGCCTTGCTCTTCGGCAGATCACCCGGCATTGAAAACAATTTGCTGATTTCGTCGTTGTTCACTTACTGTCTCCTTTCAGTGTGCGTCGCAAGGGCTTCGCGCGTGTCGTCTTTCCTGCATGCCTACACGGCACCCGAGCCCCGGAATACGGCTGGGATCGTAAGCGCCAGAATTTTTATGTCTAGCCACAGCGACCAGGAATCGATGTACTGCATATCCAAAACCATCCACTGTTCAAACGGCACCGTGTTGCGCCCGTGAATTTGCCACAGACACGTGATTCCTGGAGCCACGCTGAAACGCCTCCGTTGCCAATCTTCGTCAAAAAATTGATAGTCGCGCACGGACATCGCCCGCGGACCAACCAGACTCATGTCCCCTCTTAGCACGTTGAAGAGTTGCGGCAGTTCATCGATGCTTGTCTTGCGCAGAATGCGTCCCAGCCGCGTCACTCGCGGATCGTTCTTGATCTTGAACGCCGGCCCTGTCATTTCATTCAAGTGTAGAAGCTGTTCCTGGATGCTTTCCGCGGTGGAAATCATTGTCCGGAACTTGAACATGGTGAACGGCCGCTTGTTCAAACCCACGCGCTTCTGAGCGAAGACCGCCGGACCGGGAGAGCTGAGCTTGATCAACGCCGCCACAACTAAAAATAGGGGCGCTAGCACGATCAACAGTGCCAGCGCTCCGACCACATCCAGGGCTCGTTTCAGCAGCAACTGCCAGCCATCAATTCCGCTCCTGTTGGCCATGATCTGCGCAGCGCCGTCCATGGCCTCGACGCTGGAGCGAGCGAGCTTCAAATCAAAAATGTCGCTATCGAAACGCAGCAGAATCCCATGGTGCTCGGCCAGCTGGGCCACTTGGAAAGCGCGCTCATAGAAAGAGCGTAAGGGCAGATAGATTGCTAATTCGTCCACGACATTGCATCTGATAAACTCCGCCAGCCCTGCATAACTGCAGGTTACCGGGAACCCCGTGCTCTTGAACTCCTGCAGGCCCGGCCAATCGTCGTCCACGAAGCCCAAAATGCGATACCCGCGTTCGGGCATCCTCTCCGTCCTGCGCGCGAACTCTATGGCCCGCTGGTTCGTTCCCAGTACTAGCACGTGGTGTAAATTTCGCCCTCGTTTCCGGATCCTGCCAAGGACGATCCTGAGCAGCATCCGCGCCGCAATGATTACGGCGGACCCGATCATCCAGAATGCTAAGAGGAAGCCGGGGCTCAGGAGCACAATGGAGAATAATTTGCCCTCGCACCACAGGAACGCGGCCGAGACCGTCATGGCCCGCAGAACTTCAAAGGCCTCCGCTGGCTTGGTGGACATTCGTCTCGATACGTAAAGTCCGCACAACGAAAATATGGCGTGGCTCGCCAGCATGGCGATCGCAAACAACACACAACTCGCGAGACTGACTTTGCTCGCTAAAATTCCCGCCAACGTCTCCCACTGGCCCGCCTTGATACTTAGCAAGGCCGCCAGCCCAAACGAAATCATCGTCAATCCGATGTCCACTACCCGAAGAGCCCGCAACATGACTCCGCGCAGGATTTCTTGTACTTTTGGTTTCATTTTGATTGCTTCCCGGGTCTGATCAAATCCGCGGTGGACTACGCACGCTCTACTTCAAATCCGTCGATTCGTATTGCCACTGACTTCTGGATGAGATCCAGCGAAACTATCAGGCTCCGGTCGTTCTTCACCGCCGCCAGGATCCCTACCATGCCGTTCAAGGCGCCGCCTCGAATTCGAACTCGTTCGCCGACGTTTATGAATTCCAGGGGCAAAACAGGTATGCGCTGCGCAACGATAGCCTGAAGGTTTTCAACCTGTTCATCAGAAAGCGCCGTTCCCCACCCCGCCGCACCGGCGAATCGCACGACGCCCCCTGTGCGTAGCACCTTCACCCGCGTCTCGGTGGTCGCAGGTATCCGCACAAAGATATAGTGTGAGAATAAGGGCGACTCAATCCATTGCTGCCGATCGCTCCATTGCCGCCGTTCTCGGCGCAGCGGGAGGAAGCTCTCAATGTCTTGCTCGCAAAGCCGCACACTCACCTTCTTTTCATGGCGGGCCTTCGTTTGCACCGCAAACCAAGAAGGCTGCAGCGTCGGCAAACCGGCAGCGCTATTCGACGGTCCCTCTGCGGTGCCGTTTATGATCGACGTGGACAAAGCTCCGCCATTCTGGGTCACATTACTGAACCGAACAGTGTTGAATTACGCGTCTTCCTGAGCTACGGACGACGTTTAAACTCGTTCGTACAATGCCTTGGGTATCGCAAAGGTTCTGTTGTTCAACACCGCACCCAAGACCATAATTCCTGCTTGTCGTAATCTGTCGGCAGCTCGGATGGCCGCCTCTCGCCGAGTTGCATTCGCTTCCACCACTAAGACTGCGCCGTCGACCAGTTGGCCAAAGGCCAGCGCATCCTCGAACACGTTCAGTGCCGGCACATGAACAAGCACGTACTCAAATTCGCCCTTCAGCTCCCCTATTCTTTGCTTCATCCGGCCGCCGTTAAGAAGACTCAAAGAATCCTTCTCCAGTGATCCCGAGGACACCAGCCAAAGCCCTTGGGCGCGCACTTGCGTTGCAAATCCGCGCACCGGACCTTCTTGTCGCAAGGAATCCGCCAGACCGTGATGATTCTCCACGCCGAAAGCGTCCGCCAGAACCGGCGCCCGAAAATTGCCATCCACGAGACAAACCGAGCCCGCTACATTTTCCGCCAGCATCTCGGCGATCACTCCACACAGCCGGCTGCACGCGTTCCCGGAATCCACGCCCACGAACATGACGGATTTCGGCGGCCTTTGGCCCGGGGTGAGGAACAAACGCTGTACCAGCTTCAACGATTCTTCCCGCACAGCCGGTGCCACCGCCCTCATGCTTTCCGATGACGAAAGCGATTTGTTCTTCACCGCGCTCTCGTTCCCGGCAGTCGCCGGTGTTGCAAGAGCTCCGAGGCTAATCTCGGCTCGTTGCGTCCATTCGAAGTTCTTACCCATTGTTTCTCCCGCCGCGTGCGAATCTCAATGAGTGGCCTGCTAGACTCGCGCGCAGCTCAAGCTCCTCGTCCAACTGGTGCTTTCATCGGATTCCTCGTGTCGCGATCCCATGTCCTCAATTCCCTCCTACTCCACGGCACAACAAATCTCCCAACCACTACCTCGCGTTGTTTCGGACTAAGCAATAAAACACTGCAGATCATGGTGCGGCGCGGCAGAGGAGTGCGCGTTAGCATCCGGTCTACGCCACTTGCCTGGGGACGGCCGCGAGAACGGTGACCTTCAGTGCGTCCTCCAGCTCCTCGGGCGTGCGGAAGGAGGGATCCATAAAGTCCGTCACATACCCAACGACCATTGCCCCTAACGCTGCGAGAAAGAATCCCACGAACATCACCGAGGATGGACTGTGCGCCGGCAACACCGGTGTGTCCGCCGGAACGGCTATCGCCACGTTGGCGATTCGCCTTTCATCCAACGCATCCGACGTACGCTCTTGCTCGCGTTTGGTTACATAGAGCAGGTAATTCTCTTCATTTACTTTCGCATCCCGCACCAAGGCTGCCTGTTTTACGGCTTGTTGGTCCAGATTCACCATTTCCGATCGCATCGCCTTTATCGTGTCCAGCGCCGCCGTGGCGGTAGCCTGTTCCGCAGCCAGATCGGCTTCCGCTCGCGCCTGATCCTGGCGCAGATATTCAAACGTCGGATCTCGATCGGTCGTCGTGTTTACGTATTTTTCCGATTCGGCTTTGGCAATTGCGTCCTTCGTCAGCGCAATCTCTTTTTCCACTTCCTGCACCAGGGGGTGCGACGGATCGTACTTCATCAGCAGATCCGCTTGCTTCACCTGTGAGGTCAACAGCGCGGCTTGCAACTGCTCCAGCAAAATATTGGCTGAAAGCGAGGCCTGGGCCGTCGACGATCGCGCGGGCGTTGTTCCCATTTGCTTCTCGAGACTTTGCATACGTCGCTGATCGGCGGCGATAGCCTGCCGGGCCTGGTAAAAGCCGGCCTGCGCCGCCACCAGCTGTTGCGCCAGGTCCGTTCGCAGAATTTCTGGCGCCGATATTCCTTCGGACTTGCTGAAATTCTCCAGACGACTCTCCGAATTCGCGAGTGCGCGTTGGTATTTTTCCGTCTCGGCGGCAAAAAAATCGAACGTTCCGGCGGGTCGCTGCAGTCTGAGGTGTTTCTCCAGATACAGATTGCCGAGCGTCTGCAGCACGCAGGCCGGTGTTTCCGGCGCGCCTGCTCTTCCGTACTGTACGTCGATTACGTGGGAGCTCTTTTGTGCTTCCACGCGCAGGTTGGCCGCGAGCCCTTTCGTCGCCCTCTCCAGCACTTCCGCTCTTTTGACCGCCGGGTCCGGGGCATCGAGCTTTTTAAGGAAATCGAATACTGAGGGAGTCTCCTTCGTCAGTCCGCAGGTCTCGGCCACCTGCTTGAGCATGTCGCGGCCCTGCAGCAAGGCAATTTCTGAAGCTACCTCGTCGGCTGTCACCGTGGTGTTGTTCCCCGCTACGGCATTCTGCTGTCCCGTGACCGTGGGGTCCGTGCGTTCCCGCGCCACAACCACCTGCATGGCCGCGACGTAGTAGTGATTTGCCCATCCCCAAGCCGTGAACAGCGCGATACCGAAGATCAGACAAAATGTCGCCACGACCACTCGCCTCTTCCGAAATAGCGGGCTTAGCATGTCTCGCCACGTTAACTGGCGCAGTGCATAGCCTCCCGGTTTTTTCGCTCCCACGTTGTCCATTACTGTCTCCGCTGTCTCGTCGTCTTTCTCAGCGACACCATCGCCCGCTCGCTCCGGTCGTCCCGCAACTCATTAAATGTTCGGCGAGACCCCTGTCCCTATGCCGTAGGGAACGTACTTTCTGAAGTTGGCGATCCATTTCTCTGGAACGAAAATCATGTCGCCTGGTCGCAAGTGCACGTCTTCATTGATCTTTTTTCCGTGCAGAATGTCCTTGAGTTTAAGCTCGCGTACTTCCGCCCAGTCCGCCGACACCGCGCGATAGAGAAATACCTGGGTCTTGGCGGACTCCGAGAATCCCCCTGCTAGAGCAATGGCTTGCGTCACCGTGGTGTCGTAACGCAAGTCGTATTGGCCGGGCTTTCCCACTTGCCCAAGAACCGTAAAGACCGCCTTCTGGGAATCCACCAAGTCCACGTCAATGATGGGATCGTGCAACCTGCTCTCGTACGCTTTTTTTATGGCCTCCACCACCCCGGCCAACGTAAGCCCCTCGACACGCACGTTTCCCGCGCCTCGCAGCGAAATATAACCATCCGGCTGCACGGTAACCTTTTGATCTAAGTTCGGCGTAAGTTCGAAGGATATCGCCAAAATGTCTTCCCGGCAGATTTTGTAACGCACATCCCGCTGTGCCGGGGCAACGTGCGTCACATCACTCTGGGCCCCCTGCAACGTGCCGCTGTCGCTCGCCGCCACCGCGCGGCTTATTTGCGCTGGGGCCGAACGCGGGAAACTTAGAAGCATCGCTAGACAAAACAACACGGGAATTCGCATCCGGCTTCCCTTCATCATTAGGTTGTTCCTTCCGCGCGGCTCCGGCCCTCCACCGCCACGGGTTGTTGAATCTATATTCAGTCCTGTCGGCATGCTGTCGCCTTCATCGTGGTGCACACGAGCACAAACCGTCCATTGCTGCCTCGGTCGCTCGTCTTGCAAAGGGACATGCGCAAGCTCAGAGTGAGCGTCCTCGAAACAATCGTTGCCCTGCCGGTAATTTTCTAGAAACTCACTCTAGCCGACCCTTTGCGAATGGAGTGTGAACGGAGTTTTAACAGTTGTCCTGCGCCCCTGCTTCACACGTTTGTAATGTCGGCTTCACCTGAAGCCAACAAGATGTTTGTTATACCTCCCAACTGTTCGAAATACCTGACGCGACTTTTCGGGGCAAATAAAACTGTCACGCCAACCCTGGAATACTCTGCCCCGCGGTTGGCATGCCCGCTACTAGAGGTGTTCGCTTAAGGTCCGCAAGTCTTAGTTCGGAAGGCGAACCTTTGTGTAAACGTGTCCGTCAACCCAGAAAAGCTCCATCGCTTGCCGCTATGCGGCCGCATTCCCTGGCCGGAGACATTAGAAGTTCAGATTTCCGGAAGGCCGTGAAACCTTCCGGCACAATTTCACGGTTGCGTTTGGCGGTACCTGCGTCACCACCCAAAGCGCCGCTGCTAAATCCTCAGAGGAGCACTAGATTCATGCCCCGAACGTTCGTCAAGATGCTCAGCGCGCTGGCATTGTTCTTGCTCGCCGCCGCTGTGGCCTTTTCGCAATCCGAGAAAGGACAGATTTCCGGCCAGGTTACGGACCCGCAAGGTCTGGTGGTCTCGGGAGGCGCGGTAGCGATCGTAAATCAAGATAGTCAGGCCACACGGGAGACCACAACGGACGCCGCGGGCAACTACGTCGTTTCTAATCTTCCGGGCGGGCGCTACAAGGTGCTCGTACAAGCTCAGGGGTTTGCCGCGTTTTCGAGCTCGGACATAGCCCTCGCCGCAAACCAGTTGTTCGTGTTTGATGTAAAACTGACGGTCACTCAAGAAAACTCTTCCGTTACCGTCCAGGGTGGCGGCGCCGGACAGATCGAGACTTCCAATGCCGAGGTGTCAGGCACCCTGAACGAAACGGAGATCAAAACCCTCGCCCTCAATGGCCGTATTGCCTATCAGTTGATTGCTCTTGTGCCGGGTGTGACTAATCAGACCGGACAGGATGAGGGCAAAACAGGTGTGGCGGGAAGCGCAAAATACAGCGTGAATGGAGGTCGCGTCGAATACAACATGTTCGAAGTCGATGGAACCGACGTTCTGAACAACGGGATCAACGCCGCGCGCGGGGCTAACACCTTCGTCGTAAATCCCAGCGTCGACGCTATCGGAGAAATGAAGGTCTTGACCTCCAACTACGGCGCTATGTACGGAAAGACAGCCTCGGGGATTGTGCAGATCACCACCAAATCGGGCACTTCGGATTTTCATGGCGACGGCTATGAATTCATCCGCAATGAAGCGTTCAACGCGCGAAATTTTTTCGACGAAACCAAAAGCGCGCCGCTCTACCGGCGCAATGATTTTGGGTTCACTCTGGGCGGGCCGCTCTTCATCCCCAAAGTCTATAACGCCAGCAAGCAAAAGTCCTTTTTCTTCTTTTCCCAGGAATTTCGCTACGAGAAGACCCCCGTGGATTACAACCAGGCAGTTCCCTCAGCGGCCGAACGCTCTGGGAATTTTAGCGACGTATGTCCCGGCGACAAAACCCTCATCATTACCACCCAGAATAAGCCTCTCTATCCGGACTGCCCGGTTGTGGGGTTTAACTCCAACACTGGTCAATACGTTCGGTCTTCTTACAACGGGACCGTTCCTGGCTCGGCTACCGACCAGCTTCCCATCGACCCCACCTCGCAGGCCATTTTGGCCACTGGTCTCTTGCCCGCTCCCAATGCCGTCGGCGGCTGCAATTCGACGGTCTCTACTGCCCCAAACCCCGCTTGTTACGACGCCGCCGTCTCTCCCAGCACCACTTGGATCGAATCGTTGTTTCGTATCGACCAGAATCTGACTCCCACTGAAATTCTCTCCTTCCGTTTCATACATGACTCTTGGGACACCACCGTGCTTACCCCGCAGTGGGGACTTGTTGAGAACAGCTTCCCCACAGTTCAAAACCACATCAACGGTCCCGGTATCAGCATGATCGCCAGCCTCGTGAGCGTGCTCCCACATGGTTTTGCCAACCGCCTGTCGTTCGGGTACGTATCCTCCGACATCACCCTGGCCCAGGTCGCGGGCGCAGGGGTCAACCTTTCCCGGCCGGCAATCTTAGATACTGCTTGTCCAACCGGCAGCGGCGGAAGCTTGGATTGTTTTGCAACCGGCACGGGTCCGACACCAGCCATCTCCCCCATCGGTCCATTCGGCGTTTTCTTCGACAACGGTTTCGGGGACAAAATCCCGGCTCTGCTCTTTAAGGGCACCAATGCCGCGTATGGAGCCCACGGCTTTAATATCGACACCGGATACACTCCCTGGAAAGACACTACTCCCACTTACACGCTGCACGACGATATGACCAAACCCATCCGCAAGCATCAACTGCAGTTCGGCGTGGAAGTGATCTTCGCCCAGCAAAACGAGTTGGGAGCAGCCAACGGCCTGAACAGCGGCGATGTCCAGGGCCTTTTGTCCTTCAACGATCAAGGCGCCGGTCCGAGTCCCATTGGGATCTCCGGCGCTTGCATCGGGACGCCCGCTTGCTCGGCCGGCATCGATACCTCCAATGCTTTTGCCAACTTCCTCGGCGCCCAAATCGCTTCCTATCAGCAGGACAGCAGCCAGAACAAATACTACAATCGATACCACCTCGCCGAGCCTTATTTCCAGGATGACTGGCACATTACCCCCAGGATTACGCTTAATTTGGGCCTCCGTTTGGGACTGTTCGGCTCCTGGTACAACGCAAAAGGCACTGCTTACAACTGGGAACCGTCCGCCTATAATCCTTCACTCGCTGCCAGCGTTTTTCTTGACCCCAACTACGGATTTCTCGTGAGCCCCCAGTCTTCCAGTTCGGGCAA
>PMOV01000182.1 GCA_003161195.1 Acidobacteriota bacterium | reverse complement strand
GGCGCCGATTTTGCGGGGCGAGTGATGGGCGCGGCGGTGGGAAATAATCGCGGGATGTTCTGGCGGATTTTGCGGCGACAGATTTTTGCGAACCGCGGGCGCCTGTTTGTAGTGTTGCTGGCGCTGGCGGCGGGGGCGGCGATTACCGCGGCGCTGCTGAATTTGCAGGTGGATGCGCGGCGGCGGTTGACGACGGAGTTTCGCGCGTTTGGAGCAAACGTCGTCATTACGCCTCGCGAAACGCCGGGCGCGGAGCGATTTCTCGAAGACGCGAAGATTCAGGACGCGCTGGCGACGCAGAACCGGGCGAATGTGTCAGCGGCAGAATTTATTTACGGAGTCGCGACGGTCGGCGCGCTGGTGACGGAAAATCTGGCAAACGCGCCGCTTCGCGTGGCCACCCATACGAGGGCGGTTGCTGTCGGAGTTTCGCATCCGGCGGCGGGTGCGGCACAAATTCTCCCGTCCGCAGTGAGAGAGACAGAACAGAAATGGGGCGCGTCAAATTCTCCGCAATGCGCTCTGGGGAACAGACTGGCGGCCGTTCTGCAGCTTCACGAGTCAGACCAGGTGACCGTCGAAGTTGAATCACGGCACTATTTTTGCGCACCGATGACGCTTCCGGCGAATGGCGGACCCGAAGATATGCAAATCTTCATGAAACTGAATGCCGCGCAGACGCTGTTTGGAGAGCCGGGGCACATTAGCGCGGCGCAGCTGAGCGTTGCTGGAGGGTTGGCCGAAATTCAAGGCACAGTCGCGAATCTTCAGCAGCGCCTACCGGACAGTGATGTTCGACCGATTCGGCAATTTGGTGAGGCGCAAGGAAAAGTTTACGGCAAGATTAGCGGGTTGCTGACGGCGACGGTGGTGCTGGTGCTGGTGTTGACGGCGTTGTGCGTGATGGCGGCGATGACGAACGTGGCGATGGAGCGGCGCAACGATGTGGGATTGATGAAGGCGATTGGCGGGGCGACGCGGCGCGTGGTGCGACTGTTCCTGACAGAGGCAGCGCTGCTCGGGCTCGTGGGCGGGTTGGTGGGCGCAGCGCTGGGGATTTTGCTGAGCATGGAATTGGGCAAAGCAGTGTTCGGCGTGGCGGCGCGGCCGCGGCTCATTGTGTATCCTATAGCCGTGGGCTTAACCATTTTGGTGGCGATTGCGAGTTCATATCCGCTGCGGCGGCTGGCTGGCGTGCGGCCGGCGGCGGTGTTTCGGGGTGAGGCGTGACGGCTACTTTGCCAGTGCCGCTTCCGGTGGCTAATACTGCGAGGACGCAGACGTCACAGCCCGTGGGCGCGGCGCAGGTGATCATCGACGCGCTCGTCAAAGAGTACGACAATCTGCGCGCGCTCGCGGGCGTGAGCTTCACGGTGCATTCCGGCGAGTGGGTGGCGCTTATGGGGCCGTCCGGCTCGGGGAAGACCACGCTCATCAATATTCTCGGCGGGCTCGATACATTGACCTCCGGCCACATTTCCGTGGACGGCGTGGACCTCGCGAAGCTGAGCGAGAACGAGCTGGTGCGCTACCGCGCCGAAAAAGTGGGCTTCGTGTTTCAGCAATTCCATCTGGTGCCGTATCTGACGGCCCTGGAAAACGTGATGCTGGCGCAATATTTCCATAGCTCCACGGACGAAAAGCAGGCCGTGGAAGCGCTGAAGCGCGTAGGCCTCGCCGACCGGCTCGAACATCTGCCCGCCAAGCTGAGCGGCGGCGAACAGCAACGCGTGGCCATCGCGCGCGCGCTCATCAATCAGCCGAAATTGATTTTGGCGGACGAGCCCACGGGCAATCTCGATGAAGCCAACGAAAACGTCGTATTGCAGATTTTTCGCGAGCTGCACGACGCCGGGCACACCATCTTAATGGTCACGCACGATCCGGATATCGCGCGGCAGGCCGACCGCACCATCGAACTGGCGCACGGCCACCTGCAATTTGACAGCGCGCAACACGGGCCGGGGCATCCGCTGCATTGTCCGCTCGCGAATACCGGGGATTGCTGCACCGAACCTCCGAGCGTGACCACCGTCGAAGACCAGATCCGCTTTGACCACTTGCTCGAGCAGATATGGATTTGCACTGAGGAAGCCAAGCCGGCAGTCATTTCGCAGTTGCGCGCGGAAGGACCGTCCGGACGGCTGCCGCTAATCACCGACGAACCGACGAAGCGCGTACTGACGCGCATGTCCGAAGTGGCGCTGGTGAGATTGCGCGATGACGAAGCGCAGCTTACGCCGATGGGCTCGATCCGCGCGCGCGACGTAGTGCGCCGCCACCGGCTCGCCGAGCGGCTCTTTAAGGACACCTTCGCGATTGAAGACAGCGAAGCGCACACGCAAGCCTGCAAGTTCGAGCACATCATCAGCCCGGAGCTGGACCAGCGCATCTGCACGTTTCTCGGGCACCCAACGACATGCCCGCACGGCAAAGCCATTCCGCCGGGGACGTGCTGCGTGAATATCAGAAGCGACAGCGCCAACGGCGCCAAGTCATGAACATCTGCCCCGATTGAAAAAATGCCGACACCGCTTGACCCACGTAAAAAGCCGACCGCGGTAAAAATTCACGTCTCGAACGGCGCGGGTGTGGACATCACCTGGGCGGATGGCCACGCCAGCCACTACGACTTTCCCTACTTGCGCGATGCCTGCCCTTGCGCCACCTGCAGTGACGCGCGCGAGAAAAAGGCGGACGAGGAAAAAAGGGAAGCGGAAGGCAAGGCTGTAGCGGGCTCGGCGGCGGTGACTGTGCATGCGAGCTCGCCGCTGCTGCCGATGTTCAAGCCCAAAGCCAAGGCGCAGTCCGCCACGTCGGTCGGGAACTACGCGATTCAAATTAATTTTTCCGACGGGCATAACACCGGAATTTACAGCTACGAGCAGCTGCGCATGATTTGCCCTTGTCCCCAGTGCGCGGCGGCGTTTCGCCCGCAATAAATTTCGCAATCCATCGCGTCGCGAACCACACACTCGTGGCCCGCGCCACACGCAGCGCCCGTCGCCCTGTTTTCTGCGATGGCCGTAAACGACACAATCCAAGCCACTTGCGGGAAGCCTCTGTTCCACCCGCTCGCGGCGCGCCGCTTGCATTACGCCTCTATGCGGTCGCACCAGTACGTTGCTTCGGAGGAGAACATGTCATCGCTCGCGGAAAAGTTTCTGCATCGTCAACGCCAAAATCAGCTCACCGTTCCCGGTTTGCCCATCGATTGGATTCCCATCACGTGGCTCCCCATCGCCCTCGCACTTCTATTACTCACCACGATTTTCGCCAGCACGGCAAAACCGGCGCAACAATCCGGCGGCGACAACTCACCTGAAACGAATTCATCGCCGCAAACGACAGCGCCACCGCGGGCCGCAATTCCGCCGGTTGGCGAAGGCTGCCTGCTCTATCGTTCGGGCGATTCGGGCGAATACCTGCCGCTCACGCTGGTGCACACCGATGCCGCGCTCGACGTGCGCGGCTTGGTCGTTTCCGCCACCGTCACGCAGCAGTACGTCAACGCCGCCGGAACACCGCTCGAAGCCATCTACGTTTTCCCGTTGCCGCACGACGCCGCGGTCTATGACATGGAAATTCACATCGGCAACCGCGTGATTCGCAGCGTGATCCGCGAACGCGAAGAAGCCAAACGTGTCTACAACGCCGCCAAAGCGCAGGGCCAGCGCGCCGCGCTCGTCGAAGAAGAACGCCCCAATGTCTTCACCACATCCGTCGCGAACATCATGCCCGGCGATCACATCGACGTACGCCTGCGTTACGTCGAGCCG
>PMOV01000174.1:4828-5514 GCA_003161195.1 Acidobacteriota bacterium | reverse complement strand
GCCGCTGCAATGTTTTCCAGAACTGTCTCGAAAGACGGTCTTGGCGCAGGCCTCGGACCGTACCTGGTGGGCTGTCTGGTGTGGGCGATCGGGCTGTCACTCGGCGCCACCACTGGCTATGCAATAAATCCGGCTCGCGATCTGGGCCCGCGGATTGCGCACGCGGTCCTGCCTATCGCCGGAAAGGGAGACTCGGACTGGAGCTACGCTGGCATCCCGGTGGCCGGGCCGCTCATCGGCGCGGGTTTGGCAGGCTTACTTCTGCGCGCGCTAAGCTTCTAAACGGAGTTGCGCTCCCACCACGGCGTACAAGGTCCTCACGGACCCGCGTATTACGCCTACGCCACACGGAAGCACCTCGCCCTGCGCTATTCGGCGCGCGGGGGTCCAATGGTGGATTGCAGCTTCTGGAACTCTTCCATTTCGTGACGGGCTTTTGCAGGCTGGCCCTGCTTGCGATAGAGAGCGGCCAACGCAAAGTGTGACTGCGCGGCGAGCGACCCGGCATTTTTTTCGAGTTCGGCCACTTTCAAAAGGGCATGCTCGGCAGCGGCGCTATCGCCTGCGAGGGATGCGGCTTTGCCCAGGGAGTAGAGTGTTTCGGACATATCGGGCTGAAGGGCGTCGGCGCGCTTTAGTTCGGCGAGCGCGTCTTTTACTTTCCCTTGCTGTAGCAAGGCGTCGCC
>PMOV01000174.1:0-4771 GCA_003161195.1 Acidobacteriota bacterium | reverse complement strand
GCGAGAAGCGTGTCGATGGACTGCTTGGAGAGCAGCCCGCTGGCGCGACCGAGGTAATAGAGAAGGTCGGGGTCATCGGGACGTTGCGCAAGAGCGGCACTCAGGTTGGCGATGGCCGCCTGATAGTGCCCGGTTTCAATGTAGGCGATGCCCAGGGCTTCGGCGGCGTGGACGCGCTCGAGATGGGGAATGGCTTGCTCGGCGTAACCCTGGGCGAGCAGCGCGTAGCCCAACTGCAGGTGCGCGGGGTCCAGTTCGGGATTTAATTCGAGCGCGCGATTGAGGGCTTTGGCGGCTGCGGAGTAGTCGCGGAGTTCCATCTCAACCTCGCCGAGATCCAGGAAGGCTTCCACCAGATTCGGATCGCTTTCCGTGACTTTGCGAAATTCCGCAGCAGCAACTTCAAAATGGCCCTGCTTGTGGGCGTCAACGCCGGCCTGCATGTGTTGCGCGCCTTCGGGGGAGACTGCGGGGGTCTGGAACGCGAGCCAGAGAAAAAAGATGGTGGCGGTCACGGAGCCTCCGGTTCGCGAATTTCGAGGAACTGGTCGGCACGGACGTCTTTGAGGGTTTGGCGCGCGCCCGAGGGCCAGATTACTTCGACAGAAGCGGTGGCGGCGGCACCCAGACCGAAATGAAGGCGCTTGTCGTTAGCCGAGAGATAACTGCCGGCGGAGCTGGCAAAGCGGGTTTGGCCGTTAACGGAAACTTTTGCGCCGTAGCCATCGCGATTGCTGCGCGTGCCGCGGAGCGTGATGGAGAGCCAATGATGGCCGCCAGCTGCGCGATTGAGGAGCAGGACCGGAGGTCCGCCCAGCGTAGAGAGGACGACATCCATTGCGCCGTCATTGTTGATGTCGCCAAAGGCGGCGCCGCGGGCGGCGAACGGCGTGGTCACTCCCGAATCGGCCCGCTCGAAATGACCGTGATGATTCATGGCCAGCAATGGGAGTTCTTTGTAGCGCAGCGAGGCGTCGATTTGCTGCACGTTGTCCAGTACGTGACTTTGCGCGACGAAGAGATCTTTCCAGCCATCGTTGTCAAAATCTTCCATGCCGACGCCCCAGCCGGAGCTTAAAGAGGTGAGGGCGCCGAGGCCGGTTTCCAGGCTTTGGTAGGAGAAAGAACCGGCACCTTCGTTGTGATAAACGGCGAAGAGTTCGCGGGGAAGGACGGTGACGATAACGTCGGGGCGGCCGTCATTGTCGTAATCCTGAAAGACTACGCCCATGCCGGAGAGGCCTTTGCCATCGGAGGTGAGGGCGGCGCCGGCTTCGAGCGCTCCTTCGGCGAAGGTGCCGTCGCCATTGTTGTGAAAGAGATACTGCTGCATGCCGTCGTTGGAGACGAAGATGTCGGTCAAGCCGTCGCCGTCGTAATCGGCAAACGCGACGCCGAGGGCGCGGCCCTTTTTTGCGGCGATTCCGGATTTTACGCTCACGTCCTCGAATGTACCGTCGCCACGATTGCGGTACAGCAGGCAGGTGGTGGCGGGAAAGGCGCTGGGCGGGCAGTAGGTGTGCCAGTCGCCGCCGCAGATCTGATTGTGATCGGCGTCCCATTCCATGTAGCGGGTAACGAAGAGATCGAGATGGCCATCGTTGTCGAAATCGAAGAAGCCTGCGGAGGCGGACCAACCTCCGCCCGCGACGCCGGCTTTGGCGGTGACGTCGGTGAAGGTGCCATCACCATTGTTGTGATAGAGGATGTTTTTGCCGTAGCTGGTAACGAAGAGATCCGGATAGCCGTCGTTGTCGTAATCGCCGACGGCGACGCCCATCCCGTAGTTGCCATTGCCGGCGTTGGCTAGGCCGGCGGTTTGGGTCACGTCGGTGAAGCTGCCGTCGCGATTCTGGCGGTAGAGGCGGTTCCAATAACGCGGGTTGGAACGGTCGAAATTCTCGGGCGTTTTCATCCCACTGGTGATGCGCCCACCGTTGACGAAAAAAATGTCGAGCAAGCCGTCGTTGTTGTAGTCCAAGAGGGCGACACCGCCGGGCATGGTTTCGATCAAGTATTTCCGCGGGGTCGGGGAATTGAGGAGAGTGAAATCGATGCCGCGCGGAAGTCTTACGTCGAACATGGGAGCGACGGCGGCAAGCGCGCCGAAGCGCAGGAAGTCGCGGCGACGGTAGCGGCGGGCGAACGCACAAGGCATGGCGGAGCGAGGCACGCTAAATTTTGACATGGATTGTCCCTGGCTGCATCCTGGCGGAGCGGAGGGACGGAAGTGCATGGGTAATTCGAATGATGACAGAGCATGGCTGGAGTGCTTCCCCACTGCCGGAACCCAAACAAAAATGCGGGGCATGCTGAATCGGCATGCCCCGCGGCCCGGGGGCTAGGATTAAAACGAGAAGCGCAGTGACAGCTGGATGAGTCTCGGGTTGCCGTTAGTGGAGTTGACCTCACCAAACGACCCGCTTCCAAAGCTGGTGTTGGGGGCGGCAAACTGAGTGCGGTTGAAGATGTTGAAGAATTCCACGCGGAATTCCAGGTTCAGCTTGTTGTCCGGTCCGAAGTAGGTCTTCTTAAAGGTAGAGAAGTCAAAGTTTCGGATGCCGTCTTGCCGCAATGTAGGATCGACGCGTGATTCATCGCCGAAGGTATAAGGCGCAGGATCAGCCCAGCACGAGGTGTTGAACCATTCGGCAGTCGTTCTCGGTCCACTCTTAGCGCAACCAGATACGTAATCCGGACGTATGGTTCCGGTGCCCAAACCTAAGTTCGCGAGAAGATTTGGGTTGGAGTCCTGGAATTTGAGTGGAAAGCCACTCTGGAAAGTGGTCACGCCATCGACGCCCCAACCGGAAACGAATTTATCCACAACTCCGGTGGCATCGCCCATGAAGTGCTTACCATGACCAAAGGGCAGGTCGAGCACGTAGCTGATGACCAAGCGCTGTGGCACGTCCTGGGAGGAGAGAGAGTATTCGCCTTTGAGATTGTTCCAGTCCTGGACGTTGCCGACACCGCCGTTGCCGCTGCCCTCAAGCCAAGAAGTGATGGTATCGGTATTGGAAAGCAGCTTGGAGTTGGTGTAGGCGACGAGAAGCGTGCCACCACCGTGGAAGCGCTTTTTTACGGTCGCTTGCAGCGACTGATAATTGCTGCTGCAGCAGCCGACGCCCGCCAACTGGACGTTCGTATACTGCGGATAGGGACGGTCAAGTTGGCCCTGAATTAAGGACGCCGGGCCCAAAGAGCCGGGGAGAGTCACGTTGAAGGGATAATTCAACGCGCCGACTTTTTGCGCGATCGTTACGGCAGCCTCGCCACCCGCAGCGTATTGCGTTGCGGCTTGGGCGATGTAGCTGTCCGGAATTTGATCGACGTTGACGGATTGATTGCTGGTTTGCTCCAGGTGCACTCCGTGGGAGCCGGCATAGGCCACGTCCACGAAAAAGCCCCAAGGCAACTCTCTTTGGATGTCCAAGTTCCATTGCTGTGCGTAGGCCGGCTTGGCCAAGGTATATCCGTTGGCGGAGAGCGGGGTTTGCTCGAGAGCGAATGCCGAGATATTGGGCTGGGCGTTGCGTCCCGCTGGCGCATTGAGCGTCGGACCAAAAGGTCCCGCAGCCGCGCATGTGAACACGTTGCCAACACCGCCGGTGCCGGTGAGCGTACACTGGCTGCTGTTGAGGGTGCTAGCCGGATACAATCCTTGCGTGGTGCTGGCAAAGAAGGTTGAAGTCGCGGCGTTCACGGAATCGGCATAAGGGTTCAGCTGGAAGACCACGTCGTTCGGGAGAAAGAAGATCCCGTAGCCGCCGCGGATAACCGTCTTGGAGTCCAGCGCATACGCAAAACCCAAGCGCGGAGAAAACTCCTTCTTGGGAAGCGGCTGGCCGTTGCGGCTGCCATCTACGCCGTCTCCGACGTAAAACAAATCGCCGGGGCAAGCGCCGCCGGTGCCGCCGCAACCGGTCACGGTAGCGTTGGTGACGTTTGGATTGAAATAGGTTATCCGGTCAAAGCGTTCCGAGAAGGGACCGGAAAGCTCATAGCGCAATCCGAGATTGAGCGTCAGCTTGGGGGTGACGTGCCAGGTGTCTCCAACGTAGAAACCGCGATAGGTCTCTTTGGAGGCTACTGGCGGCGAAATGACCAAGTCGCCGGTCGTCTGGTTGCCGAAAGCGGCTCCTGATCCCAAACCATAGCCTAGAAGGAAGTCGGCGTAGTCGTTGCCGTTGGCCAGACCCGCGTTGCTGGCTAAAGCCGCCGTCCAAGAACCGTTAAAAGAGATGATGCCGCCGCCATTGTTGGTTTGCAGGTAATCATCAAACGTCTCTTCCCATTGCAGACCGAAAGCCACTGTGTGGCGGCCGATCACCTTGGTGAATTGCGGCGAAATATTAAATTGTGTGTCTTTATCGTTGATGGCGCTCTGTCCCTGCGTGCAGGAAATGTTGGGATCGCTGTTGGCGAAGCAAGGAGTCAGCGGAGTACGCTCACCGTCAGGCACAGACGCGTTGTAGGCTGCGGGCCAGCCTTCTTGCGTCACGTCGAAGCCCGCATCGGTGGGCACACGGAGATAGTGATAGCGGCTGATACTAGCGTTAAGGCTGGCCGTAAAGGTCGAGCTCAGGGCATCGCTCCAGCCCACTGCGAGACTCTTGCTGCGTGTATCCTCCGTACAGCGGTCGACGCAAAGCCCGGTGGCGTAGGGGTCCTGCGACAGGCTCAATTCCTTCCAGTAAGTGAAACGACCGAAGAGGTGCTGGGTATTCGTCAGGTTATAGTCGACGCGCGCGGTGTACTGATCCGTATC
>PMOV01000261.1 GCA_003161195.1 Acidobacteriota bacterium | reverse complement strand
CCGTGGATTCGCGGGCTGGTGATCGGCGGGATGACCACCGCGGGCGGCATCGGGCACACGCTTCCCTTCCTTATCGGAGATTTTCATTCGGCAACGCTGTTGGCCATTCTCGTGGTGCTGGTGGAGTTGGCGGTTATCGCTACAATTCGTCACAAATATATGGATACGCCGCTGTTGCAGGCGGCGTTTTTGGTGGTCGTGGGCGGGATATTGGTGTTTCTCACCGGGTGGTTGATTGGGAGTTCGTAGCGGCTTTTAGCGCGAAATAGAGCGTATTTTGGGGAAGCGCGCAGAGTGAAGCCTGGTGCCACTAAACGCTTAGTCGGAGTGGGCGGGCGATATTGCTGGCTGCGGGGCGCGGGTGAAGAGGCTGTGTAACCAGGTCTGGAAGCGGTCCATATAGATGTAGACGATGGGCGTGGTGAACAGCGTCAGCAACTGGCTGACGATTAAGCCGCCGATGATGGTTACGCCTAATGGGCGGCGCAATTCCGAACCCACGCCGCTGCCGATGGCCAGGGGCATCGCGCCTAGCAAGGCGGCCATGGTGGTCATGAGGATGGGGCGGAAGCGCAACAGGCACGCTTTGTAGATGGCGTCAACCGGCGAAAGATGTTCCTCGCGTTCCGCTTGCACGGCAAAATCGATCATCAAGATGGCGTTCTTTTTTACGATGCCGATCAGCAGAATAATGCCGATCAGGGCGATCATGTTTAAATCACCGTGGGAGATCTTGATGGCCAGGATGGCGCCGATGCCGGCGGACGGGATGGTGGACAGGATAGTGATCGGGTGGATAAAACTTTCGTAGAGAATGCCCAGCACGATGTAGACGGCGACGACCGCGGTGATGACCAAAATTAGGCGGGAGGAGCTGGCGTCTTGGAAGGCTTGCGCGGTGCCCTGGAAGGAGGCGTGCACCGTGGGGGGGACGTGTAATTCGGCTTTGGCAGCCTCGATGTGCTCGACCGCCGGGCCCAGCGACGTGCCGGGCGCCAGATTGAACGATATGGTGATGGCCGGAAAGATGCCCTGGTGGTTCACGGAGAGCGCAGTGTTAGAGGCTTCAAAGTGGCAGAACGCACTGAGGGGGACCAGCTTGCCGGTATTTGAAGGCACGTAGATGGACTTGAGCGCTGCGGGATCCTGCTGGGCGCTGGGCGCGACTTCCAGAATCACGTGATATTGGTTGATGCCTTTGTACATCACCGATACCTGGCGCTGGCCGAAAGCGTCGTTGAGGGTGTTGTCCACGTCTGACATTTGCACGCCCAGCCGGGAGGCGGTGTCGCGATCCACGGCCAGAGAGCTTTGCAGGCCGCGCATTTGCTGGTCGGAATTGACGTCGCGCAATTCCGGTACGGACTTCATGCGCTCCATGACGATGGGCGCCCAATGATTCAGGTCTTCGAGATTGTCGGCCTGGAGCGTGTATTGATAGAGCGCGCCGCCAAAACGGCCGCCCACGCTGACGTCTTGCACGGACTGCAGGAGCAATTGCGCGCCGGGGACGTTCTTGGTGGCCTGGCTAAGCCGGGCGATTACTTCATCCGAATTGATTTTGCGGACGGCCTTGGGCTTTAGTTGCGCAAATACAAAGGCCGTGCTCCCGCCGCTGCCGCCACCGGTAAAGCCGGAGATATTCTCGACTGCCGGATCCTTCAGTACGATGTCGCTGATAGTGCGCAACTTTTCGGACATGGCCGCGAAAGACAAGCTCTGGTCGCCCTGAATCAAGCCGCGAATGCGCCCGGTATCCTGCTGCGGGAAAAAACCGGAATTGACGTGGCCGGCGAGGTAAACACAAAAGGCGGCGGTGGCGAAGGTCAGACCCAGAATCAGCAATTGCCGGCGCAGGACCCAGCGCAGCGCAATGTCGTAAACGTGCAGCAAGCCGTTGAACGCGCGCTCGGAGAAGCGATAGATGCGGTTGTGCCTGCCGGTGTCGTGGCGCAGAAAGCGCGCGCACATCATCGGCGTGGTGGTCAGCGAAATAAGCAGCGAGACGCCGATGGCCACGCTGAGCACCACGGCAAATTCGCGGAACAGGCGGCCGGCAATGCCCGGCATCCACAGAATGGGGATGAACACCGCGACGAGCGAGGCGCTCATGGAAACTACGGTGAAGCCAATTTCGCGGGCGCCTTTCATGGTGGCGGCGATGGGCGAAAGACCGTTTTCAATGTGGCGGGTGATGTTTTCCATCACCACGATGGCGTCATCCACCACGAAGCCGGTGCAAATGGTCAGGGCCATCAACGAGAAATTATCCAGGCTGTAGTGGCAGAGATACATCACGCCGAAGGTGCCAATGAGAGAAAGCGGGACGGCCACGCTGGGGATGAAGGTGGCCCAGGCGTTGCGCAAAAACGCGAAAACCACCAGCACGACGAGAATCACGGAGATGACCAGGGAGACTTCCACGTCATGCACNNNAAGCCGAGTATGCGGGTGTCTTCCAGCGAGTCGGTGACCTCGCCGATGTCGCCGAGGCGGACGGCTGCGCCACCCGCGCCCGCGGCGCGATTACCGGCTACGATGAGCGGCTTGTACTCGTAGGCGTGGAAGATCTGGTCGGTGTCGGCGAGGGTGTAGCTGCGGGTGGCGTCGGAAAGTGAACCTTTAGCCAGATTGGAATTGGCGGACTGCAGCGCTTTGCGGATGGTTTCCAGGCTGATGCCGTAGCTGTTGAGCTGCGTGGGGTTGGCTTCGACGCGCACGGCCGGGCTGGCGCTGCCCCACACGTACACCTGGCCCACGCCCTGCACTTGCGCGATTTTCTGCGCCAGGATGGAGTTGGCGGCGTCGTAGATTTCCGCGGGCTGCACGTTTTCAGACGTGAGGGAGAGGAGCAGGATGGGCGAATCGGCGGGATTCGCTTTGCGGTAGGTGGGCTGGCCTGGAAGATCGGCCGGGAGTTGGCTGCGCGCGGCGTTGATGGCGGCTTCGACGTCGCGGGCGGCGGCGTTGATGTCGCGGTTTAGATCGAACTGCAAGGTGATGCCGGTGCTGCCGAGGCCGCTCGAAGAGGTCATCTGCGTGACGCCGGCAATGCGGCCGAACTGGCGTTCGAGCGGCGTGGCCACCGCGGAGGCCATGGTTTCGGGGCTTGCGCCTGGCAAGCTCGCGCCAACGCCAATCGTAGGAAAATCCACCTGCGGCAGCGGCGCGACCGGCAGGAGCCCGAAGGCCGCGGCGCCGGAGAGAAATATGGCGATGGTAATTAGCGTGGTCGCCACCGGGCGGCGAACAAAAGGCGCGGAGAAATTGGCGGAAGAGATCATGGCGAAAACTCAGTCACCGTGCGCCAGCTCTTCTTCGGTGATGCGATTGCCGAAATTGAAGGTGAAGCGGTGGGACAGCCAATCGAAGGCCAGGTACACGACCGGGGTGGTGTAAAGCGTAAGCAACTGGCTCACAATCAGGCCCCCCACGATGGTGATGCCGAGCGGCCGGCGTAACTCTGCGCCGACGCCAGACCCCAGCGCCAACGGCAAACCGCCGAGCAGCGCGGCCATGGTGGTCATCATGATGGGACGGAAGCGCAGCAGGCAGGCTTCGTAGATGGCTTCCTGCGGGGACTTCCCTTCCTTGCGCTCGGCCTCCAGCGCGAAGTCGATCATCATAATGGCGTTTTTCTTGACGATGCCGATCAGCAGGATGACCCCGATGAGCGCAATGATGCTGAATTCCATCCGGAAGAGCAGCAGGGCGAGAATTGCGCCCACACCGGCGGACGGGAGCGTCGAGAGAATGGTGATGGGGTGAATGAAGCTTTCGTACAGCACGCCCAGCACGATGTAGACGGTGATGAGCGCCGCGAGGATCAGGAGGGGTTCGTTAGCCAGCGAATTCAGGAACGCGGCGGCGGTGCCTTGAAACGTCGCCTGAATACTGAGCGGCATGTTGAGGTCGCGTTTTACTTTGTTGATGGCTTCGACGGCTTGACCTAGCGAGGTGTGCGGCGCGAGATTGAACGAGAGCGTGACTACCGGAAACTGGCCCTGATGATTGACGGTGAGCGGCGTTGCTCCGGGGGTGAAACGCGTGAAGGCGCTCAGCGGCACTTGCTGGCCAGTGGAGGATTTGACGTAGATATTTTTCAGCGCGTCGGGATCTTGTTGGAATTGCGGATCCACTTCCTCGACCACGTGATATTGCGACAGTTGCGTGTAAATGGTGGACACCTGGCGCTGGCCGAAAGCGTCGTAGAGCGTATTGTCGATGTCCGCGGGGAAAATCCCGAGGCGAGAGGCGGAATCACGGTCGATGGTCAGCGTCGCGAGCAAGCCCTGATTGAGCTGGTCGCTGGCTACGTCGCGCAATTCCGGCAACGCTTTCAGCTTTTCGATGAAACGCGGCGTCCACTGCGCGAGTTCCTTGCCGTCCACGTCTTCGAGGCTGTACTGGAATTCCGTGCGGCTGACGCGATCTTCTACCGTCAGATCTTGCACGGGCTGGAGAAAGAGCGAGATGCCGTCCACTTTTTGCACCTGCGGCTGCAGGCGCCGGATGACGTCGCTGGCGCTGAGGTTTCGCTCGGCAAGCGGTTTCAGATTGATCTGGATGCGCCCGGTGTTGAGCGTGGTGTCCGTGCCGTCGACGCCAATAAAAGACGAAAGGCTTTCGACCGCCGGATCCTTCAGCACCACGTCGGCGAGTTGCTGTTGGCGCAGCGCCATGGCTTGAAAGGAAATGTTCTGCGGGCCTTCGCTGACGCCCAGAATCACGCCCGTGTCTTGTACGGGAAAGAACCCTTTGGGGACGTAAATGTAGAGGAGGACGGTGGCCACGAACGTTGCGACGGTTACGATCAACGTGATGGTACGGAAGCGCAACACGGTTTGCAGCGTGCGCCCGTAAAACGCGATAACCGCGTTAAACCAATCCTCGGACTTGCGATAGAACCAGCTCTCTTCGGCGGCGCTCTGGTGACGCAGGAGCAGCGCGGCAAGCATGGGCGTCAGGGTAAGCGACACGAACGCCGAGACGAGAATGGTGACCGCCAGGGTGATGGCAAATTCGCGGAACAGGCGGCCGACGATGTCACCCATGAAGAGCAGCGGGATCAGTACGGCGATCAGCGAGACCGTCAGAGAAAGAATGGTGAAGCCGATCTGCTCCGCGCCCTTTAGCGCGGCTTGCAATGGCGAATCGCCTTGCTCGAGGAAGCGGCTGATGTTTTCCACCATGACGATCGCGTCATCCACCACGAAGCCGGTGGAGATGGTGAGCGCCATGAGCGTCAGATTGTTCAGGCTGAAGCCCATCAGGTACATGACGGCAAAGGTGCCCACGATGGATAAAGGCACGGCCAGCGCGGGGATGAAGGTGGCACGCAGGCTGCGCAGAAAGACGAAAATCACCAGGACGACGAGAATGATGGTGAGTATCAGGGAAAACTGCACGTCGTCGACGGAAGCACGGATGGTTACGGTGCGGTCGGTAAGAATTTGCACGTTGACCGCGGCGGGTAGCGCATTTTGCAGAAGCGGCAGGATGCGCTTTACACGGTCCACCACCGCGATGATATTGGCCCCCGGTTGGCGCTGGATGTTGAGGATGACCGCGGGTTGGCGATTGGCCCAGGCCGCCTGCTGCACGTTTTCCGTGCCGTCGAAGACGTTGGCTACGTCGGTGAGGCGCACGGGCGCGCCGTTGCGATAGGCGATGATGATTGGCGCATAGCTGGCGCTGGAGATGAGTTGGTCGTTGGCGCCGATGGTGTAGGCCTGATGCTGGCCGTCGAAGGTGCCTTTGGCCTGGTCGACGTTGGCATTGCTGAGCGCGGTGCGCAAATCTTCCAGGCTCAGGCCATAAGACGCCAGCGCCGTGGGATTGGCCTGCACCCGCACCGCGGGGCGTTGCCCGCCGCTGATGCTCACGAGGCCTACGCCGCTGAGCTGCGAAATTTTCTGTGCCAGCGTGGTGTCGGCCAGGTCTTCTACTTTGGAAAGCGGCAGGGTTTTGGAGGACAGCGCCAGCGTGAGAATGGGTGCGTCGGCAGGATTGATTTTGCTGTAGATGGGCGGGTTGGGCAGGCCGGCGGGCAGGAAATTGGATGCGCCGTTGATGGCCGCCTGCACTTCTTGCTCGGCTACGTCAATGTTCAGATCGAGCACGAACTGCAGCGTAACGATGGAGCTGCCGTAGGAGCTGGTGGAGGTCATCTGGTTCAGCCCGGGTATCTGGCCGAACTGGCGCTCGAGGGGCGCGGTGATCGAGGAGGCCGTAACCTCCGGGCTGGCACCCGGATAGAACGTTTGCACCTGAATCGTCGGGTAATCGACTTGCGGCAACGCCGAAATCGGCAATTGCCGGTAAGCCACGAAGCCCACCATGAGGATCGCGACCATCAGCAAGGTGGTCGCCACCGGCCGGAGAATAAACGGCCGCGACAGGTTCATCGCTGCGCGGCTCCGGTGGCACCCGGCGCGGGTTTAGTCGCCGTTTCGCCGATGTGCGCGACGGACGCTGGCGCGGGCTTCGCGCCTGCAACGTTAGGCGCCGGGGTCCCCGGTGCTACGATGCCGGTCGGCGACGCCGCCAGAGCTGGCATTGGCACCTGCGTCGGGTTGATCACCGTGCCATCTTGCAATTTGTCCTGGCCATCGACGACCACGTTGTCGCCGGCTTTGACGCCGTTGGCGATGCCGACCAGGTTTCCTGTGGTCTGCGCGATGGTTACCGGCTGAATTTTCACCACGTTGCCGGAGGGCGCGGCATACGACGTGTACACGTAGGTGCCCTGCGGACCGCGCTGGATGGCCGCTACGGGAACGAGGGTAACGTTGCGCTTGGTGTCCACCAACAAATGGACGTTCACGAACTGATTCGGGAAGAGATCGTTCTTTTCGTTGCTGAAGACGGCTTTGAGCTTGTAGGTTCCCGTGGTGACGTCAATTTGATTGTCGATGGTGGCGAGTTTGCCGCTGGCGATACGCGCGGTATCGTCGCGGTCCCAAGCTTCCACCGGGAGCTGCGCGGCGCTGGCATGCAGCTTGGCCATCACCTGCGGCAATTGATCTTGCGGCAGCGTGAAGATTACCGAGATGGGCTGCAGCTGCGTAATCACCACCAGGCCGGTGGTATCCGTGGCGTGCACGATGTTGCCAACATCCACCAGACGCAACCCCACGCGTCCGCTGATCGGCGCTACGATGTGCGAGTAGGTGATGTTGAGCTTGGCGCTGTCGATGGCCGCTTGATCCGCTTGAATCGAACCTTTCGACGAACCGACTGACGCTTCCTGCGTGTCCACCTGTTGCTTTGGAATTACGCCTTCCTTGAAGAGCTTCTGGTAACGGTCCAGATCGACGAGCACGTCTTTGAGCTGCGCTTCGTCTTTCGCGAGCTGCCCTTGCGCTTGCTCAAGGGCGACCTGGTAAGGCCGCGGGTCGATCTCGAGCAGCGCGTCGCCTTCATGCACGAACTGGCCTTCCGTAAAATTCACTTTGACGATGGCGCCATCCACGCGGCTGCGCACCGTCACGGTGTTGTAGGCGGTGACGGTGCCAAGACCATCGAGGTACACCGGCAAATCTCCGTGCGCTGCGGTGGTGACCACCACAGGAACCGGGCCCAAGTTGAAACCCCCGCCACCGGGTATGCCGCCCGGCCCACCGCCGGCATTCTGCGCCTCGGTTTTACTCTGCGTCCCGCGGTAGTACCAGACAGCGCCACACACCAGCGCCACCGCCAGCACCCAGATCCACCAGTTGCCTCGCCCCGCCTGGGACGCAGGCGCTCGGCCGATTTCCGGCTCTCGCGGTGCGGCGGAATTCACTTCACCCATGCACTTGCTCCTATCGCTGAACGCCACATAATGTGAGGTTTATCTCGGAAACAGAGGATCCCGAGTGCGCTCGCGTGCTAATGGCGGCCCTGCCGAGCGCGTAGCGTACCTGAAATCTCCGTCCCCGCATAATAGATAGACGGTTGGCCCCAGCCAAAGGTTACTTCGGCGAATCCTAGCCCTGGCGCGGCGTGGGATTGACCCGATAAGGCCCACGATTGTCTCCGATTTTGCCACGGCAAATCGGGGAGCCCAGGCTGCCCGCCGCCACATTTCCTAGTGCGTAAATCTCGCTGGCAACATACACTGTCCGTCTTGAAATCTGGCAGCGGCTGGAACCGCGCGGCTTCACACTGAATCCACCTTTGGGGGAGAGAATGAAGGCCTTCCTGATTGGTCTCCTGATCGGAATTATCCTGGTGTTTGTCTGCATCCACCTGTATTTCGCTATGGGCATGGCCCCGGTAGCCACTTCCTCAGCGCCCATTCCGTTTGAACGCAGATACGCACATATCGGCCTGGAGGCGTATCTGCATAAATTGCCGCATCCCGATCCGCAGACGCCCGCGGATGAACCGAACTTCCTGGCTGGCGCGCAGATCTACAAGGAAAATTGCGCCGTCTGTCATGGATTGCCCGGCAAGCCTAAGAGCAACATCGCCGCCGGGATGTATCCGAAGCCTCCACAACTGTTTCAGGGTGTCGGCGTCACGGACGACGAGCCTTGGGAGACCTATTGGAAGGTGGAAAACGGCATTCGCATGACGGGTATGCCGGGTTTCAAGACGCAGTTGAGCGAAACGCAAATCTGGCAGGTCACGCAACTGGTGAAAAATGCCGACAAAATTTCCGCCGCGGTTAAGGGAGAGCTGATCCGGCCCTTGGAACCGATGGTCACGCCGGGCGTTCTGCCGGTCGCGCCGTCGCCCGTTGTGCCACCGCAAAAGCCCCTGGTGCAACCGTAATTCTGAGGGGCGTAATCTTCGCCGTTCGATGGCTGGTACATCGTCCGCTACCTGGTCCGCTACGTGGCCGTGCCTTGCTCGGACGAGGTCAACTGCTCCGCGCGGCGCAACTCCGGGAACCACCACGACCACAGTGCCGTGACTACCAGCGTTCCAACGCCGCCTAGAATCACCGCCGGCACCGTGCCGAACCATTGCGCCGTCACGCCAGACTCAAACTGCCCCAGCTGGTTCGACGCACCAATAAAAATCATGTCCACGGCGTTTACCCTTCCGCGCATCTCGTCCGGCGTGGCTATCTGAATCAACGTCCCGCGCACCACCACGCTCACCATATCCGTCGCGCCCACCAGCACCAGCGCCGCGAGCGACAGGAACAAACTGTGCGACGCGCCAAACACAATCGTGCATGCCCCGAATCCCGCGACGCACCACAGCATGGTGGCCCCCGCTCGCCTGCGCAGTGGACGAAATGCCAGCAAGATGGCCATGCCGGCTGCGCCCACCGCGGGAGCGCTGCGCAAAAGCCCCAACCCCAGCGCCCCGATGCGCAAAATATCTTTGGCATACACGGGCAGCAGCGCCACCGCGCCGCCAAGCAGGACCGCGAAGAGATCCAAAGAAATCGCCCCTAAAATCAACTTTTTGGCCCAGATGTAACGCACGCCGACGAAGAAAGTGTCCAGCGTGGCGGGTTCGCGCCGCCGCGGCGGCTGTTCCGCGCGAATCATTACCGTGCAGCCCGCGGCGGCCAGCGACGCCGCTACGGCCAGTGCATAGACGACGATCGGTCCGCGAAACAGTCCGTACGCCAATCCGCCAATCGCCGGTCCGAGAATCGTCGCACCCTGGAAGACCATCGACGTCCACGCCACCGCGCTCTGAAAATATTGCTCCGGCACAAGCTGCGGCAGAATAGCCCGCGTCACCGGTCCACTGAACGAGCGCACCACGCCCAGCAGCACCAGCACGCCATAGATCGGCGCAACGCGCGACGTGTGCCTCCACGCAATCACCACCAGCAGCGCGGAGCAGATCGCAAACCCCGCATAACACCAAGCCATCAGCTGGCGGCGATCGACGCGATCCGCTACATGCCCCGATACCAGGAATAGCAAAATACTCGGCAGGAACTGCGCGAGGCCCACCAACCCCAGGTCCAGCGCCCGTTGCGTGGTGGCGTATACCTGCCAGCCCACGGCCACCGACTGCATCTCCAGCGCCACAATAATGAACACGCGGGAAAGCTGGAACAGCCGGAAGTCCGGATAGCGAAACGCCACGGCGCCCGGAACGTGAGCACGCCCTTCGGCCATCTACGACGCAACCGCCGGCAACGCGGTCCAGGCGGAATTATTTTGCGAGGAGGCCAGCACGGCGCTGATGAAGCGAACGCCTTCGACGCCATCGGCAATTCCCGGCACCAGCAGCGCGGTGGGATCCGCCGGGCGATCCTCCAGCCGCGCATGGATCTGTTCGGCGAAATCCGTGTACAACTGCGCGAACCCTTCGAGATAGCCCTCTGGGTGCCCCGCCGGAACGCGACTGGCATGCGCCGCCACCGGCAACGAACCTGCACCGTTGCGCGCGATAGTGCGCGGCGGCTCACCGAGCGGCGCGAACACCAATTCATTGGCACGTTCCTGGCACCAGGCTAGCCCCGCCCTATCGCCATAAATTCGCAGGCCCAGGTGATTGTCGTTGCCGGTGGCTACCTGGCTGGCCCACAGCGTGCCGCGAACATTTTTTTCATAGCGCAGCGACGCCTGCACGTGATCGTCGAGCCGGCGCCCTGGAACGAAAGTGGTTACCTCCGCGGAGACTTCTCTGCACGCCAAGCCGGAAACAAACGCCGCAATGTTAAAGGCGTGCGTGCCGATATCTCCGAGCGCGCCGGCGGGTCCGCTGCGTGCCGGGTCGGTCCGCCAAGCGGCCTGCTTTTGGCCGGTGTTCTCCACCGGCGTGGCCAGCCAGTCCTGCGCGTACTCCACCTGAATCACCCGCAAATTCCCTAGCGCGCCATCCCGAATCATCTCGCGCGCCTGCCGCACCATCGGGTACCCGGTGTAGTTGTGTGTCAGCGCAAAGAGCAAGCCGGTGCGCTGTACAATTTTCGCGAGCTCCACCGCGTCATCCAGTGTGGTCGTCACCGGCTTGTCGCAAATGACGTGCATCCCGGCTTCCAGAAAGGCCTTGGCGGGCGCGAAGTGCAAATGGTTCGGTGTGACAATGGCCACCGCGTCAATGCGGTCGGCGCGCTGCGCTTCCGCTGCCGCCATCTGCGCAAAATCACCATAACCGCGCGGAATATGCAGTTCCGCGGCGGCGCTCACGTTGCGCGAGGGGTCTGCAGTCAGCGCCGCCGCCACCAATTCGTAGCGGTCATCAAGCCGCGCGGCGATGCGATGCACCGCGCCGATAAATCCTCCGGGACCGCCGCCCACCATCCCCAGACGCAAGCGGCGCCGTATCTGCGATGTATTTTGCGCGACCATTCAGCAAACTCCTGGACATGGGTCAGCCAGGCTCAAACGATACCGGAGAAGCGGCCGAAAGGAATGATAAAGGTCTTGATCGTCGGGTTCCGGCCGATTATCAGTGTGGCGACGGACGTTACCACGCTCTGGGTTAAGTATGTGTACCTTTGACTCGCGCGTCCAAATCTAACTTGGCACCGGCATGTTTGATGATTCCGTTAGAAACGGGTTGGACGCTTCGTAACGCCTTGAAAAATGGCGGATGAGCCTGTAAGCCGGATTCTGTGCCAGTCCGCGCCCAGCGCATGCGACTTGCGTCGCGCACGCCACGCACGAACCGCGGCGATCATTCCTCTAGGTCGCGCCTCGCGACGCGACTCCAGCAGCCTACCCGAGGGTTTTCATTCAGAACGGCTTGCGCCGTTTGAAAGGAGCTTGCGCTCAGCGAACCGGGC
>PMOV01000011.1 GCA_003161195.1 Acidobacteriota bacterium | reverse complement strand
GGGAACCCATCGGTGGTTGGGAACCCATCGGTGGTTGGGAAGCCGGCGGTGACTGCCGTGGGCGGCGTTTACCAAGAGGAATCCTGCTCCTCCTGGACCGGGGCCAATCCGGCCGGTCTCCGAGCATTCTCCGAGTGGTGCGTTTAACCGGCCAATCTCTGCCTATTTTTCTGGAGCGTCGAGGGAATGCGCCTCAGAAACGATCTTGCTTAGTCGATTGGCAAGGCGGTCAAGGTGTCGGCGAGGAGCGCCGTCCGGCAAGGTGCGACGAAACATCTCCAGGACGTGTTGTGCAGCCTGGAGTGCTTGGACCAAGCCCGACAGATCGGCACGTGCTGGATTTAACGGCCTCGGTTGTGGCACGAGGTGGCGGGGCTGGGAACGGGCTTGCTGATACTCGCGCTGCAGATCAGGCAAAGCGATTCCGAGATAGCGCATGGTCATGTCTGGTGAACTGTGGCCGAGGAGTTTCATGATGCCGGGAAAGCTTACGCCGGCGCGGAGCATGAAAGTGGCATAGGTGTGTCTTAGCTGATGCGGGACGATCCACGCGGAGATTCCCGCCGCGGCGGTGATTTCGTGCAGCGATTTGCGGAGTCCGCGAAGCAGCATTTCGCGGCCGCGCGGGCGGGCCAGGAGGAAGCCATCAGCCGGCGTCGGATCGAGTGAGCGCAAGAATCGGAGGCGCTGCACCAGTTGGCAGACAAATGAATCGACCGGAACCAACCGTTCGGTTTTCATTTTGCCGAGCGGGACGTGAATGGCCCATTGCTCGGGAGCGCCGGCGTGCAGGCAATCGGAAGATAGATCGACGCACTCGCCGATGCGCATACCGGTGTGGCGGAGCAAGAGGAGTACATTGCTGGCCAGATCGTTGCGCCGGACCAGCTCCTGCTGAAGGAGTTGATCATCTTCGGCGAGTAGCGGGCGCGGCACTTTTCTTTCGCGTCGCGGGCAGTCGTCAGGACGGAGCAGATGCGCCAGGTCGGGCATCTGTTCGNNACATTGTTGACGTGGGTGGCCAGAACGATTGGTGGCTGGCGTAAACGCAGGTGGGCCAGCCAGCCGAGAATATGGGGATCGCGCCGCAACTGCTGCAAGGAGCGAATTTCGTGATGGTCGGCCCCGAGATAACGCAGAAAGCTACGCGTCACGGCACGATAACCGCGGACGGTGTCCGGACTCAGCGAGGCAGCGATAGAGTCGACGGCACGCCAGAAGACGTCGGCCAACGGATGAGAGAGTGGGCGTCGCTCACGCGTCATGGTTGTAGTGGGAGAGTCGGCCGCACGTGTTGCTTTACAGCACGCGCGTATTGCTGATAGACGTCAAGTGGAGTCAGTTGGACATAAACTAAGGTGGTCTGAATCTGCGAGTGACCCATAAGTTGCATGAGCGCTGGCAGACTCACACCAGCCCGGATCATGTCTGAGGCGAATGTGTGGCGGAACCGATGCGGGTTGGCATGAACGACACCGGTGGTGACCCGGTGATGACGGAAGAGCGACCGCAAGCCCTCCGGCGTCATACGTGTGCCACGGGCGCGGCCCTTCAGAGAAACAAACACAGCCGTAGCGGTGAAGGCGGGCCGTTCTAAATGCAGATAGTGATCCAGCAACTCAACAGTTTCGGGGGCCAATGGCAAGTAGCGGACTTTGCTGCCTTTGCCACGCACGCGGATTTGTGATTCAGCCAGCAGCAAATCGTCCCGGTTGAGAGACAACACTTCTTTGGACCGCAGACCTTGGAGCAGCATCAGTCCGACGATGGCTAGGTCTCGCGAGGTACGGAAACTGGACCAGAACCGCGCCACTTCGTCCACCGACAGCGGTAGGATCACGCGTTTGGGAGCCTTGACGCGCAGGCGGCTCAAGGCTTGGCGGGGCCGTGCCACTGTCATAGGAGATCGCTTCCAATAGAGTTGATGAAAGCCAGGAGCGAACTGGGCAGGAACGTTGGGGAATTCGCTTTTGAGCGCACGATCTGCCACGACTATGCGGCGGTTGATGGTGGCGGCCGCAGGCCGGGGTAACTGGCCGGCTTGGAAACGGACATAGTCGAGCAGTGTCGATGCGGTAATGGCCTCTTCGAGGACGGTATCGGTTTGGTGAACGCTGACCCACCAGCGGAGGAAGTGGAGCAAGTCAAGAGCGTAGCTGCGGAGAGTCGTTTCAGCCAAACACCGAACACACTCCCGATCAAGAAAACGATTGACCCAGATCACCTCTGTTCCGGTTTCTTTTCGCACGACTCGATAGGGGCTCTGCGCGGGTGTTGGATGCGGCTGGTGAACGACATGGAAGGTCATGGACGAGCAGCCTCCAACAGACGCTGGAACTGGTGAGCATCACCGCCTTCAACGAAGAAGCTGTTTGGATCTTGACCATCCGGCAGTGCAACGCGCAGGGCGGCCACGCCTCGCGTGCGGAGACGGCGTGACATCCATTGCGCCGCATTCTGGCCGCTGTGGTTGCCATCGGAGTCAAAAGCCAGGTAGACGGTTCGGGGGGCATCGCAGAGTTGCTGGAACTGGAGTGCGTTGAGATGGGTTCCCAGCGAACAGGTAACGTTGCGAAACCCCGCTTCCCAAAGTACGGCGTAGTCAAACAGTCCCTCGACGACAATTACTTCCGGATAGGATTGGGCTTGCTCCCAGGAATACAAGCCGCCCTTAGCGCCCGGCAAAAACCGGTGAGGCGGCGCCGATGTCGAGATGCTGCGGCCATAAAGATTGGCTTCCAGCGGAAACACGATGCGATGCAGGTATGCGTCGTAGCCAGCGCTCGTCACTAAACCGGCTTGACGCAGGGCGGGGAGCGGGTGGCCCAAACGCGTCAGCCAACCTCGCAAGCAACCGCCGGGCGCGTAACCGATCCGCATATGCTCGATCAGCTCCGGTGAGCGAACTCCGCGTTGACGCAGATAAGCAACCGCCTCGCCGTGGCGGTGTAACTGCATGCGATAAAAACTCGCGGCTTCGTGCAACAACGGCGCCAAGCCACGCCATTGCTGCAGCAACGCCAACGCTTGCGGGAACTTCACTTGGTGATAGAGTTCGGCAAAGCGGATCACGTCACCGCCGCGACCACAGCCGTAGCAGTAGAACAGGCTCTTACTGGAATCCACCAGGAAGCTTGGTTTGTGGTCTTCATGCAAAGGACACAGCCCCATCCATCGACCACGGCTAAGTGGCCGCGCGGGGTGCCAATCATGCGCCTGCAGATAGCCCAATAACGGAATCTGCTGTTTCAACTCGTCGAGAGATTGACGATTCACGGACTTCTTGCCTCGATCGGCAGAATACGGCAGAGCGCGCTGAGATCCCAGGCGGCGATGGTGGGTGTCTGCAGAAAGTACGGGTCTGCGACTCGGAGCTTGATCCAGCACCACATACTGACCAGTCGCCGCTGAGCCCAGCGGCGCACAGTGGAGGGGTCGGGCAAGCGAGTTGAATCCTTGCAGTGCGGTGCAGCTTGCTCGGCAGAATCGCCGGCGGCGATCCGCTCGCAAGACTGCTGCCGGCAGTGAAGGCTGTAGTGCCCGGCGGGAGCCAGCCAATCAGGCAAAACTGTGAAGGTCTTCCCGCACGGCTTGCAGCGCCCGCGCCGCACCCAGATGCATTGGTGCTGGTCATCGTGGCACTGGCGTCGGCGCCGTCCATGGCCGATGATCGTGTCGCCTTGACAAACTGGACAACGCCGCGGCAGGCGCTCCAGCGGAATCACCCCGGCTCGATGTTGTCTTCCGCTTCTGGCAGTGCGATAAAAAGAATCACGGCTGGCGTGAAGGCCGCCGCTGACCGTCCCTGCCAAGTTTCGATCTGAGGACCGGCCTTCACCCTCCCGGTAAAATCAGTCTCGAACGAAAAAAGAATACTGCTTTCCCACACCGCGCGCACACCACGGCAAAACCGCTCTATCTCCGCTGGCGCTCGATCCTCAAGTCAGATACCCAGATAATGCTTTTGGCCGGTATAAAAGCGTCATTCG
>PMOV01000156.1 GCA_003161195.1 Acidobacteriota bacterium | reverse complement strand
GTGATCTCCTTGAGGCGACCGAAAAAAAGCACTTTGGCGGTGGTTGACGGCATGAGTGAATTGTAACCCCTGGATTGGCTGGCAGCCAGTGCGGCACGCCTTTCCGCTTCCGGCGCATCCAACTACCGCCAATGATAATCGCCCCGGTTCGGCGGCCAGATCTTCCTCAGGGAACTCTGGGCGTTCGAGGCTGTTATCCGCGTCCCAAGGCANNGTCTGGGAACCAAACTCTGGCGAATTCGGCGCGCAGGCAGAGGGCTCGGACGCCGTTGTAAATTTAGCCGGGGCTTCCATCGCCGATGGCCGCTGGACCGACGATCGCAAGGAAGTGTTGCGCAAGAGCCGCGTGGATACCACGCGCGCGTTGGTGGCGGCCATGGAGCGGATGAGTCCGCGTCCGAGAGTATTGGTGTCCGCTTCGGCGACCGGAATCTATGGCAATCGCGGCGATGAATTGCTGACCGAAGAGTGTTCGTCGCGCACGGATTTTCTCTCGCGGCTCGCGGAAGAGTGGGAAGAAGAAGCGCTGCGTGCGCGGTCTTTGGGGGTGCGTGTCGTGCTGTCGCGCTTTGGTGTGATCCTGGCGAAAAATGGCGGGGCGTTGCCGGCGATGATGGCGCCCTTCAAGATTGGCGCTGGAGCGAAGCTGGGTTCGGGCAAACAGTGGATCTCCTGGGTGGCGCTGGACGATGTGGTGCGGGCGCTGCGTTTTGCGCTCGCGCAAGACCACGTAAGTGGACCCATCAACGTGGTGGCGCCGCAGCCAGTAACCAACGCCGAATTTACCCGCGTGTTGGCGGAGACCATGCTTCGGCCGGCGTTCTTCACCGTGCCGCCGTTTGTCCTGCGCCTGTTGCTCGGCGAGATGGCGGACACCATGCTGCTCGCCAGCCAGCGCGCCGTGCCCCGGGTATTGCTCGAGTCCGGCTACCAGTTTCTGTACACCGACGTCGGCGCCGCGCTTACCGCCATTCTCAACTCCTAGCCGCAAGCCCGCCGCCTCCGCCATCCACCGAGCCTTCCCCATCACTTCAATACCGATAGGCTGACCTCAATCTTCAACATTTTTCCGCTCACCGGATCGGTGGCCTGCGTTACTTCCGCACTTTGCCCGTCCACCAGCGATGCTTCCATCTCGGCCTTGAATTGCTGAATGATCGGTTGCCGCCCTGGCGCGGAGGATTTGTCGTCGGTCGTGTCCTTGGGCGCTTGCGATGTGACGTAGCTGTCTACCCAGGAACGCTCGACCACCAGTTCCACCCGGAAGGTGGATGCGTCGCCACGCGTGACCCGGCAATCGATGTTCGTGCCAACGTCGATGTATTGCGTATCTTTTCCCGGGCCCGCGTAGATCGGCACTTTGCTTCCCACACGCATTTTGGTGAATTGATAGCCGTTGCGGTCAGAATCCACCACGAAAGCGTAGGGCAGACTCTTGACCTTTTTGTCGCCATCAAATTCCGTCAGCACTACGTGCATTTTCAGCGGCGTGACCTTTTCGGCGCGTACTTCCGCCCTGGGCTTCTCCGAAGTCGCGGATGGGGTCGCGGCAGGCGTCTGCGCCCACGCGGGATTTGCGGCCAACATACCGGCTGCGAGCAGCGATAAAGCCGTTCCATTGCGTTTCATCATTCCTCCTCTTGCACTGCTTCTCCAGTTGCTGCTGCTTTCCGGGATACAGAAAACCAGCTTGCGCATCATTTCTCTTCCGCAGGACGAAGCGGATCCACTTTAAGTTCGGCTATTTCGAGGGGCTGTCCTGGCACATCAGCAGGTTGGGCCAGTGACGCGCTTTCGGCTGCTCCGCTGGAAGGTACGATTGCCGGCTGCGCTAGCGCGACTTGATCGTCTTGTCGACGCCGCAAATTTGCGATCAAACTGGCTAAAGCATCGCGCTCGTCTGGCGGGACCAGGATTTCTGCCTGAAACGCTTCGTCCGCCGATCGTTCCGCAACGGTGCGAGGAGCCAATCTGTCTGTGCGGGCCACGCGGCTGGCCGCGACACTCGGCGAAGCGACGTTTGATGTACCAATGTTCGGCGTCGCTGCCCTGGGCGCTGCACGCGTTGGCGCAGAAGATTGTGGAGTTGGTGTCGCGTCATTCGGGCCGACGACGGACATCGCAGTCGGCCATGCAGTTCGGCGTATTGCGCGGAATTGCCACATAACCACCGCGGCGACCACGCACACCGCTGTGATTGCGGCGGCTTGTGGCCACCAAGCGAACCATTTGCGCGCCGTATTGTCGGACCAGCGTGCCTGCTGCAACGCCGCGCGCATGCGGGGAGCGAAGGAAGCGCTTGGCTCCGCGTTAGCGATGAGCGAGAGTTCGCGGTCGATGCTGGCGAAGAGCACTTGCTCTGCGACATAGCGTGAGCGGCAATCTGCGCAAGCCGCCAGATGCGCTTGTAACGCTGGGCGAACTGTTGCCTCGCGTCCCGTACCGGCCTCGATTAACTGCGCTTCGTAGTGTTTGCAGGACATCGCAACTTCTCCGCTAATTTTTTTCTCGCCAGGAACAAGCGCGACTTCACCGTGCCAAGCGGGACGCCGAGCAGGGTCGAGACTTCCTCTAGCGTGTGGCCCTGCATGGCCGAGAGCAGCAGGACCATACGCAGCTTCCCGGGCAGCTCTTCCATGACGCGATCCAGCTGTTGCTGGAACTGCTTGCGGGCGGCCAGGTCCTCCGCTGTCGCCGGCGGCGCGCCGCGCTCCGGGCGCGACCACAGGGTTTCGCGCTGCTCCCGGCGCTTGGCCGCGCGAACCCGGTCGAGCGCCAGGCGGAAGGCGATGCGTACCAGCCAGCCGCGGAAACGCTCTGGCTCGCGCAGGTGGTGCGCGCGGCGGAAGGCGCGCAGCAGCGCCTCTTGGGCTACGTCCTCGGCGTCGGCGGTATTGCGCAGGACGCTGCGAGCCACCCGAAAGGCCAGTGGGCCGCAAGCGGCTAGTTGCGCCTCGAACGCACCTTGCGTTGCGGCTTCGCTCGCCAGCGCAGGGGCAATGCTGGCGCCAGCCGCCTCGGAGCCGGAAGCGGAGCCCGAGACTGGAGTGCCGTCTATGCGCACCTCAGTGTCCGCCGAAGTGCGAGACGCCTTGGCTTTCGCTACGGTGCTGCCGCCGGGAAAGGTCAGGACCAGCTCCTGCATGGTTGTTGCGCTCCGTACGAATGCTAGACGCCGCGAAGCCTGGAATGGTTCACGGCGCAAGGGAGTTAGTTGCGTGGGCTGCGGCATGGAGTCGTCTCACGGTAGATGCGCTGACAATGAGCAGGGTCCCGCGCGGGTTGCTTTACCCCTTTGTTTTCAATGCACCGTAGCAAGTGTTCATTCTGAGGGGATTTCTGGCGGAAGAGATGACCCATTCCAAGTGCTCGCGCGCTGTGCCCTAGCGGCCGTAGTTCACTTTTTCCCACGTGATCGTCCACTGCACCACGTCGTCTTTGTCATCCGGCGCAGCCTTATCGGAAAAAATCAAATGACCTCCCGCAAAGCGATAGGGCCGCGCCTGTTTCGTCCCCACATAATTTGGCTTCCACGCTACATCCGGATAGTGCCACATCACCTGTTTTGCCGGGTCGATCTCGTAGTGCCCGCAATACGCCACGAATCCCTCAATCGCCGCCACCTTTTGCTCCGCTGTCGGAGGGTCGTCCCACTTTGGGCGCTCGCTATTCATCAACTCCGCGCACATGGTTCCGCCGGCGGAATAGATCAGATAGCCCGCCCCTTTCGGCCCCACCTCTTTGTACGGGCGCACACTTCCGTCCTTGAGCTTCTCCTCTGTCGACACCAGCTTCCACGTTCCGACGAACTGCCGCTGCACGTTGGCGGCATCCTGCGCTTGCCGGCCTGGCGCGGGGAGAATCGCAATAAATATCGCCGCCACCGCCGCGCACCCCCACCAGCCAAATCGTTTATGCAAGGGTTCTCCTTTCGTGCAGCAACAATTGGGCTGGATTGTATCCTTCACCGCCGCATTTTTGAGCCCAATAAATACTTATTCACCGATCCCCGGCGCCACTATCGCTTTTGTCGCAAGCTCGCAGTTACAATGCGCAGGGTTAAAGTACGCAGGGTTACGGTACGCCGGGTTACAGTACGCAGGGTTACGATGTTGCGCTCCCACACCGTTCCTCGGCGTTCGAACGCATCCTTCGCACCGATCGCGCGCATACGAGCCACTATGATCAAACCTCCTCTCCATATCCGCGAAATCACCTCCAAGCTCGACCTTCCCGACAAGTATTTCGAACCCCTCGGTCCCGCCACCGGCAAGATCAAGCTCGAGCTCCTCGCCGATCCCGCTTTTGCACGCCGGGGAAAGTTCATCCTCGTTACCGCCACCACCCCCACCGTCTCCGGCGAGGGCAAAACCGTCACCTCCATCGGCTTGGCGCAGGGCCTCGAGCATATCGGCAAAAAATCCATTATTACCTCGCGCGAACCCTCTCTCGGCCCGGTCTTCGGCATGAAGGGCGGCGCTGCCGGCGGCGGCATGTCTCAGCTTGAACCCAGCCAGAAAATCAATCTCCACTTCAACGGCGACTTCCACGCCATCACCTCCGCGCACAATCTTCTCGCCGCGCTCGTGGACGCCCACCTCTTCCACGGCAATGATTTAAAGCTCGACCCCGCGCGCATCACCTGGCCCCGCACTCTGGACATGAATGACCGTGCCCTCCGTCGCGTCATCGTCGAGGTGGGCGGCAAGCGCGAAGGCGCCAATCGCCAAACCGGCTTCGTCATCACCGCCGCCTCGGAAGTCATGGCCATCCTCGCGCTCGCCAGCGGCCGCCAGGACCTGCGCCGGCGCCTCGGGACCATCATTATCGGCACCACGCAGGACGGAAAACCCGTGCGCGCCGCGGAACTCGGGGCCACCGGCGGCATGATGGCCCTGCTCACCGAAGCTTTACTCCCCAATCTCGTGCAAACCACCGAAGGCACTCCCGCCACCGTGCACACCGGACCTTTCGCCAACATCGCGCACGGCACCAGCAGCATCATTTCGCAGGACATGGGTATGCGTCTGGCCGATTACGTCGTCAACGAATGCGGCTTTGCCGCCGACCTTGGCGCGGAAAAATATTTCGACATCGTCATGCCCACCAGCGGCATTCGTCCCTCCGTCGCCGTCCTCGTCACCACCGCGCAAAGCCTGCGCAATCAGGGCGAAGGCGATCTCGCAAAGGGCTTCGCCAATCTCGGCAAACACATTGACAGCCTGCGCCGCTTCGGCGTCCCCATCGTCGCCGCCATCAATCGCTTCCCGAAAGACACCCCGGCCGATCTGGATCGCCTGCTCGGCTATTGCAAAGAACATGGAATTGTCAGCGCCCTAAACGAAGCCTTTAGCAAAGGCGGCCCTGGCGCCGCCGAACTCGCCGAACGCGTTGTCGACACCATCGACGCCAATCCCGATAGCGAGCCCGCCCCGATTTACGCACCGCAAGATTCTTTCGAGGAGAAAATCCGCAAGGTGGTGACCAACGTCTACGGCGGCGCTGGCGCTACCTTCAGCGAGCAAGCGAGCGCCAAACTCCGTCAGTTTGCCGACTGGGGTTTCGCCAAGCTCCCCGTCTGCATCGCCAAGACCCAATACTCCCTCTCCGACGACCCAAAAAAAATGGGCGCCCCCACCGGCTGGAACCTCAACGTAACCGACGCCGCACTCTCCTCCGGCGCCGCCTTCGTGGTCATCATCGCCGGCAACATGATGCTCATGCCCGGCCTACCCAAACTCTCCCGTGCCTGCGAAATCGACGTAGACTCCGCCGGCGAAATCACCGGCGTCTGACGACGCCTCGGGCTTCAGATCGTGGCGGCGCCGGAATTGTGGGCGCCGGAGTTCCATCCGGCTCCGCCAGTGCCGCTCGAAGCTGACAGCTGCATCGACGAAAATGTTGCGTCGTGCGCATGCCCGAAAACGCCCTCGCGAGCACCAAATTTGGCCCACTGCACAGTGAACGTAACCGCAACAGAATGAACACTTACCAAATTTAGCCTTGTAACTCCATTAGAATGAACACTTACAAAATCCAATCGAACTATTGCATATTAAGTATATTATAATCAATAGTTTACAATGCGAGACCCACCCCCCTATACGCAGTTTCCACGCAACAACGGGGTCGAAGACAATCCGACTCCGCCAAGGGGATCAGCTCAGAACGCGACAAATTCTTAGGAAGATCGCAGCCGGTGTGGGTCGAACTGGCCGGCCAGGCTCAGGATCGCCAGAATGACCAGCGGCGCAATGCGCATGCCCCAGGCGTCGCCCACCAACGCGTGCGAGGCGAAGGAGCAGACAAACTCAACCGTAAGCCCGGCGTAGGCCCACTCGCGCCAGCGGCGAGACGCCGGATACAGAAACGCGACCGCCGCAAGCAACTTCCCAACACCGATGAAGTACGCAAAATAAGCGGGATAACCCAGGTGCGAAAGCGTTGCGGTTACGTCCGGCGTACGTCGCAAATCAGAGACGCCGAACCACAGGAGAAACAGCAGCAGCGGCACCATGAAAATCCAATACGCGATGCGACTTTTCGGTTTGGCCGAAGGAACTGCGGCAACGGCTTCTTTAGACTGGTCCGTCATGCGCAACACCATACCAGCAAGCCGTTACATCACACCAGCGGGTTTTGCTGGGGTGCTGCGGCGTGCCGCTAGAGCGCGATTTTCCTGCGCAGCAGGGTGCTGTTCTACTCATCCTTTCCATAAAGTCGCGCGCCTGCTAAGTTGGCCTTTGCAAGTACACACGCACCCGGAGAAGCGCATGCCCACGTTTCCGCTGATCGAATACCAGGACGCCAGCGCCGAAGTACGCGCCGTTTATGACGACATCATGGCTACGCGCAAGACCGACTGGATCAACCATTTCTGGAAGGCCATCGCGCACGATCCGAAGTTGCTGAAGCGCACATGGGAAGGTTTGAAAGAGATTATGGGGCCGGGGGCCATTGATCCGCTGACCAAAGAATTGATCTACGTGGCGGTGAGCGTGACGAATAATTGCCACTACTGCATCGCGTCGCACACGGCGGCGGCGTTCGGCAAAGGCATGACGCCGGAAATGTTCAAGGAATTGCAGGCGGTGATCGGCATGGCCAACGAGACGAACAAACTGGTGACCGGCTATCAGGTGGAAATCGACGAGCGATTTAAGCCGCCGCTGCAAAAATAATTCTATGTTTCGCATTCCCGCTAAATCCGTGCGGGCGCAGTTCGTGTGCCAGTAGCCCGCCGGTGCAAGATGCGGCCTGTCCGCCAGGCCAGTGTTCCAAGCTGGTACGCGCGTACTATGGCTGCGCCTCCCACCTGCCAACACACTACACAAGTCAGCGCGAACCACGCGGCACTGAGGGCTCTTTGGGGGGCCACCAGCAACTTTCTCCTGGCGGGTGCGTACAGCCATGTCAACGATTGTGAAAGAAACGGAAGCGATTGCCGGACTGCCGGAAGGGGCCGCAGCGCGGCCTGCGACACCGTCCGCGGACGCTGGCGCGAAACCGCAGCCCGTAGCGCTGGAAGTGAGCGTGACGGTGAACGGCGCGCGCACCGTGGAAGGCAGCGAGAAGCGCGAACCATTTGCGGAGTCCACCAAGACGGTGCTGGTGTTTGGCAACGGCGCGGTGATCCGTTTGCAAGCGTCCGTGGCGCCGGGGCAACTGCTGTTTCTGACCAACGAAAAAACGAAAAAAGAAGTGGTCTGCCAGGTGGTGAAGTCGAAGAACTACCGCAACATCAGCGGTTATGTCGAGCTGGAATTTACGGAAACGGTGGTGGGTTTCTGGGGCATGCGTTTCCCGGGCGATCGCCTGGCTCCGCAGCCTGGGACGCCCAACGTGGTGCAAGCCGCGCCGGCCACCGGCTCGCCCATGGCGCCGCAAATCGCCGCGATACCAGCGCCGGTTGCCAGCGCGGCTACTGTCGAAGCAAAAGTATCCGCGCCTGTAATCGCGGCTTGCGCGGAAAAGCTGGCGACGATTCCTGCGCCCACGAAGCCCGCGCCTTCGGCCGCGGCCTCGACACCCGCTGCGCCAACCACGCCGGCATCCAATGCTACGACGATCCCCGCTGCGCCAGCCGTCCCGTTGGTGGTGAAGACGGAATTCACCGTGAGTTCCAGCGCGCCGAAATCGGTGTTGCCACTGACCGGCACGTTGAGTTTGCCGCGCGCCGCGGAAGCGAAGCCGACCGTCCCTGCGCCGGTGGCCACTGCGCCCAAAGTCCCGGCGCCTGTCGTCGCACCGCCGATTGCGCCCGCAGCGCCGGCCGCACCAGTGGCGACAACCCCAACAAGCTCGACAACTGCGACCTCGCAAGCGGCAAAACCCGGCACCGATTTTTCGGCGGAATCGCTCCGGGCTGAAAATGCGCGGCTGCAAGAACAACTCGCGGCATTGCTCAATCCGCAAAAGAATAACGCGGCATCTGTGGCGCCCGCGCCGGTAACCTCAGCGCCGCCTTCGTCCACGCCAGCAGCCGCGAGTGCCACGCCGACGGCGGACGCCACGGCAAAGATTCTGGAGTTCGCGCAGGCCGAGCCTGCGAAAACGGAAAAAGTTTCTGCTACCTCGACCCCCGTTGCGACCTCCGTAGGCACCCCGTCGGCCAAGCCGGATGCCTGGTTGCCGGATTTAGCGGCGGTATTGGCGCAGGATAATGCGGCCACGCGCGATGCGAAGTCCCCGCAAACAGCGGCGCCTGCATCGGCGATTCATCCGGTTACGCCCCCGGGGCCGGTGATTCCAATCGCACCCGTGGCGCCGAAACCGGTTGCACCGGCAAATATTTCCACGGCCTCGCTGCAATCGCTACTGGATGAAGAGCAGGTGAAGATTCCTTCGTGGCTGGAACCGCTGGCGCGCAACGCGGCGCCGACAGGCGTGGTGGACGACGGAGTTTCCGGAGGATCTTTGTCCGGAGCGGCCACGCCAGCGCACGGCGAGAATGACACCCACGATGAATTGGACGACGTCTTCGAGCATCGCAGCGACGACCTCTCCGAAACGCTGGCCAAGGCGCACGAGGATGGGACGGCGGAAGAGAGCCGGGGCGAAGAGGGCGCGGAGAATGTGCCGATCCCGACGTTTGGTTCGCGGCTGAGCATCGAGGAAAGCGGCAGCACCGAAGGTGCGGGCAAAGGCAAAGTGCTGGCTATCGCCGCGCTGATTCTGGCGGCCGTGGCGGGCGGCGGTTACTGGTATACGCAGCAAAACGGTGCGGTCTTTACCGGTGGCGCGCAGAGCGCGGTTACGCCGAAGATGCAGACGGAAACGCAAATTCCGGCGCCAGCGAGCGCTGCTGTTGCAGAGGCCAATCAGCCGCAAACACGCACGTTGTCGAACGCGGCGGGCGTTACCTTGCCGTCCGGCGCAGTGAAGAATCCGGCGGCCACGCAAGCTACCAATCAGGCGCCCACTCCGGCGCCGGTGAATGCGAATCTGGTCGTGGAAAAGACGCGCGCAGCGCAGGCGGGGAACGGTTTGCCAGCGGCGAGCGCGGAGAATCCGGTGCAGCAGCCGGCGCCAAAACATGCTTTGGGCGACGTGCACCTGGCAGCGCCCAACGTCACACGCCGAGGCGATGGCGGCGCGGTCAGCGACGCGGAAGTTTCTTTGGGCAACGGAGATGCCGAGAACGCTCCGGCGGTCAACGGTTTCGTCAGCACGTCCGGTCCGGCCGCGCCGCTGGCGCCGGTGCAGATCGGCGGGTCGGTGACGCCGGCCAAACTGCTCAAGTCCGCGCCGCCGGTTTATCCGGCGTTTGCCAAGACGCAGCGGGTCAGCGGCGACGTGAAGATCGACGCGTTGATTGATGCCGCAGGGCAAGTGACGACAATGAAAGTGGTGAGCGGGCCGCCGGTGTTACACCAGGCGGCCATGGACGCGTTGCACCAGTGGAAATATCAGCCTGCGAGCCTCGACGGCAAGCCGGTGCCGATGCACCTGACGGTAACCATCCAGTTCCGCCTGCAATAGAACGGGGCGCAGCTGAAGCAGTTTCATTTTGTGGCGAGGCGGCGCGCGGAGCCGCGCAACCGCCCGTTGCACAAAACAACACCACGCGATAACAAACCTGCCCGTCCGGCAGGCGGCGTGAATCCCTCTAGTACTAAAATGGACGCTGGACACTGAAAGGAGAGCACCGTGCTCACATCCAATAAACCGGCCGCGCCCAAAGCGAAGAAACCGGCCGCCGCAAAAGCCAGCAATGTTCCTTCTCGCGAAGAGATCGCTCTCCGCGCCTATCACATTTATCTCGAACGCCAAGGCGCCCCGGGCAATCCCTTTGAAGATTGGACGCGCGCGGAACGCGAACTGATGGAGAACGTCGTCGCGAAGCCGCGCCGTAAAGCCTCGCCAAAATCGAAGGCTGCTTAACGCGGTGTCTGGAAAAAGCGGATTCCTCGGGCAAACCCGGCCCTCGGAATGACAGGTTGAGCCCACCATCGGCAAGTGAAGACACGGCAAGTTTCTTGGCTAGGGGCTTGGTTGCTAGCTCACAAGCGAGGAGACCGACTCGCGCGCGGACTTCCGCTGCGCCGCCAAGCGATCCCGGACCTCAGCCACGAGTTCATACGAGCGCAGGCGCGCTTTGTGGCTATAGAGCAAGCCGGTCACCATCAGCTCATCGGGTTTGGTTACTTCGACGAATTTCCGCAGTCCGCGCTCGACCGTGGCGGGCGCTCCGACCACCGAACAGAGCAGCGACTGGCTGGCCATAGCTTTCTCCGCCAGCGTCCAATAGGATTCGATGTCGTCAATGGGCGGAGGAATTTGCCCCGGCGTGCCCCTGCGCAGACTGACAAAGGCCTGCTGATGCGAGGTAAAGAGCCGGCGTGCCTCGGCATCGGAGTCCGCGGCGACGACGTTGAGCCCCAGCATCACGTAGGGACGCTGCCAATCCTGCGAAGGCCGGAATCCCTCGCGATACAACTGTACGGCCTGCAACAGGTCGGTCGGAGCAAAGTGTGAGGCGAAGGCATACGGCAAGCCCATGGCGGCCGCGAGCTGCGCGCTGAATAAACTCGAACCCAGCAGCCAGATGGGCACGCGCAGACCATTTCCTGGAAATGCGCGCACGCGCTGCCCGGGCGCGACCGGAGCGAAGTACGCCTGCAATTCCTTTACGGATTCGGGGAACTCGTCGCCGGTGGCCTTGCTGTCGCGGCGCAGGGCACGGGTGGTGGCCATGTCCGTGCCGGGCGCGCGTCCTAAACCCAGATCAATCCTGCGGGGATAGAGCGATTCCAGCGTGCCGAACTGTTCAGCGATGACCAGGGGCGAGTGATTTGGCAGCATGACTCCGCCGGCGCCGACGCGAATCTTTTTGGTGCCTTCGGCGACATAGCCAATGGCTACGGCGGTGGCGGCGCTGGCAATACCGGGCATGTTGTGGTGCTCGGCGAGCCAAAAGCGGTGGTAGTTCCAGCGCTCGGCGTGTTGCGCGAGGTCGCGCGAATTGCGGAGGGCGTCGCCGGGCGTGGCGCCTGCCGACACGGGGGCAAGGTCGAGCACGGAAAATGGGATCATCGCTGGAGACTCCTTGGACCACAGCCTGTTGCTTGAACATTTATTAGATGAAGCGGGCGTGGTATCCGGCGCATAAGCTGGCGCGCAATGTGGCGAAGGCAAACGGAGCGTGTCCCATCGCCGGCCTGCTGGATCGTCTTATCGCATTGGCACCAGCGCAAAGCTCGGCGGCTTGCGGCAACGCCACGGGCGTTCGTATACTGGTGGCCCGGGCTGACGTCGCCTCGCGAGTGGGTAGCTCGCGGCTACGAGCGGCGTTGGTCCTCGATTCAAGTGCAACGATAACGTAGTGCCGAACGCCGGTTGTGCGTTGCGGCAGGGGGTTTTTGTGCGGCTGATGGCCGCCGCGGCCCGGTGATGTGAAGGTCAGGAGAGCGTGCATGTCTCAAGCCCAAACACTGGAAGAACTGAACGTCTACGAGAACGCGGAAGCGCGTTTTGAAATTGCCGCCAAGAAATTGAACTTGGAGCAGGGGCTATATCGCTACCTGAAGCATCCCAGCAAGGAAGTGACGCTGTACATTCCGGTGGGCATGGACAATGGCACGCTGGAGGTGTTTACCGGCTATCGCGTGTTGCACTCGACGGTGCGCGGGCCGGGCAAGGGGGGAATCCGTTTTGCGCCGGATGTTTCGCTGGACGAAGTGCGCGCGCTGGCTACGTGGATGACGTGGAAGTGCGCGGTGGTGAATATTCCGTTTGGCGGCGCGAAGGGCGGGGTGGTGTGCAACCCGCAGAAAATGTCGAAGACGGAACTGGAAAAACTGACGCGGCGGTATACGGCGGAGCTGGCGAATTGGCTGGGGCCCGAGAAGGACGTGCCGGCGCCGGACGTGGGCACCAACGAGCAGACCATGGCGTGGGTGATGGACACGTACGCGATGCACCTGGGGCAAGCGACCACGGCGGT
>PMOV01000303.1 GCA_003161195.1 Acidobacteriota bacterium | reverse complement strand
AAATTAATGCGCCGTAGGCTCCGCCGCCGGATGCATCCCATGCTGCGGCACTTCATGAACCCCACGCGCCGGCGGCTCCATCCGCAGCCGATAAAAATGATCGAGCGGCACGCGCCCTTTGCCAATTGCGTAACCATTCTCGATGGCCTTCGTCACATACGCCTTCGCCAGCGTCGCCGCTTCCACCAGTGATCTTCCGCCGGCCAACTGTGCCGCAATCGCCGACGCCAGCGTACACCCCGTCCCGTGCGTGTTGTCCGTCTTCACCTTGTCCCCGCCGAACACCACGATCTCGTTCCCATCAAACAGAACATCCACCGCGCGATCCAGGTGTCCGCCCTTCACAATCACCGCGCGCGCGCCCATCTCCACCAGTTTCCGCGCCGCATCTTCCATATTCGCTACATCTTTAATGGCTAAGCCGGTCAGCAACTCCGCCTCCGGCACATTCGGCGTAATCACGCTCGAGCGCTTCAGCAGCTCCGTGGCCACATATTTAATTCCCGCTGCGTCCAGCAATTCCGCCCCGCTCGAAGATTTCATCACTGGATCATGCACCACATGCGCAAACTTGTGCGCTTCCAGAAACTCCGCCACCACCGCGGCATTCCCGCGATTCCCGAGCATGCCGATTTTCACCGCGGCAATTTCGCAATCGCCCACCAGCGATTCCAGTTGCTCGCGCAATTCCGCGCTGGGCGTGTTGTGCACCGCGGTAACGCCTTGCGTGTTCTGTACGGTAATGGATGTGATCGCCGCCACGCCGTAGCAGCCAAACGCCGCAAACGTTTTTAGGTCCGCGGCAATTCCCGCGCCGCACGAAGGGTCAAATCCCGCAATGGCCAGCAAAATCGGCGGCGCCGCGTGACCTTGATGCCCATGATTGCTCAGCGACATCCCGTTTTCCCCGCGCACTTTCCCGGTTCGACGAAAATAGCCGGTTACGCTTCTCGCCCGCGGCAAATTTCTTCCCGCGCCAAGAACACGCCCGGCACCTGCGAATGTACGCGCGCTTCCCGATGCACGCAACAAAAACTTTGTCGGTTGTACTATGATCGCGGCGCGCCCCGTACGTCCAGCGTTTGCCGCGCTAGTTGACCGTCAGCGGAATCGCCACCTGGGCATCCGCGTGCGCATTCGTTCCATCGCTGCTATTTGTCTCGGTGAATGCGTAAACATGCACGGTGTAGGCGCCGGGAGTCGTGCCGCTGCTCGAAGTAGTTACCGTACCGCTGCTGTCGCCGCCACATCCCGCGACCGCGGCCACCAGAACGATAAATGCTGCGGCGAACCTCCAAGCGTAACGCCGCGAACCTTCTCCTTGTCGCCATTTCACAAGGCAATACCAAATCGCCAGCATCCCGCTCATGGCAGTGACCCACAGATTCTGTCCGTGCGCCGGCTTGCGCGGTTTCGCAGCCAGCGGCAGCGCCGCCGAATTCGCCGTAGTAGTCACTGTCGCCGTCACCGTTTCCGCGGCGTTGCTGTTCACCACATGCGCATTCAGCGCGTCCGTCGTCAAAATCGCGCAAGTCGCTTTCGGCGCGTCGGTATCACACGTAAAAAACGCGAAACCGCTGCCTGCCGCCAAGCCCGGAGTGAAACTGCTCGCGTTTCCCGTCGTCGCTCCGGCCTTCACGCTGATCGCCGGCGGATTTCCCAGCGCCGGCGCGGCCACCGTTCCAGAATATTGCCGCACGTAGTCCGCCATCAAAATGCCGGGATTCGGCGTCGCGGCGCTCGGTGTCCCGCCCAGCGTGCCGCCCACCGCCACGTTCAGCAGTAGGAAAAATTGCAGATTGAATGGCCACGTATCGTTCGGCTTTAGGTCGCTGGCCGTCGCGATGTAGTAGGGCTGTTGCGGATTGTCGACGTAAAACTGCTGCATGTTCGCCGACCAGATCATGCCGTAGGTGTGAAACGCCGAGCTGTTCGTCTGCGGCGCGGGAAATGTGAAACCCCCATTCGGCTGCACACCGGCGCCATCCGTCGCCGCCGTATGCAGCGTCGAGCGGTTGCCAAGAGGACCCGGACCATTCAGCACCGCCTGCGACCAAACCTCTAAAATGTCCGTTTCCCCGCACGCCGGCCACGGCATCGTGCTGATGTCGCTGCCCAGCATCCAGAACGCCGGCCACAATCCTTGATTCGTCGTGTCCGGCAACTGGATGCTTGCCTCCATGCGCCCGTACTGAAAATTCTGCAGTCCCTGCGTTTTCATGCGCGCCGAGGTCCACGCGCCGCCATTGTTAATCGCTTGAATCACCAGGTGGCCGCTGCCATCCACATACGCGTTCGCCGTGCTCGTTGAAAAGGTCGTCGGGCAACTGGCCGGGTTATTTGGCGTGCCCACCGGCCCGCAATACGTTTCCACTTCATTGTTGCCGAATCCGCTGTTCCCCAAATCATAAGTCCACACCGAAGCGTCCGGCGGCCCCGGAACCGTAGCGTTAAATTCCTGGCACCACNNTCGTCACCATCGATTTTCCGCAATAGAACGTGTGCATCGACTGCAGGATCAGGGGAAGAGGCCGCGGACTAGCGTGGCTTCGGCTACGCGATTTACCGCGAGGATCATGGCGCCGGCGCGTGGCGGGACGTGGTGTTTGCGCATGGTCTCCACCATTTCGTGGAACGCGCGCACGATGGTCTTTTGCAGGCGCGCGGTCACTTCTTCCGCGTCCCACACCAGGCCTTGCTGATTTTGCACCCACTCGAAATAGCTCACGGTGACGCCGCCGGCGTTGGTTAGGATGTCCGGCAGCACGATTACGCCGCGGCGCGCCAGAATTTCGTCCGCGTGTGGCGTTGTCGGGCCATTGGACGCTTCCGCTACGATGCGCGCCTTGATGGCGTCGGCGTTTTGCAGGGTAATCACGTTTTCGAGCGCCGCCGGGACCAGGATGTCGCACTTCATGGTCAGCAAGTCGTCGTTGGAAATACGCGAAGCGCCCGGCATGCCCACCACCGTGCCCGCGCGCTCTTTATAGCGGAAAGCCTTGAGCGGATCGATGCCGCGGGGATTGGTGACGCCGCCACGCGTGTCGCTCAAGGCCACGATCTTCGCTTTCTTGTCCGCGAAGAGCCGCGCCGCCGTGGCGCCCGCATTGCCAAATCCCTGAATGGCGATGGTCGCGCCGCGCAGCGAAATCTTTTTCAGCTTGCAGGCTTCTTCCACCACATGCACCAAACCTTGCGCCGTGGCTTCCGCGCTGCCCGCGGAGCCGCCAATGCTCATCGGCTTGCCGGTGACTACCGCGTGCGACGCGCGGCCCGTGGTCATCGCGTAGGTGTCCATCATCCACGCCATGGTTTGCGCATCGGTATAAATATCCGGTGCGGGAATATCCTGGTCCGGCCCGATGAACGGCAGAATTTCGCTGGCATACCGCCGTGTCATGCGCTCCAGTTCGCTCTTGGACATGCGTTTCGGGTCGCAAATGACGCCGCCCTTCGCGCCGCCAAACGGAATATTCACCGCCGCGGTCTTCCACGTCATCGCGGAGGCCAGCGCCTTGATTTCATCCAGCGTGATATTGGGATGAAAACGTACGCCGCCCTTCGCCGGGCCGCGCGCCATGTTGTGCTGCACGCGGTAGCCCATCAACAATTTCACCTGGCCGTTGTCCATCTTCGTGGGGATGGAAACTTCCAGCACGCGCTTCGGCGTGCGCAAAATCTGCCGCAAGCCCTGGTCCAGCTTCAGAAATTCCGCCGCCATGTCAAACTGCATCTGCGCGATGCGGAAAGGATTCAGATCTTCGCGCGGCGCGATGCGCGGCACCATCGGAGGCGCCCCGAGCGGGCGAAGCGGCGTGGTGGGTTTAGCTACCGTGGCCATGGGCTAGGTTCCTTTTCTTGTCGTGGTTGCGAATCTCGAGGCCCCTTGTTCTGTTGCTGTTGGCTCTCGAGTCTTGCCGTATCGTCCGTCACTTTTCCGTTGTGTCTCCGTCACTCGGCCCGCATGTTGCTGCCGCCAAAATTTTCGCGGAAGCGCTTTCCGCTTTAGCCGTTAACGGCGCGCCGCAGAACGCCGCTCGCAAATTTATCGCGGCACTCGGCGGAGCAAAAGTGCACCAACTGCCCGCCATCGCGATACGGAATCGCCAGCGACTCCGCCAGGTGCATGCCGCAGATTGGATCGCGTACCAGTTGCCGAGCCGTCAAAGTCCGCTGCGCTCCAGAACTCCAGCCGGTGGACGTCCCATCCTGCTGAGCCTTCGTTGCGTCCTGCTGCTCGGGACCCATAGCCCGCTGGAAAGCCCAGGCCAGCAGCTTGCCGAGCAGCCTGAATACCCACGACAGAATCAACACCCAGACTACGAACCGTAGGAACCGCGTAATAAAGTTCATCATGTGCGCCTAGCTGTTTGATTGCACGCGGCTCGAAACGGTGCCGCGACCCCCGAAGGCGCAGTGAGGCGAGTGTATGCAACGCGAAAAGGGCGCGTCAAACGAAAAGGTGTACTTTCAACAAGTTGCGCGACGTATGTATCCATGCCATGTTTGCCACTTTTGCCAAATGACCTGTGTGTCGCCTGCGGTTGCCTTTGTAACCCACTCATAATAATGCGCTTACTCAGTCTCACGAGGCGTCTTGGCCAGGAGAGGGCTGCCTTGGGGCCCGCTTCTCCGTGGCTCGCAACCCTACGGTTTAGTACCAGACGGGATGCGGTCGATGCCCATGTAGGGGCGCAAAGCCTCTGGAATGAGGATGGAACCGTCCGCTTGCTGATAGTTTTCCACCACGGCGATCCAGGTGCGGCCGACCGCCAGTCCGCTACCGTTGAGGGTATGGACGAAGTCGGACTTGCCGCCGGCCTTGGGTTTGTAGCGGATGCCGGCGCGGCGCGCCTGAAAGGATTCGCAATTTGAGCAACTGGAAATTTCGCGAAACTCTTTCGCGCTGGGGAGCCAAACTTCGATGTCGTACGTTTTTGCGGAAGCAAATCCCATGTCGCCAGTGCAGAGCAGCATGGTGCGGTAGTGGAGGCCGAGTTTTTGCAAAATGCTTTCGGCGTCGGCGACCAGCTTTTCGTGTTCGGCGTAACTTTGATCCGGCTTGGTAAATTTAAATAGCTCGACCTTTTGGAACTGGTGCTGGCGCAGAATTCCTCGCGTGTCTTTGCCGGCGGCGCCGGCTTCGCTGCGAAAACATGCCGTCCACGCGGTGACGTTGATGGGTAGTGCGTCTTCGCTGAGGGTTTCGTCGCGGTGCATGTTGTGGAGTTCGACTTCGCTGGTGGGCGTGAGCCAGAAATCGGTGTCGGCGATTTTGAATAAATCGGCGGCAAATTTGGGTAATTGGCCCGAGCCCAGGAGGCTGGCGGTGTTGACCAGGAAGGGCGGGAGAATTTCCGTGTAGCCGTGCTCGAGGGTGTGCACGTCCAGGAAAAAATTGGCGAGGGCACGTTCGAGGCGCGCGCCCCAACTTTTGTAAACGGCGAAACGCGCGCCGGTGATTTTTGTGGCGGCGGGAAGATCGAGGATGCCGGCGTTTTCTCCCACTTCCCAGTGGGGTTTGGGCGCGAAATCGAAAGTGGGTGGGGTGCCCCAGCGGCGAACTTCCACGTTGTCTTCGGCGCC
>PMOV01000015.1 GCA_003161195.1 Acidobacteriota bacterium | reverse complement strand
ACGGAGAGAACGCGTGAAAAAGACACGAAACAGCTACAGCGCCGAGGAGAAAGTCGCGATCCTCAGGCGGCATTTACTCAATCAGGAGCCGATCTCCAAGGTGTGCGATGAGCTCGGACTTCAGCCGACCGTGTTCTACCGTTGGCAGAAGGAATTCTTCGATAATGGAGCGGCGGCTTTCCAGACCAAGACGCGCGTCAACCATCAACCGGAACAGGAACGGATCGAGTATCTGACGAAGAAGATCCAGACCAAGGACGAGGTCCTGGCGGAGTTGATGGCGGAGCATGTCGCTTTAAAAAAAAGTCTTGGGGAGATCTGAACGGGGTCTGGGTACCGCACGACGTGCGGGACCAGATCGTGGACTACGTCCGGCGCTGGTCGGAGAAGACGGAGATCGGCGTCGGACGGTTCATCGGATGGCTCGGCATCACCGCCAGCAAGTTCTACGGTTGGCGGGAACGATACGGCAAAGCGAACGAGCACAACGGTTGGATTCCCCGGGATTTCTGGTTGGAGCAGTGGGAGAAGGAGGCGATCATCAATTTCCATTTGAAGAATCCGTTGGAAGGCTATCGGCGTTTGACGTTCATGATGCTGGATGCCGACATCGTGGCGGTAAGCCCGTCCAGCGTCTGGCGCGTCTTGGGTCAAGCGGGGTTGCTGGCGAAGTGGAAGGGGAAGCCCTCCAAGAAAGGCACGGGCTTCGAGCAGCCGCTGCAAGCTCATCAGCATTGGCATATCGATGTTTCCTACATCAACATCAGCGGCACGTTCTACTACCTGTGCAGCGTGCTGGACGGCTACAGCCGGGGAATCGTCCACTGGGACTTGCGGGAGTCGATGACGGAGGCGGAAATCGAGATCATCCTCCAGGGGGCCAAAGAGAAATACCCGGAGGCGAAGCCGCGGATCATCTCCGATAACGGACCGCAGTTCATTGCGCGGGATTTCAAGGAGTTCATCCGGATCTCGGGCATGACCCACGTGAGGACGTCCCCCTACTACCCGCAATCCAACGGCAAAATCGAGCGCTGGCACAAATCACTGAAAGGAGAATGCATCCGGCCGGGAACGCCGTTGACGAAAGAGGACGCTCTGAAACTCATTCAGGAGTATGTGGACCACTACAACACCGTGCGCCTTCACAGCGCCGTCGGATTTGTCACGCCAGCCGATATGTTGACGGGGCGGCAGGCCGAGATCCTTGCGGCGCGGGATCGCAAGTTGGAAGAAGCGCGCGAGCAACGGAAAAAGCGCCGGCAGCAGCAGGCGGCGTGACCCGGAGGAGTTACAATGACATTGCCAGGTGAAACAGAAGCGGGCTCTGCAGGGATGCAACCATGCCGAGGGATAGCTTGGTGGGCTCATCGAGACGATGTGGCTGGGCGCGGAAGTTCGCCTTTCGCGCTCTTCCCAAAAACACATCGGATCGGTAGACCCTTATGCCTTGAAAATCCCCGCCCCGAAGGGGCGGAATACTCACTAACGGAGAGCGCCCACTCTCCATTTCACGCTGAACCGGCACACCGGCACCTGTTGCAGGATGATCCAAGGGAGAATCAGGAACTGCTTGCGAGCCTGCGAGAAGCCATTGACGACTTCAAATTCCTGGAGCTTGAATTTGCCGGGGAGAATATTCGCCTGCTGGTCGCCGATTTCGGACGGCAGAGTGGGAGTGTTAAGACCGGTTTCAATGAGTTATCGGATGGCCAGCGATGCCTCATCTGCCTCTATATGATTCTCCACTTCGTCGCAGCGAAGGGAAACACAATCGTCATTGACGAACCGGAAAACTTCATCTCGCTTGCTGAAATTCAACCGTGGCTAATGAAACTTATTGACCTAGTCGAGGATCGTAAAGGCCAGGCTATCCTGATTTCTCACCACCCTGAGCTGATCAATCAATTGGCGCCTGGCCACGGCGTCCAGTTTGTCCGCGACGGCATAGGTTCGGTTCGTGTCGAGCCATTTCGCGGCGATCCAGACAGCAGCCTTCCCCCGGCGGAACTGGTCGCTCGCGGATGGGAGCGTGGCTAGAATTTCGCAGGTCATCGTTCTGGCGGAGGACACGCGCCACCAACGATTGATTTACCGATACCTCGATCGCTTTAGCCTTCAGAGAGTCACCCGATTCGAGCCTCCTCCAAGCGGCCGTGGTTGCGGAGAGCAGTGGGTTCGCGAGAGGTATGCCAATTCGGTGCGCGCTTTTCGCAAGCGGCACGCCGATACCGCCCTGATCGTTGTGATCGATGCTCACGCTGGCGACATGAATAGACGCGTCCGTCAGCTTGAAAGTGCCCTCTCCGGCGCTCAGTTATCGGTGCGGATCGCCGAAGAGAAGATCGTCCACCTGATTCCCAGGCGCAATGTCGAAACGTGGATTCTCAATCTGAAGGGCGATCGCGTTGACGAAGAAACAGACTTCCGGCGCGCGCCAGAAATAGACGATCTAATCGACGCCGCAGCTCAGACTCTATTCGAATGGACCCGGCCAAACACCGCAATCCCTCCGCATTGCGTGCCCTCTTTACGCGCGGCAATCCCCGAGATTAAGCGCCTTGAGTCTGCGCAGTAGCTCACCATGCGAGGCAGTTTGTCCGCCCCGGTCGCAGCTCTGTAACGCGCGCAATCTACCGAGCCGCGCGCGTCAGCAAGCGGTCCTTTCGGACGCTAGACACAGGTGTTTAGTCAGGGCGCGTGCCCGCGGCTCATTGTCGCGAATGCGTATTTGCGGGTATTTACAGAGCCGCGACCGTGAGGGAGCCGGTTCCAAACG
>PMOV01000292.1 GCA_003161195.1 Acidobacteriota bacterium | reverse complement strand
TTTGTGAGCAGCAACAGTTCTGCGAGCTCGGCGGCGGTAAAACACACCCATCCGGCCAGCCACAGGCGGAAATAACGGAAGTCGTGGTCCCGGTGTAATACCGCGAAAAGGACCAGTAAAATGATCGACGCGGTGGCCTCAAAGAAGGCGCCCCCGAGCATTTCCTGGTTCTCCAGCACGGTCTGCTCCCTCCGGAGGGTGCTTTTGGCCGCACCCGCAGTGGGGCGCAGCGGCTAGATTCGTGGTGCGGAACTTGGATTTGTAAGCCTGAATCGACGCTAACACGCTGTTTTCTGAATGGGCAAGCATCCCAGCATTCGGCTGTGACCTCCCGAGTAATGGCGTGATAATGGCCATTGGGAGTGCCCCCAGTGGAGATGGAAAGCATTCTAGTTGTTGACGACGAGGAAGCCATTCGCGAGGTGGTTTCCACCATGCTTGAATCCAAGGGTTACCGCTGCACCGCGGTCAGTAATGGCCGCGCCGCCCAGGAGCAAGTAAAGCGCATCACCCCCGACCTGATCTTGAGCGACATGATCATGCCGGAGATGGACGGCATCAAACTCCTCGACTGGGTCCGCCACTACGACCCGGAAGTGCCGGTGATCATGGTCACCGCCATTCACGATATTTCCACCGCCCTCGAAGCCATCCGCCGCGGCGCTTACGACTACATCCTGAAGCCTTTTGAGAAGGATCAGCTGTTCCTGGGGGTGGGACGCGCGCTGCAACATCGCCGGCTGGTCGCCGAGAACCGCAACTATCAGCGCAACCTCGAGCAACAGGTGGAGGAGCGCACCGCCCAGCTCACCGGCGCGCTCTCGCAACTCGAGCAGTCTTACGACGACACCCTCGAAGCCCTGGGCAGCGCTCTCGACCTGAAAGATGCCGAAACCGAGGGCCATTGCCAGCGCGTCACCGCATTCACCATTTCCATCGCCAAGGCCATGCCGGTACCCACCACCTATCTGCCGGTCCTGGCTCGCGCCGCTTTCCTCCACGACATCGGCAAAATGGCCATCCCCGACGGCATCCTCCGCAAACCCGGCCCGCTCGACGACGACGAAAAGCAAGTCATGCGCCGGCACTGCCAGATCGGCTACGACATGCTCATCCGTATTCCGTTTCTGCGCGATGCCGCCGAAATCGTCCTGGCTCACCAGGAATTCTTCAATGGCACAGGCTACCCGCGCGGCCTTAGGGAAGAGCAAATTCCCCTCGGCGCACGCATATTCACGGTGGCCGATTCTCTCGACGCCATGATCAGCGACCGCCCCTACCGCAAGGCTTTGCCCATGGCGTACGCCCGCGAAGAGATCAGGCGCTGCTCTGGCACGCAGTTCGACCCCAAAGTCGTCGAGGTCTTTTTGTCTATCCCCGACCAGCACTGGATCGAGCTGCGTCAGAACCTCGGCTCCCCCTTCCGGATGGCGCACCTCAAGAACGCCATGCGTAACAACGTCAGCAGCTGACGATCTGCGCAGAAATTCAGTGCGAATTTGCTTGAGTCGCCGCCAATGCTCTTCCCGCTTATTCAGGCGCCAACCTCTGCTGATTGAAACGTCGAATCGCGTGCAAGTGATTCAAATAATTGGAATTAGCTGCGCACGCAGGAGACCCGTTCTCCAGCCGGCCACTTTGCATTGGTCCTGAGCTCAGCGCTGTTTGCGGCTAATACCAGAACTCCGACCCCAACATACATAATTTTGTATCCTTTCCGTCAGAACGTATGCCGAGCCCTCATGCTCGCGCCACTTCGGCAAACGCCACCCATGTAACTCGCTGAAAATGAGGCACATAAACAATTCTCAATTTATTCGCCCGCAATCTCATTTTGGAGAGCAGATTGCATCCCCCGGTATTGCTCGTTGTTTCGGTAACGGTTCCCTTTCTCTTTGCTCGGGGATTTCTTAAAATTTCAGGAGGTTCCGTGAAAAACGGATTACGGTTTTTTGCAGTGCTTTTCAGCATCACATTGGTAGTGCTCGCGCTAACCGCGCCGTCGCCATTGCGCGCGCAGGTCATCAGCGGCGACTTGGTCGGCACCATTCTTGATAAGACGGGAGCGACTGTGCCGGGCGCTTCCGTCGACGCGGTGAACGCTTCCACGGGCGTGCACTATCCGACGACGGCTGGGCCAAACGGTGAATACCGTATCAACAACTTGCCGGTGGGCATTTATAACATTACGGCAACAGCCGCCAACTTTGCGGCCACCACGGTCAACGGCTTCGAGATTTTTCTGAACCGCGATACAACCCTGCAAATCACGTTGGAAATTAAGGGTGCCGTGACCTCCATCGAAGTCAGCGGGCAGGCTGCGGCTCTCGACACCACCACCGCTCAAGTGCAGAGCACCTTCGAAGGCAAGGAGATCTCGGATCTCCCGACGGTCAGTCAAGGCAGTGGCGTTCTGAACTTGTCACTGCTCACCGCCGGCGTCGCCTCGAGCGGCGGCGTGGGCGTTGGCTCCGGTCCCTCAATTGGCGGCCAGCGGCCTCGCGACAACAACTTCACCATCGAGGGCGTTGACAACAACGATAAGTCGGTCACCGGGCCGCTCGTCACGATCCCGAACGACGCCGTAGCAGAATTTTCTCTGCTTCAAAATCAGTTTTCGCCGGAATTTGGGCACTCTTCGGGCGGCCAATTCAACACCGTCGTCAAGAGCGGTACGAACGAATTTCACGGCCTAGCTTACATCTATAATCAAAACCGTCACTACGACGCACTCGACACCTTCTCTGCAGCGCAAGGGCTGGGCACTCCTTGCCCCACTTCTGCCAATCCCAACGATCTGTGCTCTCCGGGTCCCCGCTTCGACGAGAACCGCATCGGCGGGCAGATCGGTGGCCCGATTCTCAAAAACAAGCTCTTCTTCTTCGCGAACTACGAGTATGAGCCGTTTGGTGGTGAAGGCGGCGCCGGCGGAGCCTGCGCCCCGACTGCCGCATCTTTCTCGGTCATCAACTCCACTCCCGGCCTTTCGGCGACGAACCTTGCCGTTTTTGACAAATACGTGGCTGCGGGAACCATACCTGACGCAGTCTCTGGTTGCTCGCCAATAAACTGGCTGAACGGCACGACGCTCGACACCGAAGGTCTCGCCATTACCGCACCAAACTACACCAACAGCAAATTTATCGTTTCCAGCATCGACTACAATATCTCCACGAGCGACCAAATTCGCGGTCGCTACGTTTACAACAGTGTGATTGGCATCGACACGGCCGCCAATCTTCCGGCGTTCTTCACTTCGGTACCGAATAAGTTTCATCTCGTGACGATCAACGAATACCACACGTTTACGCCGTCACTCACGAACGAATTGCGTCTGGGTTACAACCGCTTCGCCAACGTGACGAGTGCCGGTAATTTCTCGTTCCCCGGTCTTGACCAATTCCCCAACCTGGTGTTCAACGATCTGAACTTCCTCCAGTTGGGCCCAGACGGTAACGCTCCACAGAGCGGCATTCAGAACACTTATCAGTTGAGCGAAGCTCTCACCTGGACCAAGGGCACACACACGTTGAAGTTCGGGATTGAGGGTCGCAAACTCATCGCACCGCAAAGCTTCACCCAGCGCGAGCGCGGCGACTACGAATACAACAACCTGTTCGAATACCTCGAAGATCAAATCCCCACTTCGTTCGCCGAACGCAGCAACGGCAACTCCATTTATTACGGCGACCAGTCTGCGGTCTACTGGTACGTCAACGACAACTGGCGCATCAAGCCGAACGTGACCCTCAACCTCGGCCTGCGCTACGAATACACCACCTCGCCCTATTCGGAGAGACTGCAGGATTTGAACACGGTCGCCGACGTCCCGGGGTTAATCCACTTTGGCTCGCCACAATGGTCGAAAGACAATTTTGCGCCGCGCATCGGCGTGGCGTGGAGCCCCGGGACCAGCGGACGCACTTCCGTTCGCGCCGG
>PMOV01000200.1 GCA_003161195.1 Acidobacteriota bacterium | reverse complement strand
GAGCCAAAAGACCCAAGGCCATTCGCGAAGGATCTCCCCCATGCCCCACGTGTTTCGGCATACAAATCCAGGCCCAGCATCCTCCCGCACTTCGTAGCCCAATCCTCTGCGTTGACGCCGCGACCACGCGGTTGCTACTCTGCCTGAATGTGCTTTCCGCGCGGTCCGCAATCTGTGGCAGCTCGATCGAGCCGTCGCATCCACGCGGAACCGGTAAATCCGAACATCTGCGAAAGGGCGGTCGAACTGGCCGGCGGCCGGCTTACATTCGCGGTGAGCTCCTGTCCATGAAGGTTCTGACAGCCGAAGAGATGCGTCAAGTCGACCGGCTCACCTCCGAGCGCGAGGGAATTCCATCTGCGACCCTTATGGAAAATGCTGGCGCGAGGGTGGCGCGCTTTATTGCGTCGCGCTTCTCTGCCGTTACGCAGCGCACGATCGTAATCCTTTGCGGCAAAGGCGATAACGGCGGTGATGGGTTCGTGGTCGCTCGCCATCTTCGCGCTGCGGGCGCTGCGCCAAACGTCTATCTGTTTGCCGCGCCGGAGGAAATGCGCGGTGATGCCGCTGAGAACTATAAGCGCTGGAAAGATTTGAGCGCGTCGCTGCACGTCGTGCGAACGTCTTCAGAATGGAAAAAAGAAAAATCGCCGGTGATGGCAGCCGACATCCTCGTTGACGCGCTGCTCGGGACTGGTGTGCGCGGTCCGGTGCGGGATTTACTGGGCGGGGTGATTCGCGATGTAAATGGACGCCAGGATAAACGACGATCGGTAGTCGTGTCCGTCGATAATGGAATATTCCTTCCCGCCGATAGCGGCCTTGCCTTCCGTCAGGTAATCGCGGTAATAAAACAGCTTCCCATCAACCTTCGGGTCATTCAGATGAAAGCGGTACACCTTCAATTGAACTCGATATGGTGAATCAGCGGCACCAAGATTCAAAGTAACGTCGCCATTATAGATCGTGCCCACTTGATTTTGGCGTTCACAGGGCTGGCCCTCCCACTTCACCGGTGGGCCGTCCACCAAGTCACCACTGCCGTTGCTGTCCACGAATAATCGGAACGGCTTGCCCGCCGGCTCGTCGGCGACCACATGGTATATTGCGCCGCTCGGGCCGGCGATTTTGATCACGCCGAACAGCGGCTTGCCCAATCCCTCGGGCAGCTTCTTAATGGTCTTTGGTCGTTCGGGAGTCAAATCTGCGGACTCCGGAACGAAATAATGGAGCTTGTTTGACGCCCCAGAGGTCAACAGATGCAGATGAATCGTCTGCGCAGCGGGCTGCGTCGTCGAATTCGCCTCGGCCGCCGCGCCGACTCTCATCGCCGCCAAAAGGCAAAGACTAACCGTCGAAATATGACGCTGTATAATTCTCATGTGCATAATGACTCCTCCGACTTGTGAGGGTTGGTTTACATGGAGCGCGACGTAACGAAGCAGCCGGCGGCCACTCCAGCGATATCCAGCTCTCAACTCACTTTCAAAACTCCCACCAGCGTCTTCTTCACATCAGAATAATGTCCGATGAATTGGCCAAAGGGACAATTATTCATTTTGACGGTTGGTTGTGCATTTCCAAAACTCCCACTCACGGGCATCGATTCGGTCAAATGCGCTTTGGCCGGAAAGAACGACTTTATTTTCATTTCCCCTATGCGCAGTGCTCCGCGGCACTGGCATTGGCGATCTACGAAAGCGTATCTCCAACGATCGGTGCCCATGGCCCGCGATCGATGCGCACCCGCGTTAGCCAAATCATTCAGCAGGGCTGCTGGCACGTCTCGAACCTTGCGGCACAGATCGATCTCACCAAGAAAAAGATGCGAATCAAAGATTGGCCGCTGGATGTAAGAGGCAGCCAGCGCCATGCAAAGCGGTAAACCCATGACTGAGCGATATTGCATCTCGCCGGGGACGCGGCACTGGATAGATAAATCAAAATCTGCGAGTTCAAAGCCCGGCACCTGACATAGCCCTGTCACATATTGCTCAATTTCCTTGCGAGGCAGTCCCGGCGCGGTAATTCTTGCCGCTGCGCCTGGCTTGGGCAACATGACGGCCCCTTGCACCTCGGTGATGCCACCGGCCGGCAGATAGCCGCGCGCGACGGCGGGTAATATCTCGCTATGCGGGGAAACACGCAGCTTGAGGGAGATTGGATCAATCTCCAATTGCAGGGGACGCGCTGTCTCCGGGCCAAAACGATTTTTAAGCACCGACAACATGCGCCGGTTATACGCTTTGCGGATCAGGATCGAGCAATCGACGGCATGCTCAATTGCTTTTGGTCCAGCGATTTCGCCACGTTTGGTGATGTGGCAGATGGCAAGCGTCATGATCTGGGCGGCACGGGTCGTGCCCTGTCCGGGAGGATGCCAGGCACGCAAAATCCAAGACATACAAGAGGTCGGACATGTTCGCACCCCACCCCGCAACGTGAGCTCCTGCGTTACGCCGCACATCTAGTCCGCCCGCGAAACAGCGCTCCCACGATAGCGCACAAGGGGTGCACACAAGAACCTTGCGCACCAAATCCGCGCCGACCGGTTGTAACTTCCGTTTTGGCGATCGATTATATTTGGAAGGCGACATGTGGTCATCTTGCATTGATCCTTTTACGATAAGGCGCGCCAAGCGCGCGACTTACATGCGAAATTTCATGCGTGGCGCGCAAGGTTCACACAAGCCCCCGCTACTTCTGATTCCACAGGAGCTTGCGTGCAACACAAGTCCATCTTTTTTGTTTGGCTTCCTGTACATCAAATGGTACATCATTTTTCGGGATAACGCCGTTTTTTCGGCATAAGAATTATCGAAAATGACCGCAAAATCGAGGTTCTCCGTTGGATGGCGCAGCGTGAAAACCCGGAGGTCGCCGCCGCTCACTGGC
>PMOV01000062.1 GCA_003161195.1 Acidobacteriota bacterium | reverse complement strand
GTCCCGTCTGTCCCCGGCGCTCCCGGCGCTCAAGGGTAGGGGAACCAAGAGGGCTCTTTGTTGCTGAAGGGTGCGCCACCCGCCTGGAGTGGGACGCGGAGCGTTGGCGTGAGATGGGAGAAGCAGCAAACAGGGCGGACCTTTGGTCCGCCCTGTTTGCGTTTGGGACGAGGAGTTTTTTTGTTGNNCCGGTTTCACCGGGGCAAGCACAAAGCGGCCGCTACAAGAGAAAAGAACACAGGCTGAAAGCCTGTGCTACTAAAAGCGAGGGCACGATTTATCGTGCCCCTACGACAGAGAGACGCGGCGGGGCTACGGCGGTGTCCTGACGTGGGGCATGAGAGAAGGATTGGGAGGCTAGGATGACTAGTAACGGGTCGAGTAGGGGGATGCGGAGGCGCGTGTTCATGACTAGGGGGAGATGGAGGACGGTGATGGTGGAGGCGTAGAGGAGGAAGAGGGTGGCGATGGCGGGGTGGGAATGGCGGAGGCGGGTGTAGCCGAGGAGGGCGGCGGCCAGGACTAGCCAGTAGGAGAGGACGCCGGCGGCGCGGAGGATGCGTTCGCGTTGGGGGAGGCTGGCGGTGGGGCCGCTTCGCGCTAACCAGTCAGGGTAAACCCTTCNNGGGTAAACCCTTCGCGTTAACCACTCAGGGTAAACGAGTTGGTCGGCACTTAGCCAGAAGTCGGCTAGTTTTTTGGCTAGTAGGGGGATGGCGTGGAGGCCTTGGGCGGCCCAGAGTTTGGGGACGATGGCCAGGGCGGCGCGGTCGAGGACAGCTTCGCCGGGGAGGTTGGCGCGGGTTGGGCTGTTGGTTTCGATTTGGTGGAGTTCCCAGCCGAGATTTTTTTGGAGGAGTTCGGAGTCGCCGGGCTGGGTGCGGCCCGAAGAGGTGAGGACGCCTTGGACAGCGTTGGGGCCGGATTGTGTGGAGTAGAGGACTTGGCCGTGGAAGGCGCGTTCGTTGCGGAGGAGCCAGGGGGAGACGATTAGTAGGGGGAGGAGTAGGGCGAGGGTTAGGCGGAGGGCGCGGGACGGGGGGCGCGCGGTTGTCGGGGAAGGTACGGCGGCTTGGGCGCCGTCCCCTGCGCGATCACGATAGGGGTCGAGGCTGGAGCTGGCGCCGACGAAGCTGAGGATTGAGCTGGTGCCGACGGCTGCGCCGTCGGCGATTGCGTTGGCGCTGCTCGTGGCGGCACCGGCGGCGACGGAACGAGCGAAGATCGTGCGGTTGGCGTGGGGGGACGGAGCGTCCACAGGGGAGTTCGTGGCGCTGGCGGTGCGTACGATGTCGGGCTTGGAGCTGGCGAAGACGGCGGCGGCGGCGAAGATAGGGAGGGCGGCGGCGTTGAAGCGGAACATGGACTCGATGCCGGCGGCGGCGCCCATGAGCCATGCTGAGCGCGTGTCGGCGAGTTGGCGTTGGCGGACTAGATTTTGCAGGAAGATAGCGGTGAGGAAGGCGGCGACGCATTCGGTGAGGAGTTGCGCGGTGGTGAAGATTAGCGTGGGGAGGAAAAGGCCGATTAGTAAGGCCGCGCGGTAGGCGGAGCGTCCTTCCGAGCGTGCTGCGAAAGGGCTTCCGGAGTTGGCTGCGGAGTTGGGGACCGCGGGGAGTGCGGATGGAGTGGCGAGGCGCTGAGCTACATTGGCGCAGATGGCGATGGTGGCGAGGCCGAGCGCGAATTGCAGGATGCGAATGGCGAGGATGTAGTGCGCACCGAAGAGTTGCATGGCGGCGGCGAGGAGAAGCGGGTAGCCCGGAGGGCGGACCGCGGTGGGGAAACCATCGTAGGCGAAGCCGAGATGGTGGAGGAGATTTTGCGCTAGGAGGACGTAGGACGGGGAGTCGCTGCCGCCGCTGTGGAAGGTGAGGTCGTGGGGATTGGCGGCGAAGATGAAATCGAGGCGAAGGAGGAGGCCAATGGCTGCGGCGGCGTAAAAGGCGATGTCAGAGCGGCGCAAGGGCGCGTGAGGTTGCAGCGGCGGAGGGAAGGTGCGTTGGGCTGCGCGCGTGATGGTGGGTGCGCTGGTGGGAGGGCGCTGGGTGAGGACGGAGGAGCTAAAGAGGAGGGAGGGGAGTTTCAAATACGCACACCTGCGCGGTGGAACATGGCTGCTCCCGATTAGAAATTTCTAAGAGCGTTTCTTGCGCTAGCGCTCTTTTGATTTGTGCTAGAGGCGGGGGAGCAATCCGCGGGCCGTGAATCGCGAGGAAGTGGAGGAAATAAAGTTCGTGGAATCAGCGCGATGGTTGTAGCACAGGGGCGGAGTGGGTGCGCAGCGATTCCCGAAACGGGCGCGGAGGTCCGAATCGATTTTAGGTTGCGAAGTGAAGCGAAGATCGAAGCGAAGATCGAACGAGGTGCAACGCTTAAGAATTGGCGGCTGAGGAGCGCGTTTCTTGGGAGGCGGGTTTCGCGGTGGCTGGACGCATAGGCCGGCTGAATTTTGCGGAGCGGCGAAGAGTTTCGGAGAGTTCGCCGGCCCAGAGGAGGATGTCGAGAAGGCGGCCGCGATCGAGATTGGTGAGATTTTCGGAGTGCATGGAAACGCGGAACGCTTGAACGGAACAGTCGTTCAGAAGAGCACGAGCTTCCGCCATGGCGGGTTCAGGCGTGTTAGCGCCGTCGCGATGGGAGGCTTCGAGGTGTTCGAGGGTGGCGTAGGTGCGGGCGAAGAAATGACCGATGCACAAAGGGTGAAGATGAAGCGCGGAGGCGGCGGGCGAAGTGCAGCCGTTCATGGAGCAGGGGACTGGGACGCTCGATTCAGGGGCTACCGACGCGGACTGCGAGTCTTGCGTAGAAACGGGTGCGATGTGAGCAGGCGCGGAGGCAGTTGTTGCGGAGGCGTCCGTGGCGACGGTTTCGGTTGGCGGCGCCGCGGCCGGTATATTTGTTTGCAGTCCCACGACCATAAATCTGGCTCCCAAGATTTGAACTTGCCACGGAGGTTTGCTGCAGACCGCCGTTGCCGCCTAAACCTATGAACGACTGTTCGTCAGATACCGACAGCCGCTTTATGCAACTACGAGTTTGATGCGGCTAGTCGTTGGATGCGGCTACGCCACGCGTGTGGTGCAGGCGGCGAGAAAAGACTCTGCGGGCGACGCTGGGGCCATGGGTGGAAGGATGGCCAGATGCGAGCGCATGGTTTGTACGCGGAGCTTGCGATCCATGTAAGGCTCGAGAAGGCGACAAACCCAGCGCGCGTTATCGTCGATGGCGGTGGCGGCTTGATCTCCTTGCCAAAAAGTGAGAACGGTGACGAGGCGTTCTTCGTGTTCGGAGGCCAGCACGGCGCAGCCAGCGAAACCTGCCACGCCATCGAAGGTGCCGCGGATGGCGGCGGGGAGCATGGAACGCACGCGGGCACCCTGATTGGGCTTGGCGATGAACTCGACACTCACGGCACTGCGACAATGCTCGAGGGCACCACTTTCCGGGCGAGTCCGCAGGGTCTCGCCGCGTTCGCCCTTGAGCACGCGCTGCGGTGTTGCGCTACCAGCTATTAAACCCGGATTCGTCGCTTGAGTTGCCAAAAGATCCTCCCGAGAGATTACAGAAAACCCCGAAATGTCCCTCAGAAAGGAGGGGTGGCGCGCCCCTGCCAGGTGGAGATCCGGCCATTTGAGGTGGCCGGAGCAGCCTCGGGGTTCGGTCCGAGACTGGTTCAGGGTCGGCGAAGACGCGCCATTTTGGGGCATGCGGGATTGGGGAACGCTTCCCGCATGTAAATGCGGCCGATTTAAGGGTCGGACGTTTACGTGAGGTAGTGTCGCTGGGGCGAAAAGCGTTTCAACCTTCTGACGGATGCGACGTTCAAGTCATCGAGAAATATTTCGCCGGCGTCGGGGTCCTGCAGGGGTGGCCACGGTGCGCATCAGGGTGCTTTTGCCTGCGCCATTGGGGCCCAGCAGGCCGAACAATATTGTTTCCGCTGGAAGCGAAAGATTCTTCAGGGTTTTAACACCGTTCGGATAAGTTTTGGAAAGACCGGTGATTTTCAGCGACAAGGACACTCCTACCTATATACAGACGGGGACGCGTACGAGAAGGTCTGTTATGAGTTGGGCGCTAATAGCACCGGAAGGCGGAAAATGCAGCAAGGACACGGGTTGCGCGGCGAGGAAGCTTTCTTGTCAAAGTGGATAAGTTTTGAGTACTTATTGATGAATTTGCGCTACTCCGGCTATACTCCCGGCACGCTTCTGAGGCCACTCTCCCGTGGAGCTTTTTGAGTTTGACAAGAAATATGTGGACAGGCTCCGTGCGGGCGACGCCGCGACGGAGGCCCATTTCGTCGCATATTTCAATCAACTACTGCGGATCTTGCTGAGAGCACGGATGTTGCCGCCCGACCGGGTGGAAGACCTGACGCAGGAGACGTTCCGGAGGGTGTTGGCCGCGTTGCGGCGAGAAGGTGCGGTGAAGCAACCGGAGCGTTTCGGGGCCTTCGTTAATTCCATCTGCAAGAATACTTTACATGAACTGGAGCGTTCGGGTAGACGCACCGAACCGCTGGATGGCGAGCACTTGGAATTGCCGGACCCTGTGCCGGACGCCCATTCGGCGCTGGTGGCGCGAGAATCGCAGGTGCAGGTGCGGCGTGTACTGGAGGGGCTGCCCAGCAAAGACCGAGAATTGTTGCGAGAGATATTCTTTCTGGAAAAAGATAAGGATGAGATTTGCCGGGAAAGAGGGGTGGATCGGGAGTATCTACGGGTGCTGCTGCATAGGGCAAAAACGCGGTTTCGCGAGGGATATGAGGCGAGGTGAGTGCCAAAACGGACCGTATCCCCAGGCGAACAATAGGGTTGAATGAAAAGGTTGAAACGAAAAGGCACCGAACTGCACTATCCTTCGGTGGAGAAAAATGGATCATAACGAAGCGATAAGGATGTGTGCCGCAGAACGGTACGCGTTGGGGGAGCTCCCGGCGGACGTGCGGGAGGCGTACGAGGAGCACTTTTTCGACTGCCCGGAATGCGCCGTGGATATTCAGGCGGTGTCCGCGTTTGCGGATGGCGCGCGCGAGGTGTTCGCCAACGAGGTGCCAGAGGCAGCTCCGGCCGCAGGCTGGCAGCCGGGGCGTTCTGCTGGCCGGGGGTGGTGGGGCAGGGTTTTTCAGCCGCTGGTGGCGATTCCCGTGTTTGGGGCGCTGCTGCTGGTGATTGGGTATCAGAATTTGCGGACCATCCCGCAGCTTGAGGCGCAGCTCGTTCCTCAAGTGCAGGTATTGCGTTCGTTTTCGCTGGCCAGCGCCGAGTCCCGCGGCGCAGCGGGCGTGCAGATCGCCGTACGTGCGGGGGAGAGTTTTGCGGTGGATTTTGATATCCCGCCGGGCGGGGACTTTGCGGTCTACCGGTGCCAGTGGCAGGATGCTGCCGGGCGGGTGTTGCGGCAGGTGCGCGTAAGCGCCGGGCAGGCGAATAAAACTGTTGAGCTTTTGTTGCCAGCGGGTATGATGCATGCGGGGAGTTACTCCATCGTCATAACAGGCGAGACAACGGAACAAGACGGGCAACTGCGTGAAGCGGACGAAGTGGCGCGGCTGAGCTTCCAAGTCTCCCTTGAACAATAAACTTCCGGGACAATTTGCTGCTGGGCCAAGCAATCCATACGTCTTTTCTGAGGGAGCGGCGGGATGAGTGACGTCAAACGGGTTTTTCATTACAACGCGTGTGCGCACGCCCTAAGCGGGCGGCTGACGCGGCCGGTGCAGCATGAGATTGAAGTGCAGGCAGCGACGTCGCTGCCGACGATCGGCGGGCACGGGAATTCGCGGGTGGAGAATTTTCGTGTGAAGGAGTTTATTTCCGTCAAGGCGGCGTATTCGCATGTTTCGGGGAGCGAGCACGTCGGCGAGGACGGCAAGGTGTTTCACACCACATTGTCGACGGCCACGTTGGAAGGGCTCAATATTCTGGATGTTATAACGGCGGATCGCGTGGTGGCGCGGGTGTCGGCGTTCTGGGTGGAACCCAACTACTACACGCATTTTAATTTTTCCGGCAGCCACTTTGAGAACTTGAAGATTGCCGGCTGCCCAGTGACAGCGAACCTGGAGTCGAGGCTCGTTACCGATCTGCCGACCTTCCCGGATGTGATAAAAGAAGATAAAGACTTGTGCGGCGAGACTAAGATAGATCCGCTCGCCGGGGTGATGCATTGCACGTTGCTGAATTCCATAACGGGGAAGATCCACGGGATGCAGCCGACCAGGCACGAGCACATCATCAAGATTCCGCATTTCGGGGAGGTGTTTCTCGCCGAGGTGCTGGTGGAACCAAACCGGCGGACGCTGACGATGATCCGGCTGGTGCTGGGCTCACCGGTGGGTGGTACCGTTATCGGCGGACAAACCGCAGCCAATGGCCGCACGTATCCGCCGGTGCCGCCGCCGGACGACGGCAACTAGGTATCCTTCTCCTTCTCGCATTGCTACCCGGCGGGTGTTCGACGCCCAAGCCGCAGACGGCGCCGACCGCGCAGATGACCAAAAAGCCTGGGACGCCGACCGGCCCGCTCACTGCGAAAGATATAAAAAAAGAAATCGCAGAGAAAATTGGGCGCGGAGAGTTTGATGCCGCGCTGCACCAGGCGGACGCCGCCGCTCACGACTCTCAGGGCCGCGATCCCTATTGGGACTGGCAGTTTCGTATAATGGGTGCTCGTGCGCAGATTTTTCGCGGGCAGTTTCAGGACGCCATCGACCGCCTGAAGCCGCCACTCCCTCCAGAATTTGCGACCGGAGACATGGCCGTGCTGCGAAGTATGAATCTCGCCAACGCCGAGGACTACGCGCAACAGTTCGCCGCCGCGGAAGCCGACATAGCGGATGCGGAGCGGCTATCGGTTGGCGCGCCCCCCAAAGTTCTCATGCAAGTGATGCAGGTGCGCGGAGACCTCGAGATCAGTCAAAAGAGATACGCCAGAGCCGAGAAGGCTTTCCGCGGGGCCTTGAAGATTGCCCAAGATCTAGACCTAAAAACGTCTGAGCCGCAGTTGCTGGGCAGTCTCGGTTACGTTAGCTGGAGCCTGGAGCACTATGATGAAGCTACAGATCGCTACCAGGCCGCGCTGGAGCTCACAAAAACTACGGGCGAAAATTCTTCTCTATCCACAACGCTGGGCAATATTGCGTCGAACTATGAAGCGCTCGGAGACCACCAGGCGGCTTTGGACTACTACCACCAGGCGGAGAGGGCTGCCAGGCGCGCGAGTCAAAAGGCAGAGCAGAACGAATGGCTTTCCAGCCTGGCGTATGTTTATGCGGAAATTACGGACTTCGCGAGGGCGGAGAACTCCGCCGATGAGGCACTCACTCTAGCCAACGAGCTACAAGACCCGCTATCCAAAGTGCAGTCGTTGAATGCCCTGACCGAAATTGCGATCCGAACGGGTCAGTTGCGTTTGGCGGAACAACACAACCAAAAAGCTCTAGCCATGGAGACACAAGGATTCAATCACGATGAGGTCGTGAGTTCGAAATTGGACGCCGGCCATATCGCGGAGCTGAATGGCCGACTCCAGGAAGCCGAACGGCAATTCCAGGAGATTGGCCGGGATCCGAACGCCAGGACCGCGGCCCGTTGGGAATCGCAGGCGCGTCTGGCGGTGGTGTATGCAAAAGAGAAGCGGGTCAGCGACGCGGAGCGGGAGTTCCAACGTTGCTTGCAAACCGTCAACGAAGCTCGACAAAAAGTGCAGCGCGAAGAATCACGGCTTTCGTTTCTGTCGGGCGCGATGCCGTTTTACGGAGAGTATATCGATTTTCTGATTTCCCAGGGACGAAAGCTTGAGGCGCTGCAGATTGCAGAAGGCGGCCGGGCCCGCACGCTCTCCGAGGGACTGGGATCGGCGCCGCAGAGCGCTGCGCTTGTTTTTAGAGGACTGGGAGTACAGGACCTGTCGCGAAAGCTAAACAGCACGCTACTTTGTTACTGGCTAGGCGGGGATCACTCGCACTTATGGGTGATTACGCCCGCCAAGGTAGGGTATTTTGCGCTTCCTGGTTCGGTGGAAATCGACCGGACGGCGAAAAACTACCGTGAAGCGCTGCTGGCGTCCCGCGACTTGCTGCATCCGCTGAACAGTGATGGAACGAAGCTGTACTCCATGCTTGTGGAACCGGCGAAAGAGATGATTGCGAAGGACGCGCGCGTGACAGTTCTTCCGGACGCAAGCTTATACGGGCTGAATTTCGAGACGCTTATTGTTCCAGGGGCAGAGCCGCATTACTGGGTGGAAGATGTGTCTTTGACAACCGCCAGCTCCCTCACGTTACTGAAAACGTCGCTGGCGCGTCGCAAGAGTTCGGTGAAAAAGCTGTTGCTCGTGGGAAACACTAACGAGGTGAACAGAGAGTTCCCGAAGCTCGATCACGCTTCCGCGGAGATGCAGGGAATCGCGCGGTACTTTGCTCCTGGTGAACGCGAGGTGTTGGAAGGGAAGGATGCCACGCCTTCGGCGTACCTTGCCAGCCACCCGGAGAAATTTGGGTACCTGCATTTTGTGACACACGGGACGGCCAGTCTGACCAAGCCCCTGGAATCGGCGGTAATCCTCAGTCAAGACGCGAATGGCTACAAGCTTTACGCGCGCGATATTGTGACGCACCGGTTGAACGCCAGCCTGGTGACGATTTCCGCTTGTAACGGCGCCGGATCCCAGTCGTATTCGGGTGAGGGATTGGTAGGCTTGTCCTGGGCATTTTTGCGGGCCGGGGCGCACAACGTGATTGCCGCGCTGTGGGAAGTGAATGATCGCTCGACGCCGCAACTTATGAATGCGCTCTACGATGGGTTGAGCAAAGGCCAAGAGCCAGCGGCGGCGCTGCGAGAAGCGAAGTTGTCGTTCTTGCGGTCCGGCACGGTCTACGCTAAACCGTACTACTGGGCGCCCTTCCAGCTTTATGCCGGTTCGTGATGGCCTCGGTCGCTCCACTGCACGGACAAACCAATGTGTTTAATATTGACATACGATAATGCGATGTTAGTATAACGCCTACTAGTTGATTAGAAGGGAGACAAATATCATGTCTGAGCTCGTCGATTTGGATCATGAAGCTTGGCCTCTCGGTCCTGAGCGGTGGGCGCACGTACCCGCCGTTGCCTTCACCTGCAGATCCAGCGCCGTCTAGCGACAACTGAAAGAACACCGTCCGAGCGAAGTTCACCGTTTCTTGTGATGGACGACTGGTTTGTGTTTGTGTGTTCCGCCGTCCTGCGCCGGTGGCGTCGCGGTGCCGCCGGAACCGCTGCCGTTGCCTCCAGGACCACCGCCATTTCCGCCCAACGCAACCAACAGATTCTGCCCATTCGGCGAGCCTAGGCCGGTGCAGGCGTCCCAGCCCGGACCAGCGGAGTAGTCACCGTTGTTGCCGCTGGTGATGTCGTTGAATGCGGCCGCGCTGCTGGAGATGGCGTAAATTGCGGGATTGAGGAAGCCTACAGGCTTGCCTAGCGCCTGGTTGAGGCGCGCGGACAAGCCCGCCCATAGCGGAGCCACCGCGCTGGTGCCGCCCACTGGGGGCACACCTTGCGCGGCGTCTGGGAAGCTTTGTCCGTCGCACAATACCTGATAGCCGGAGCCGGGAGCGGCATCGCCGCAAACGTCGGGTACGCCGCGCATGACGGGCCCCGCGGGGTCGACCGCAGCCTGCTGCTCCACCGATGCTTGATACGAAGGCTGCGGGAAGACGCGACTGACGCCACCCCCAGTGCCGTCGTTCGGGCCATCGTGCCATACGACTTCACTCGAAAGCGAGGTGCCAGACGCGGTCAAGAAAGTTCCGCCGCAGGAGAGAACGTTTGGGCTGGAGGCGGGAAAGTCCACATGCGCTTTGCCGTCCCAGTTGGTATCGGTGGAGGCATAGTCGGCGGAGCCGCTGTCACCCGCGGCCACGCAGATGGTCATGCCGATTTGCGCGGCCGCCTGAAGGATTTGATCGAACTCCGTCTGGAACTGAGCTTCGGCAGTGTCCTCCGGGCCGCCCCAACTGATGGAGACGACGTTGGGATTGTTGGTGGTGTCGTGCACGATGGCGTTGATGGCGCCAAGGAAGCTCTGGTCGCTGGCATCGGGCGCGAAATAGACGACGATGTGGGCGCCAGGTGCGATGGCGCCGGCGACTTCAATGTCCAGGGCGACCTCCACATCGGGATTATCTTCCGCGAAGGGATCGGTTCCGGGGCTGTTTGTGCCGCCACCGGTGTAGGTAGCCGCGGTGACTTTTGGCGGAGGCTGGACGCCAATGTTCTGGAAGTAGGTATTCAGTTCGGTGGCGCGGAAGCCGCCGCCGAGTTCGANNGGGACAGGCGATGCGGCAGCGTGAGGGCGGGCGTTGTGCGCGCCGGCGCTTGCCGCTCTGGCCGAGCCGCGATGGATGCGAACGTGCGGTTTGGCAAAGGGGCGGTTATCGAGTCCCGTGACGCTGGTGATCACGCCGTGCAGACTCTCCGGGATCTTGATGTCGCCTTCGCGGCCGCGATAGGTGATTTCCGCGGATTTGTACATTTTCAGGTCGACGCCGAAGGCCTGGTTGTAGTTCTCCGTCGTGCCACACAGGATTACGTGGCGTTTGGCGGCGTCTTTTTCGACGACGCGCAGATGATGGGCTTGTGCAAAGGCGGCGACTTTTTCGAGGTCCGCCGCTGCGGCGCCGTACTTCGTTGCGAGGTCGTGGCGAGAAATGTAGTTGCGTTCGTGCAGTTTCACTTTTGCGGTGGCGGCGGCACGCGGCAGGGGCGTCTGGCGGCGCACCATGACCGTGACCTGAAATTCCCCGGAGGGAACTTCTCCTGCGATTTGCGCATTGTGCAGGCGCTGCTTTTTGCTGCCTTCGAGGGAAACGTGTTTCTCTTTGGGTGCAGACATGGGGGGCGCTCCTTTGCTTGCGGCTGGACCGGTACACGTAGGATGCCTGGACGGCCGAAGAGCGTGGTGGCGGGTAACCCGCTAATACCACGGGCTTTGGCGAACCTTCGGCGCGGCGGCTTGTGTAGTTAGTGACACGAACGGGGAAATAGTTTCACCGTACTATGCAGAATTCACACGAAAATTAACGCACGAGGTTTGACGGAGACCGGTGCTTTGTAACGTGTTATCGGCGGATAGCACCGCGTTTCGTCTGCGGCCTTGCTTGTAGGGGTGGGTTACCGGAGAATATGGGGTTTGCGACCACCCATTTTTTGTGCCGGTCCGCGCCGGACAGAAATGCGAGAGAAATGAGCACCGAATTCGATCCGGGAAAACGCCGCATTGCGTATTTCTCGATGGAGATTGCGCTGGAGAATGCCATGCCGAGCTATAGCGGCGGCCTGGGCGTGCTGGCCGGCGACACCATTCGCGCGGCGGCTGACCTACGCGTGCCCATGGTGGCGATATCGCTGCTGTATCGCAGAGGATACTTTGAGCAGCGCCTGGCGGAGGATGGAAGCCAGAGCGAGGAGGCCGTCGAGTGGCGCGTGGAGGATTTTCTGTACGAGGAAGCGGCGCGCGCCAGCGTCACGCTCGAGGGCCGCACGGTGGCGCTGCGTTGTTGGCGCTACGAAGCCAAGGGCGTGCGCCGACACATCGTGCCGATTTATTTTATCGACGCCGATTTGCCGGAAAACGCGGAGAGCGATCGCGCGCTTACGGGCACGCTCTACGGCGGAGACTCCTACTATCGGCTGTGCCAGGAAGTGTTACTGGGCGTCGGCGGCGTGCGCATTCTGCGCGCGTTGGGCTTTAGAGATCTGGCGCGCTTCCACATGAACGAAGGTCACGCCGCGCTACTTTCACTGGAGTTACTCGCCGAAGAGGCCCGCGCTGCCGGCCGCCAGCGAATTCGCGGCGAAGATATCGAAAAGGTGCGCGCCAAATGCGTCTTCACGACACACACGCCGGTGCCCGCCGGGCACGACCGCTTTCCCATGGACTTTCTGGTCCGTGCCTTTCCCAATCAGACGGATTTTCTCGATATTTCCGATGCCGCATCGGCGGCGCTCATGAAGGGCGTCCTGCAAGTTCCCGACGCCTTCAGCGATCTGCAAGCTGCAGCCAAAGGCGGGGCCACGCTGAACATGACACAGCTCGCGCTGGGGCTCAGCAAATACGCCAACGGTGTGGCCAAGCAGCACGGGGTTACCAGCCGCCAGATGTTTCCCGGCGTGTCCATCGAAGCGATTACCAACGGCGTGCATGCCGGCACCTGGACCGCGCCGTCGTTCGCGCAACTCTTTGACCGCTACGTGCCAGATTGGCGCGAGGACAATTTTAGTTTGCGCAACGTGCTCGGCGCTCCGCCGGAAGAAGTGTGGACCGCGCACCTGCTCGCCAAGCACGAACTGTTTGAGTTGGTGCGCCTGAAAACCGGCATCAAGCTCGATCCTGATGTTTTCACCATCGGCTTCGCGCGCCGCGCCACCGCCTACAAGCGCGCGGACTTGCTGCTAAGCGACCTGGACCGCCTGCGACAGATCGCCAAACACGTCGGAAAATTTCAGATTGTCTACGCTGGCAAAGCCCATCCCAACGACGGCAGCGGCAAGGATCTGATCCGCAGAATTTTTCAGGCGAAAAAGGCTTTGCGCAAAGCGGTGCCTACGGTGTTTCTGGACAACTACAATATGGCAGTTGGCGGCAAGATGACCGCCGGTGTGGATTTGTGGCTCAACACGCCGCTCTTTCCTCTCGAAGCATCCGGCACCAGCGGCATGAAGGCCGCAATAAACGGCGTACCCAGCTTGAGTATTCTGGATGGCTGGTGGGTGGAAGGCCACGTTGAGGGCGTTACCGGCTGGGCTATCGGCGAGCTGCGCCGCGGCTTGCCCAACGAGCCCGCGCCGGACAATCGCGCGGAAGCCGACTCGCTCTACAACAAGCTGGAGGGCGCGATTTTGCCCACGTATTACAACGAGCGGCGCAAGTTCATCGACGTGATGCAACACGCTATCGCCGTAAACGGCGCGTACTTCAATACGCAGCGAATGGTTGAGGAATACATCGCCAACGCGTACATCCGCTAGCGGCGCGCATCGACGCGAATTAAATCGCCGGCGTGCGGGCAAATTAACGCAGCCGGTGTTTATACATCGCCATACCCACGGCCGCCTCCATTCCCAGCCGCTGTAGAGCCGCAATTTCCCGCCGCGATTTGATTCCACCCGCCGCGATGATCGGATGCTTTGTGGCGTGGCGTAATTTACGAAACCATGCGAGATTCGCGCCCGTCATCGTACCTTCGCGGTCCACGTCGGTGCAAAGAAATGCACCGCAGTAGGGCTCGAGCTGCGGCATCACCTCCTCGGCCGCAAGCTTTAGCACTTTTTGCCAGCCATGAATGGTGATCTGGCCGCGGGCGGTATCGAGCGCAATTACGATCTTTGTTGGCGCGATTTTCGCCGTCAAAGCCCGCAAAAACGTTGTCGCAATCTTCCCGTCCTTGAATGCCGCGCTGCCCACGATGATTTGCTCCGGTTTCCACGCCGCGATGCTCACCGCACGCGCCACTGAACGGATACCGCCGCCGATGCGCACGCGCATGTTGTATTCATCACGGGCGGTGCGGCAAAGCTCGCGCGCCAAAGCCGCGTTCGAACCGCGCCCCGTGGCCGCATCCAGGTCGATAATGTGCAGCCACTCGTATTCCTTAAACGCCGCGAGCTGCCCGAACACATCCGCCACGGCCAGCTCGCGTTTCTTGCCGTGAACCAACTGCACTGCTTGCCCACCCTGTAGATCGATGCAGGGAATCAGCACGGGAAGCGGACCTTGATATCGCGCCCCGCCAAAAACTGTTTCAATTCGCGAATCGATTGCACGTTGTCATGAAAAATGGAAGCCGCCAGCGCTGCGTCCGCGTGCCCCGTCTGAAACACTTCCGCGAAATGTTCGGGCAGCCTGGCACCGCCCGACGCAATCACCGGCACGGAAACGCGTGCCACGATTGCCGACGTCAGCGGCAAATCGAACCCGCTCTGCGTGCCATCGCGATCCACCGACGTCACCAGCACTTCTCCGGCGCCGGCCTCCACGGCCTGCAACGCCCACTCCAGCGCATCGCGACCCGAGCCGTCGCTGCCGCCGCGCACCATCACTTCCCATCGTTCGCCCGACCATTTCCCGTCGATGGCGATTACCACCGCTTGCGAACCGAACTCCGCCGCCAACTCCCCCAGCAATTCTGGCCGCTGCACCGCGGCGGTGTTCACCGTCACCTTGTCGGCGCCCGCGCGAATCACCGCCATCGCATCGGCCAGCGAACGTATGCCGCCGCCCGCCGTGAGCGGTATCGCCAACTCGGCGGCGACACGCCGGATGGTTTCCAGAAACGTGGGTCGCCGGTCGCGCGCCGCGGCAATATCCAGCACCACCAATTCGTCCGCGCCCTCCGCGTTGTAGCGCGCCGCCAGTACTGCCGGATCCCCTGCATCGCGCAAGCCCACGAAGTTCACGCCCTTTACCACCCGCACGCCGTCAGTATCGAGGCAAGGAATAATTCGCCGCGCCAGGCTCATGCATTTCGCCTCATGCTGCAAGCCTCAAAAAATTGGAAAGCAACCGCGCGCCGGGCTCGCCGCTCTTTTCCGGGTGAAACTGCACCGCGTAAATGTTTTTTTGTTCCAGCACGGCGATAAACTCTTGCCCGTGCATGGTGGTGGCTACCGTTGAGTCATCAAGCGGTGGCGGGGACGGCGTCGCCGCATACGAATGCGCAAAGTAAAAATAATCGCTTCCAGAAATTCCTGCGAGCAGCGACGACTCTCGCCGCATCTGCAAAGTGTTCCATCCCATGTGCGGTAGCTTGGCGATACGCGGCAGCATGGACACTCGCCCGCAGAAAATCCCGAGCCCGGTCAGCTCAGCCGCCTCCTCGCTCGTTTCGAACAACGCTTGTAGCCCGAGGCAAATCCCCAGAAACGGCGTCCCTGCGTTAATTTTCTCAAGCAACGCCTCACGCAACCCGTGCTCGTCGAGCGCCCGAATCAGCGCGCCATAGTGGCCCACGCCTGGCAGAATCAGCTTCTCCGCCGCTAATATTTGTTCGCGCTTGGACGCCCCTTCTGACGCCACACCCAGCCGTTGCAATGCCCGCCGGACGGAGGACACATTGCCCGCGCCGTAATCCAGTAACGTGACATTCACCACGATCTCCCGCTTGGCCGCGCGCCGCGTATCACAGCAACCCCTTCGTGCTCGGCAACACATTCCGCAGTTGCCGGTCGCGGCCGGCTGCAAAGCGTAGCGCCCGCGCGAAACACTTAAACAGTGCCTCAATCTGGTGATGCGAAGACCTTCCATACAAGCAGCGCAAATGCACGTTCGCTCGCGCCGCCTGCGCGAAGCCCCAAAAAAAATCCTCCAGGAGTTCCGACTGAAAATCTCCCACGTGCGCCGCGCGAATCTTTGCGTTGACCACGCAATGCGGACGCCCGCTCAAGTCAATCGCCGCCACCGCGAGGGTCTCGTCCATCGGCATCACAAAATACCCGGCGCGCAAAATTCCTTTCTTGTTCCCCAGCGCCTGGCTCACGGCCTCGCCGAACGCAATACCGACGTCCTCTACGGTGTGATGCTGATCCACGGCCAGGTCTCCGCGCGCTTGAATCTCCAATTGCATGGCCCCGTGACGCGCCACCAGTTCCAGCATGTGATCGAAAAATCGGATGCCCGTGGAGATCTTGGCGATTCCGCGCCCATCGAGCCACAGTTTGACGCGCACGTCCGTCTCGTTCGTCTTGCGGTGAATCGTTGCCGTTCTGCTCATCCCGCCTCTCAGGAAAATCTTCCGCCGCCAACGCGATTGGCAAATTGTCGCGCTTGCTTCGCGACGCGGTCCATTTCCGCCGGCGTCCCGATGCTGATGCGCACAAAACCTGGAGCAATCTCTTTGCTCCGTTCGCGCACCAGAATCCCCGCGCGCCCAAGCTGGGCGAAAAACGCCGGCCCCTGCGCGCGAAAGTCCGCCAGCACAAAATTCCCCGCGCTCGGATAAACCCGGACCCCCAACTCCGTCAACGCCGCGCTAAATGTTTTCCGCCGCCGTACCGTCGCGCGCACATGCTTGGCAATCGTTGCCCCATCCGCGAGCGCCGCCTCCGCCGCTACCAGTGCCATCACGTTCACCGGATACGGTGGCATGGCTCGCCGCAGAAGCTGCAGCGAGTCCGCGCGAGCCATCACGGCGCCTAGCCGCAAAGCCGCGAGTCCCGCGGCTTTCGAAAACGTCCGCACCACAAAAAGGTTCGGATATTTGTGGATCCACGGGAGTACGGTAAATCCGGAAAACTCCGCATACGCTTCGTCCATCACCACCGCCGTATGCGTAGCCGCTTGCAAGATCGCGCGAATCGCCGCGCGCCCAATCAACGTCCCCGTCGGATTGTTCGGGTTGGCGATGAACAGCACCCGCGGCCGTTTTTTTAGAGCCGCCAACACCTCGGGCAACGGAAAACGCATCTCCGCGTCATATCGCACCGTCGCAATCTTCGCTCCGGCAATCTCCGCATAGTAGCGATACATCGGAAACGTCGGTTCGCAGATCAAAACGCTGCTGCCGTCTTCCACAAACATGTCGAAGAACACGCGCAGCGCATCGTCGCCGCCATTCGCCAGCAGCAGCTCCGCCGGAAGCACGCCCAGTCGCCGCGCAATCCGCGCCGTACGTTGCACATATTCCGGATACATCGCCAGTTCTTGGCCGCTGAGCCCGCGCAAGGCGCGCAGCACCGCTGGCGAACACCCCGATGTATTTTCATTAAAGTCCAGACGTACTTTGCCCCAGCGCCCCTCGGCCGGCGCCTCATACGTGCGCCGCTCCAGAATCGCCTGTCGTACAGGCAAGCGATATTTCTTCGTGCGCGCGTTCGTCGCAGTTCGCGCCCTCATTGCCGCACCCTCACCGACGCCGCATGTGCCGCCAGTCCTTCGGCATTCGCCAGTGTAATCACGTCCTCCGCCAAACCCGCAAACCCGCGCCGCGAAATCGTCTGCACGCTGATGCATTTCACAAAGTCCGCCGCAGAAAGCCCCGCTCTCGCCCGCGCCCGCCCTCCCGTAGGCAAAACGTGATTGCTCCCGCTCGCGTAGTCCCCAAGGGCCTGGGCCCCGAGCGGGCCCACAAACACCGTACCCGCCGCCACAACGCGCTTCAACAGCGCACCCCCTTCCGGCAAGCTCAAATGCTCCGGCGCAAAGCGATTCACAAACTCGCAAGCGCTCCTGAGCGAGGGCGCCAGCAAAATCGCCCCGGATTTCTCAATCGAAACGCGGGCTGGATTATCCGCCGGCAGCGCCGCTAAGCGCTCCGTCACCGCTTTCTGCACGCGCTCCGCCAGCCGCCGCGAGGTGGTCACCAGAAAACTCCCCGCATCCGGCGCATGTTCCGCCTGCGCCAGCAAATCCGCCGCGATAAATTGCGCTTCGCCGTCCGCCGCCAGCACCACCGCTTCTGTCGGTCCCGCTGGCAGATCAATTGCGCAATCGCCGCTCACCAGTTGCTTCGCCGCCGTCACAAACTTATTCCCGGGCCCAAAAATCTTGTCCACCCGTGGCATCAACTTCGTCCCATAGGCCAGCGCCGCAATCGCCTGCGCGCCGCCAATCCGCGCCACCTCGTTTACGCCAAGAAGCTGCGCCGCCGCCAGCACCTCCGCATTCGGCTTTGGACAAACCACTACGACGCGCTTCACTCCCGCCAGCTTCGCCGGCACCACGGTCATCAGCAGCGTCGAAATCAGTGCAAATCGCCCGCCCGGAATGTAGCAGCCCACCGCCTCAATCGGCCGCACCAGCTGCGAGATCTTCACTCCCTGCTCTACTTCCATCGACCACGCTCGCGGCAACTGCTGTCGTGCCACGGCCCGAATGTTGCGCGCCGCATGCTCCGCCGCGCGCCGAAATTGTGCAGACACTGACGCCAACGCCGCACGCAATTCGGGCTCGCCAATCCAAAATCCGTCCCGCCGCAACTCCGCACCGTCCAGCTTCCGTGCCCAATGCTCCAGCGCCGTATCTCCGCGCTGCCGCACGTCGCCAATAATCCGTGCCGCCACGCGCTGCGCCTCCGAATCCCGCTGCGCCCTCGCGCCGAGCAACTCCCGTTCCACCTGAGCCGTAAGTTTCCGTATGCGCATCACAAGACAATCTTGTTCAAGGGATATTCCACGATGCCCTGCGCTTTTGCCGCCTTCAACTTCGGCAAAATCTGCCGCACCACACTCTCTTCAATAATCGTATTGACCGCCACCCAATCTGGATCGCTCAAATTGGAAATCGTCGGATTCTTCAGCGCTGGCAGTACCGCCAGCACCGCCGCCAGATTTTCGCGCTGCACGTTCAGCAGCAACCCCACCTTGCTCGCCGCGGCCATCGCGCCATTCAGCATCAGAATCAAATTCTCAGCTTTCTCTTTCTTCCACGCGTCGCCCGCCGCCGCGCGGTTCATGATAAACACTGTAGCCGATTCGAGCACCGTATCCACCACGCGCAGCCGATTCGCCCGCAGTGACGATCCCGTTTCCGTCACCTCCACAATCGCATCCGCGAGCTGCGGCACCTTCACCTCCGTCGCGCCCCAGGAAAACTCCACGCGCGCTTTCACCCCATGCCGCGCCAGATATTTCTCCGTGATGTGTACGACCTCCGTCGCAATCACTTTGCCTTCCAGGTCCTTCGGCGTGCGCATCGGCGAATCCTCCGGCACGGCCAACACCCAGCGCACCCGCGACAGCCGCTGCTTGGCGTATACAAACTCCGCCAGCTCCGCCACTTCCGCGCCCGTCTCCACCACCCAATCGTGCCCGGTAATTCCCGCGTCCAGCGCGCCCGACTCCACGTACCGCGCCATCTCCTGCGCGCGCACCAGCAGGCATTCAATCTCGCTATCGTCGATGCTCGGTACATAGCTCCGCGAACCAAGCGAAATCTTCCACCCAGCCCGTGCAAAAAGATCAATCGTCGCCTCTTGCAAGCTGCCCTTCGGTATCCCGAGTTTCAGCTTGCGGACCGTCTCGCCGCCACCCTGTTGAGAAATCTCGCTCACCGCGTTTTCTCCCCGCCGTAGACCTGCTCCGGCGCGAACGTCCGCTCCGCGTTGATCTCCGCCGTGCCATCCGCCGCAATCGTCCGGAAAAAGCACGAGCGATACCCCTCGTGGCAGACTCCCGGACCTACCGCTTCCACCGTCACAAGCAATGCATCGGCGTCGCAATCCACTCGCACTTCGCGCACTTTCAAAACGTGCCCGCTCGATTCGCCCTTCTTCCACAATTTGTTGCGCGACCGGCTGAAAAACACCACCTCGCCCGTCGCACGCGTCTGCTCAAACGACGCCGCGTTCATAAAACCCAGCATCAGCACGTCTCCGGTCTGGTGATCCTGAATAATCGCCGGCACCAGTCCGTCGTCCTTCTTGAAATCAATGTCCACAACCTGCTCCTTGAAATCGCCTTCCCGCGCCAAAACACGCCCCAAACACAAAAAAACCCGCTGAGCTAAGGTAGCCAGCGGGCTGAAAAGTGTGTTTGTCTAGCGAATCGCTATGCACACCTCAGCACGCGCGGCGTATGGCCCTGATGGTGGTGCCGGTTCGCGTGTGTGGTGTTGCTGTTCATCTGCAATCCGAAGGTAAACGAATTTCCTCGCACTGTCAAAGTCAAACTACTTCTTGCCGCGCTACTTCTTGTCCCCTATTTCTTGCCGTAATTCAAACTCATCTTCAGCTCAACGGCCACGCCAACTCGACCGTTCGGCAAATCCTCCACGCGCACCACCTCCGCCACGTAATCGCAATTCATTGGATCGTGCCCCGAGGTATAGGGGAACGTAACGAAAACTCGCAGGCCCTTGTAGTACCCCTTGCGCCGGCTATGAAAGTAAATGCCTTCCTTTGAAGCGTTTATGCTGGTGATCAGATCCTCAAAATGCTCGTCCCGCGGCTCCGATGGCCGTACCCGCACCGGCCTCTGCATCTTCACCCGCCGGCTGCGCCGCTTTTGTGGAAACTCTTGCTCGCTCGCAGTTGCAACAGGGTGCTCCGCAGGGGCACCGGGCGTTTGCGCCGGCATAATAGTCGTCGTTTCGGTCTTCTCGGGTGTCTTAACGGGCATATCGATACAAACCCTCAGTTTTGCCCCGAGTTGCAGGGCCCGCTGCGCGCTTTCTCGAAACGTTTCGCCTTGTGCGACAATCTGATAGAGCACGAGACCCGCCAGACGAGTCACTATTTCGAGGAGCGTGTATGGAAGAGAAGCTACAAAAGGAAAATCGCGATTGGAAGGCGCAACTCTCGCCGAATCAATACTATGTGACCCGCGAGAAGGGCACCGAACCGCCCTTCACCGGCGAATACGAGAGCACCAAGACCCCCGGTACCTACAAGTGCGTATGCTGTGGCCAGCCGCTGTTTCGTTCTGAAACAAAGTACGCCTCAGGCTCCGGGTGGCCCAGCTTTTATGCCCCAGCCGACCCGCAAGCCGTTGAAGATGCGACAGATACGTCGCACGGCATGCGTCGCACGGAGGTCAAATGCAGCAAATGCGAAGCCCATCTCGGCCACGTCTTCGACGACGGTCCCAAACCGACCGGTTTGCGCTATTGCATCAACTCCGCAGCCCTGAAACTTCAAAAGGACTGAAGTGCGGCGTCGACTTTGGGCTATGGCTTTTCAGATAAGGGCCACCGCGCGCTTCTTCGCGCGCCATCTGGCTCAAGGGTGAGTCGGGACGCGACGCGGTTAAACAATCAAGCGGCGGTGGCGGCGCAGGCCGCCATCTCGGCGACCGTGTCGCGCTCCCAAACGCCCAAGAGCAGCACCTTACATCCGGAAGGGTAGCGGAAAATATAGAAAACGCTGTCGCGGCCATCCACTTCAAAAAAGCCCGGCCGGCGCGGATCTGGGCGCGATGGGGCGTTTGCGTTCAACAACGCCCGCAGTTCAGTCACCTGGGCTGCCGCGTGATTGTGCAGGTCCTCGACGATAGGTGGTAATTTAGTGCAAGCCATAAAGTGCTTCCGTTCGTTTTCGTTTGTGTACTTCTCTAGTGTAACGGGCCTCTCATAGGTAAAGACGCGCAAAACGGAGAAATGTTTCATATAAAGCAAGATGTTGGCGAGACCGCCGAAACCCTAACTTTGCTGTCCCGCTGGCCCGAACTTACTGTATCTTTGATGCGATAGATCTCGTTCGGTCACTGTTTATTACGACCGTCGAGGGGCGGCGCTGCGCCACGGTTTTGCCCGCGTAGCATGCTTGCACGGCTCGCGTTTGCAGCTTCGCTCGCGCGTAACTCCGCTTGCGCGTGTGGGCCCTCTTTTGAGAGATTGTTTGAATCCTTAGCGCCCGCCAGACGGCGTCGAATAGAACGGAGTGGCGACTGTGCCCAAGAAGGTAGCTGTGAAGAGGAAAGAAAGCGACGGGTTTGGCAAGGATCGTCGCCGCAAGCATCATCATTTTCTGGTAACCGTTTTTTACGCCGACGGCGAAAAGTTCGGGCGCGTGTACACCGACAAAGAAAAAGCCACGCGTTTCGCGGAGCGGCAACGGCGCTCGCCGGTGGTGAAGTCGGCCCGCATCTCTTTGGTGTCTTAGCGTTGGCGCCGTAGATTTGTTGAGCAAATTTCCCGGATTGCGAGAAGGGCCACTCGGGTCTTGTGGCTCGGGCGTCCGGCGTGTTATAAAAAGAATGACGGTAAGCGGCCTTAGTATAGTGGTAGTACGGAACCTTGCCAAGGTTCAGGTGTCGGTTCGATTCCGATAGGCCGCTCCATAAATTTTCACGACTTCAGGCCCGACCTGTAAGCAACTTCGACTTGTTTCAGCGCAGCGTCATTCTCGCTATTTTTGTTGTTCTTCCTTCCATTTGCTGTAGGACAATCCCGCTTTCTTTGCCCGCGCCTCTCATGTCAACATAAGGTGACGGGCAACGCTCGCCGCAGATGCGGCGTCTCACGTCGCGTGTCCGCGTCCCCGCAGAATATCTAACCTGGGTTGGAAAGGCTGTTTCTGAAACCATTCACGAATCGATCGCATCACGTAGCGGGCTCTTTACACCTGCTTTGCGCAGTGCTGATCTGCTTCTTCCCACTATCCGGAGCCGCCTCTGCTTTGGCACAGAGTCCGACCTTGGCCACCTCGCCATGGGCCCAGCCGGAGGAATCTCAGACGCAAGAAACACTAGCTGAAGACGCGCAGGCTCCCGCAGCTCAAAACAGCGCGACACCAAAACCACAATCGCAGAATCCGGACCAGCAGAAAGCGAACACCACTCAACCGCCAGACGCAACTGCACAGCCAACCACAACTCAGCAACCAAACACCGCACCGCCACCGGTGACGCCCCCGGACGCGCCGCAAGCCAAGAAGCCCGACGACAGCAAGAACGGGACCTCCAAGGACCGTCTTTTGTTTGCACTTCCCAACTTCCTCACGCTGGAGGAGGCGGACAAAGTCCCACCGCTCACCACGGGGCAAAAGTTTAAGGTCGTCGCGCAGGGCGTATTTGATCCTTCGGAGTTTCTTTTGGTGGGCTTCGTTGCACTCATTGGCCAGGCCAGCAACAGCAATCCGACATACGGCCAGGGCTTTCAAGGCTACGCGAAACGCTACGGAACTGCGTACGGCGACACGGCCATCGAAAACTTCATGGTGGGTGCCATCTATCCTTCGCTCCTTCACCAGGACCCGCGCTATTTTCAGTCTGGCCATGGCGGTTTCTGGCGCCGTACCGGACATGCCGTCAGCCGTGTTTTCATCACGCGCACCGATTCTGGAGGGCAACAAATTAACTACTCCGAGCTGGGCGGTGCATTCACCGCCGCAGCCATCTCCAATTACACCTATCACCCGCACAGTGATCGCGGCTTCGGCAACGTATGCGAAACTTCGGGCACGCAGATCGGATTCGACGTGGCCACCTATATGCTCAAGGAATTTTGGCCCGATCTTCGCAAACGCATGAAGCGGCACGACACCGGTTCGGCCGTGCAAATTTCAAATACCAAGTGATCTCCGCTTCGGCGCCGGGCCGAGAACGCATCCGCATGAGCCGTAGCGTTCCGAGGTCGAAGGCGATCTTATTGCGGTTCGAAGCGACGCTGCCCGCGCGCGGAGTCGTCGGTGTTTGCCGCTTATCACCGATCTATGGCCTGCGCTCCCCGTCCGAGNNCGTCCAGGTACATCGGCACCACCGGAATATTCAGTTGTCGCGCCAGAAGTCCGATGCCGCCGCGAAAAGCCGCCATCGTTCCATCTTCGGAGGTCACGCCTTCCGGAAATACCAGGATGCTCCAGCGACGGTCCACCAGGTCTCCCGCAAAGTGAAAACTCTGCAGAAATCCCGCCTGTTTCGGTAGCGGAAAAACATTGAATAGGCTGCATACCAGGAAATAGTTCAGTCGTTCCAAGGCTCGCGCAAAAAAGCCCAGGCTCGCCGGAGGACGCCGCATCTCCGCCAGCAACTCGCCCCGCATCGCTGTAGCCAAGCGATGCCGTAGCCGCACGGGCAGCGACGGCAACACCCACGCAATATCGAGGTACGTCACGTGGTTGGCGATCACCAGCACTGGACCCTTCACGTCGCGCAGGTTTTCTCGTCCGCGAATCCGCGGCGCGGCCAGCAAATACGTCGCCGGCCAGGCGAGCAGGTAATAGATGAAGAGCCGAAACGCCGTGACCAGCACGTTCTGCGGCCACGTTGGATACGGATACTGAACCTTTCCCGTAGTTCCAGTTGCCAGCAGGTTCTCCAATTGTTTGACCGTCTTCACCTCCTGAAACTGCGCTCCGTTCAGGTCCACCTGGTGCCGTTCTTCGAGTGCGCTCATCAATTCCACGCGATCAAGGGAACTAAGCCCTAGATCGTTCTCGAGGCTCGCATCCGGCGAATTCGCGGCGACGTTCCGTCCCGTGATCTGCGCAATTAATTGCGACAGGCTGTCGTTGCCCTGCCCATTGCCAGCAGCGTTCTCGCCCTCCGCGCTCTGCGCTCGCATCACCGCTTCGCGAATCTTTGGCGTGATCGGCTTTTGCGTCGGCGTGCGCGGAAACTCCGCTTCCGGCCAGATCATCCACTGCCGGATTCTCTGAAATTCCGCCAGGCCTCGATTCGCCGCATCTACGGCCCGAAGTGCATGGCTTTTAGCTGCATCGCTGGCATTCGCATCCATGAGCAGTACGGCGTAAGGTTCATCGCCCTGCGCGCGAGCAACGCCCACCACCACGCAGTCCCGCACCCCAGCTTGCGCGCGCAGCGCCTTTTCGATGTCCTCCGGATAGATATTCATTCCCGCGGAGGTGACGATCACATTCTTTTTTCGTCCGCGAAAATACAGCCGTCCTGCCGCATCCGTCTCCGCCACGTCGCCTGTGCGGAACCATCCATCCCCTTCCGCCAGCGCATGATTCGCGCCGCCTTGTCGGTACGCCGTCGCGACATTCTCTCCCCGCACGAGGATTTCCCCGTCTTCGTCCACACGCACTTCCATCCCTGGAAACACTCTGCCGATCGATCCGCGCGACGAGCGAAACGGATGATTCAGGCTGATCAGGGAAGTCGTCTCCGTCATCCCGTAACCTTGAATCACCGCATAACCGAGCCGGTTCCAGAACGTCTCTAGCTCGGCCGGCAACGCCGCGCCCCCGGAAATGAACGCCCAAAACTTCCATCCCAGCCGCGAATGGATTCGTCGGAATCGCCACCAGCGCCACAGAAAATGCTCCTTCTCGCTGGCCGACAAGTTCCTGCGAAATTGTCCCATTCTGCCGTCGCGCTCTTCGCTGCGCTCCACTTCGCGTCGCAACGATTCCATGAACCGCGGCACCGTCACCACCACCGATATTCGTTCGCGCCGCATCGTCTCGGTGAACTCCGCCGGCCGCAGCGCATCCATGAACACCACCGTCCCGCCGAGCAGCGGCGGAATGAAAACGCCTAGCATTTGCCCGAAAACGTGGCTCAAGGGCAGCAGGTTAAGGAAGCGGATCGGATGCACCAGCTTCTCGTAACGCAAATATTTCTGGATCTCATGTCTCAGGGGCTCGATATTTGCCAGGACGTTTCCGTGCGAGATGACCACGCCCCGCGGCTCTCCCGTCGCTCCCGACGTGAAAATGATCTCCAGCGTGTCCTGCCGC
>PMOV01000042.1 GCA_003161195.1 Acidobacteriota bacterium | reverse complement strand
GCGAAGTCAATTCCACGTGCTCCTCGTAGTGCGACAAAATCAACTCCAGATCATGCGCATTCCACGCCCCCAACCAATGTTCAGCCAGATTCCACGCATCGTCTCTCGTCACGATCCCTTCTCCCGTCACTACGATTTCCGGTCCTCCGTGCACACGATCATCTGACAGTCAAATTCTCAAAACTCCACCCGCAATTGAAACGCAATCATACGCGGCGTGCTATCACCCCCCAAGCCGACCCCGAGCAGGCCGGTCGGCGGCGAGGTCGTAGAAGTTATTGCACCAAAGCCAGTTTGCGTGGAAGGCTTGCCTGCGATCCCGGCGAGAACCATGCTGGGAAGCGAGAAATTGGGATGGTTAAATACATTGAAAAATTGCACGTCGAAGCGCATCTTCACTCGCTCCGTCAACGGAACCCATTTCGTTACGTAGAAGTCGCTCCAGGTGAAATCGGGTCCGCGTAGCGCATTGCGCCCGAGGTTTCCGAATTGACAAGTCTTTGGGCTGTCGCCTCCGTAGCACGCCCCGGTGCTCGGATCCACGGTCGATACAAAGGCATCGGGATTCAGCCATTGCACCGTGCCGGGCTGCGTAACCCCTCCAATCGGTGTGTGCTCGTACAGCGGCGCACCGGGAACCACGCTCGCGAATTGCGGTCCGCTGCCGTTCACAATGCCCTCGCCATTTGCGGAATAGGGCGTACTCAACACGGAAAATGGAATCCCGCTATGCCAAAACACCGTTCCCGAAACCTGCCAGCCATTCAGCGCATATCCCAGCACTCGGTTTGCGACCTTCACCGGCAACTGATAAACATATTGCGCATTCAGATTGTTCCGAATGTCGTAGTCGCAAGGCCCATAGTCCCGCGCCAGTTCCCCCGGCAACGGCGCCAATATCCCTCCTGACGAAAACTGCAGGAAGCCACCGTTGGAAACCGTGTCCATACAACGGCTCCACGTGTAGTTCAGTTGTCCCATCAATCCATGTGCGAGGCGCTTCTTGGCGGTTATTTGTAAGCCATCGTAGTGGCTATTCGCACCCGTCGAAAATTGCGTTACCGCCGCAAACCTGGGGTCCGTGGGTTGCGCGTAAGGAAACGGCGCAAAGCATCCGTCACACACGGTTTGATAACCGTTCACCTGGGTGAGATACGGCTGATTCACCGCGCGCGTGCCCACATATTGCGCCTCGATACTCGCCGCGCTTCCAAACTGATGCTCCAGTCCGAGGCTCCACTCCATGAAATACGGCGCGTGCAGCTTCCCGTTCGGCACCGCCGTGATATTCACCGGAGGAAGACATGTTCCGGCATTCGCCGGCGACGATGCGCAAGAAAGTTGCCCCCGCGGAAATCCCGAACTGAACGCTTGGCTGGCGGCCACCGCGGCATCCACTGCGCTATTCGCCACTCCCGGCGCGATACCTGTCCCGCCAACGGTGCCAAGAAGGCCGCCCTGGAAAGTTTGCACGTACGGCGGATTTACGCCCACCACGTCGGCGATGCTGCCAGGCAAAATGTCGCTGAATAGCCCGAAGCCTGTGCGCAATACCGTCTTGGGTTCAAGCTGCCAGGCAATGGCCGTTCTCGGCTGCAGGATCGCCAGCGGCGTCGAAGAAAACACCTTCCCCAGATGCGTGTGGATCGCCTCGTCGAGCGGCTGATTGACATCGTGCAAAATCGAAGCAAAGGAACCTTCCAGCCGCGCAATTTCTTCATGAGGATTTAGCGGATCGGAATTGAACGTGTCACGCACACCAAAAGTCCACGTCAGTTTACGCGTCACCTTCCACGTGTCCTGCGCATACAGGTCCAGATTCAGAAAGTTGAACGGCTCGTTTGCCGACGTCGGAAACGTCTCCGTAGCCGTCGAAGCCACGCCGTAAATATATTGTTGCAGCGTGGTGTACATCGCTGTGGCGACCGACCCTTCCCCAAAATCATAATCATTCAACCGAAAGATCCGCGTATTCGTTCCAAATCGCAGTTCGTGCGCGCCATGGCTCCAGGCTAGGTTGTCGTTGATGAAGGATCGCGCCGCGCGCCGCCCCTGCACCCAGGTATTGTCCAGTCCTCCCAGAGTCGTGAACGGGGCATCCGCGCCGCTGCCTTGCAACACGATGGGAAACGCCGCAAGGGTCTGCTGCAGATTCGCCGGCCCGAACAGGCTCTCGTACCACGAAAACGCCGGGTTGAAATAATTCACCAGGTTTTGCGAAAACACATGCGTATACCCCGCGGCAAACGAATACAGCGGCTGCGGCGAAACCGCGTCAAACAGCGCATTGATCGGATCCGTGTACGCCGCCTGTACGCCGCTATCGGATTGAAATCGAAACCACGTCGTGTTTTTCTCGTCGATGTTGTAGTCGATGCGCACCGTCTGCACCTGTTCGTGATCGTCGCTTGAATGCGAGACGCTCTGTCGGTTCGCGCAACCGTCGCCATCATTGACTATCGCGGGCGCCCCGCCACCCACGTCGAAGGGACAACCCAGCACCGCCAGCGGCGTTCCGCCGGTGTTGCCGTAAAGGGAAAACATCTTCCGATAGAACGGCACTTCCTGCGGGGCGGCGGGATAAATCACATTGGCGGCAGCGTCCTTGAGGCCGAGCGGGAGTTGCTGTAACACGTAATTTTGAAACTCAACAGTTGGCACCGTCGTGGGTGTGACAATCGGCAGAGCAATTCGCACCCATTCGCTATCGAAAAAGAAGAATAATTTATCGTGTCGAATCGGCCCGCCCACGCTGCCCCCGAAATGGTTCACCGTCGAGCGCGGCTTGTGATTCCCCGGCGTCGCATTCGTGAAGTAATCCGCCGCGTTGAACCTCGCTCCATTCCACAACGCGTACAGGTTCCCGTGTAGCTCGTTCGCGCCAGATTTGGTTACGTAATTGACCTGCGCCGCTCCATATCGCCCCTGGTCCACGGCATAGGAAAGCGTGTTTACCGTCACTTCCGAGATCGAATTCAATCCCAGCACCAGATTCGTCGAGAGTCCGCTGTTCAGATTCGTCAGCGGATCATTCGTCTCCAGTCCATCGACGATGTATCCATTCGATAGCGCCGGCAGCCCGTTAAACTCCACATTCCCGTACCCGTTCGTGCCACCCACAAAATCGTTGCCGCTTCCCGCCGTGTTAATCAGCGCCCCGGCCGCGAATTGCAGTGGGTAGGTTAAATCTCCGCCGGGATTCGGAAGATTTTCCAACGCTCGCGCGTTTAGCGTCGTCGAGGTATTCGCATTTTCGGGATTGAGTATCGCTGCATCGCTGCTGATCTCTATCGTTTGCTTCGCCTGGGCTACCTGCAATCGGAAGTCTGCGTTTTGTTTTTGCCCAAGGGCTGCCGTCACGCCATCACTCTGTTTCGGCTCGAAGCCCTCTGCTTCAACCTTGATCGAATACGTACCAGGTTTCAGCTGCGGAAAACTGAAACGCCCGTTTTCATCGGTTGCGGCACTGCGCCGCAGCCCCGTCTCGCGATTTACAATCGTGACCAGCGCACCCGCAATGGCGGCTTCACTCGCGTCGCTAACCGAGCCAACTATGGCACTCGTCGTCTCACCCTGTGCGAATGTTGCTGCAGGCGAGAGACCAGCAAGCCACCCGACCACCACAAATATCACCAGCGCCGAACGCAGCAACGTTGTAAGCCGGGGTCCCATAATCTCGCCCGTCCACATGATTAACCATACTTAACACAGGTTGTTAATGCAAGTAAATATCAGATGCGGAGCAGCCAACTTCCAACGGATTGACAAGTTCCGTCAGGTCCATCCACGATCGTTGTCGAATTACAGGCAACTAACTCCCCGAGGTGGCCCGAACCACCGGGTCACTTCAAGCTGGTGACAATCCACCCAGAATCTTCCCACCCGCCCGCCATGTGCTACGTGGGCTATAATCACGCCCACTTATG
>PMOV01000034.1 GCA_003161195.1 Acidobacteriota bacterium | reverse complement strand
TCACCGCGGTGCTCGGGCTGTACTTCAATGTGTTCGTGCTGATCGTGCAATCGTTCCAAAAAGTGCCGGCGCTGCACGCGCTGGCGCCCACGGCAACGGAGCCGCCGTTCAAGATTACGCAGTTGGTGGTGTTGACGCTGTTCCTGGTGCTCGCGGTCGCGTCGGGAATTCGCTTCCGCGCCGCCGCGTTGCGCCCCGCCTGATTGCGTTTACCGAGTTCGATTCTTCCGTGACATGTCGGCGTCACCGGGCGTTCCCTCTTGCCCGAAACAGAAGAGAGAGCAACCAAGATGTAATGAAAACACTCATTAAAGCGCCGGCGAGTCTTGGAAGCAGCGGCTGGCCCCTTGTGAGCCACAGTCCGACAACCAAAATAATTGGTAAGGTCACGGCTGCTATGCGCACTTTTCGCACAGCACTCACCATCAGGGTTGAGCTCTTTTCGTCCGAAGCTAATGGCCGGGTTTCATCGGTTTGGCCACGACTCAGTCTAAAAACAATTAGCCCAAAAATGCATCCAATGAGCATCACAAATCCCGCCCCGAGTTGCCTGGGCGAAAAATTGCCTTTCGTATATTCGTAAACCAGGGGAAACCCTAGAACTGCAAAACAGACGAATGGGAATAGCGATGAAAGCCATAGCGATTTCTTCACACGAAGCCCCTTTCCCACGCGTTTGTCTCGCGATTTAAGGATAGCGGGTACCTATTCATTGGGACCAGTTTTTTCGATGTTTGTTAAATATCCAGCACTCAATATTACCAATACGGTTACATCCTGGGTGGCCTTCTCTCTTATCGAAGGCCACCCAAGAAGGTGCTTTGTCGGCTTAAGGACGCGCCACCCGTGTCCCTAATTCCGGGTTCCGGCAATTGGGGGGAGGCGAACCTCAGGAGGGCGATTATAAGGTGGAGGCTGCCCACCACAAAAAGTTTGACCAAGGGCGGGTTTTCTTTAAGTCTCGGCCGGATTTGTGAAATTCTCTGGCGCTCAGAAGGGCGAGGGCTATGGCGCAAGCACCAATCGCCAGCAGCGGTGCCAAGCGAGAGGTGCCTTTTCGCATGGGCGCGAAATAAGCAGCACTTGTGAAGATTAGAGGGAGAGCATCTCACCTAAAAAAGCGAGCCATTTCCTTGCGGCTCTCATTTGTGGGGACCTCGCATGGTGTCTGGCGCTTGTATTGCGGCGAGTTTTTTTGATGATGGCCATATCCATAACCAGTATTGGATATTACTTCCGACGAGGGTTTCGATGGTCTTGAGGCTTGGCGGGCGGCCCGTTCGTTGTGATCAGTTTTGTCTGCGGTCACACAATATCCAACATCAAAGACTACGGCGAGCGATAATTACGGCGGCATATGGTGCCGAAGACTTCGAGCGCCTCAACGGTGAGCCACGCGCGTGTAGATGAGGTTGCGGCCGTGGGTCATGTCCGGCGCCGCGCCGCTCATCCGCCCCGAAGGGCGCGCAGGGCAGGCGCCGCGCTAGATATCTAAGATTGACATATGTAACGGCTACTGTTAAATACAGCGAGTCATGTTGATATAGGAGACCAGCGATGGCGATATGCACGATCGAAGGCAAAGGCTCGATTGACTGCGGGGCCGGACACGGATGCGGTCTGATCTGTGAGCACAATGGAAAACACTGTTGGGGAGGTTGCAGCAGCCGGCTGGTTACCATCGCCACCGGCAAAAATAAGGACGAAACATTGAAGGCGCTGAAGAAATCCAGCAACCTCACGCTTTGTTGCCATAATCTGCAGTTTTCTAAGTTGGCCCGCCTCTTACAAGAGCTCGTGCCGTACAAAGTCTCTCCGCCGACCGGCAAGGCAAATGCAAGGATTACAAAGAGATTTAAAGGGTCTTTGGAACAAATCGTTCGTTCCACTGGGTTGACTGTGCACCGACAAGGCGAGACAAAGCAGTAGGATATTTTCGCAGGTGTATAAGTCCAAGATTTAGTTCAGTGTCTCGACGGTGGATGGCCACCGTTGCGGTCAGCATATCCAATATCAAAGATCACCGCGAAGCCGTAACACGGCGGCATCTGATCCGTGAGATTTTGATCGCCTCCAACGGTGAGTCACGCGCGTGTAAATGAGGTTATGGCGTAGGTCATGCCCAGCGCAGTAATGTGCCGCGCCCGCGGCGCTCCGCGCGCCATTGCGGGTCGCACCCAGCCCTTGCGGCCGGGGCTAAATTGTGCCGCGACTACGGCGCTCAGAAAGGCCCGCGCTCAAAAGGCCGAGCGATGGAATACCCACAAACATTTTCGAGCGTTGTTCCCCGGGGCACCTGCCATCCGAAGGCGTGAAACTGTTTTACGCGCGTTGCGGCCCGACTGAAGTCGAGCCCTCCCCCGGGGGAATAATACGGAGGGGAAAATAATACGGATCGCGAGGCGGATCATTTGGACCAGGGTGGGACGATACCGTTGATGCGCGCGCAGGCTACGAGTTGGCCCATGTGTTCGTTGGCGTGGACCAGGATGCGGAGATAGATGCCGTCTACGGTGGCGTCGCGGTCTTCGATGTGGAGTTTGCGTTGCAAGTCTTTCGGAGTTTCGGCTAAGTGGGCTTGTTTTACGGCGTCTTGTGAACGCTTTAGCCAAGCGATGACTTCTGGTTTGGAGGTTATGGTGGTGACGTTTTCTTCTTTCAGGTCGGAAGGCATTTTTGGTCCGGTGACGCTGAGGAGGTAGAAATTGGCGTCGACGATGTGCATGAAGACTTCGCTGGTGGAGCGCACGCCGGTTGCGGGGCGCCAGGTGAATTTTTCCGGCGGGATGGCTTCGGCGAGGGCGAGGAGTTGCGCGGAGACGTGGCGCCACTCGCCGTCGTAACCTTGCCAGATGCCGTCTGGGTAATTTTGCGCGAATACGGGTTGAGCGGCGAGTAAGACAAGAAGGCAAAGAGCCTTGCGCATGCGTATCTCCCGGCGGAAGATTTGCACGGGAGTATAGCGGATTTTGCGGGAGGC
>PMOV01000149.1:10920-29247 GCA_003161195.1 Acidobacteriota bacterium | reverse complement strand
CAATCTTGCGCGGAGCGGCACCCAGAATCCGCGCGGGCAATTGCTTTAAATCGCCCGCGGCGACGGCCAACTCTTCGGCAAAGAGCCGCTGGCCGGCTTCCGTCACCACCAAGTGAATGCGCGACACGCGTGCGTCCGCCTCGAGCAGTTGCAGCGCTTTCTGCGCCAGTGCGGCTCCGCTCGCTCCGGTTACGCCCACGGTAATGGTTCGAGATTCGGCGTCAGCCATAACTGAATTGTGCGCGGATGCGGCATGGTTCGCAGCCCCGGCCCCTGCACTTAAAGAATACGCGTTCGCGGCCGCGTTTGGTATCCGCCCGGGCATTTGTCACATAACTCCAGCCCAGACGCTATACTAGTTTCCCGCCTCGCAAGGCTTGCCGCCAAGCGGCCGCCTTAGCTAAAGGAGAGTTGCGTGGGAGTTTCGGCATTTCCAAACAGCGATGCCATCAAGGTGGCCATGGCGTACATCGATTGCATAAACGCGGCCGATGTTGCGGGTCTATGCGACTTGATGACCGAGGACCACATCTTTCAGGACGCGCTCGGCGAACGCTTTATCGGCCGCGAGAAAATGCGCCACGGCTGGCAATACTATTTCTCGCTGGTACAGAACTATAAAATTCTGGCGCAAGATTATTTAGCCGACGAATCGCGGGTGGCCATTTTCGGCACCGCCAGCGGGACGTACACCGGACCCGGGGCCGACCGCATCGCGCAGGCCGAACGCTTCTGGGAGGTTCCCGCGGCGTGGAACGCGGTGGTGCGCGGCGGGCTGGTGGCCGAGTGGTGCGTATATGCGGATAATCAGCCGTTGCGCAAGCTTATGGGCGAGCGCATTCCCTAGCTCGGCACTTCCAAAATGAACGAGAAAGACTTGCTATACCTGCTGAAGTCTGTGCGCGCGGGCTCGCTTTCGAGCGAGGATGCCGTCGAGCGCCTGAAGCATTTGCCATTTGAAGACTTAGGTTTTGCCAAGGTGGATCATCATCGCGCGCTGCGCCAGGGGTTCGCCGAGGTAATTTTTGGCAAAGGCAAAACACCCAAACAGGTGGCGGAGATCGCCAAGGCACTCCTGCGACGCGATACCAGCCAGAACCTGTTGATTACGCGCGCCGACGCCAAAATCTTCGCCGCCGTAAAACGCGTCAGCCGCGCCGCGAAGTTTCACGAACTTGCGGGCGTCATCGCCATTCAGCGCAACCGCGAAATTACCGGCAAAGGAACGATCTGCGTGGTTTCCGCGGGCACCAGCGATATTCCGGTAGCCGAGGAAGCCGTGCTGACGGCGGAGTTGATGGGCAATCGTGTAACGCGTCTTTACGATGTGGGCGTTGCGGGTATTCATCGCCTGCTGCAGCATCGTGAAGAACTGACCAAGGCTCGCGTCATTATCTGTGTGGCCGGAATGGAAGGCGCTCTGCCGAGCGTGGTTGGCGGACTGGTGGGCGTTGCGGTCATCGCCGTGCCTACGAGCATCGGTTATGGCGCCAGTTTTGGCGGGGTCGCTGCGCTGCTGGGCATGCTGAACAGTTGCGCATCGAACGTCACGGTAGTGAATATCGACAACGGTTTCGGCGCCGCGCGCGTCGCCAGTTGCATCAACCGGCTCTAGCTCCCTGGAGTGCGGGAGCGCTGCTCCCCCTTTTCCGGCTGCGGAGCCGCGCCGATCCGCCAAAGCGGCAGCCGGGCTGCCGCACTCCAAAGGGCGTCTACGCCCGACCCGCGGTCAGCACAACTTTCAGCACTCCTGTGCGTTGCGCAAATTCCATGGCCTCGGCGGCTTCCGCCAGCGGGAAAGTTTGCGTGATCAGCGGCGTTGGATCGACTTTGCCCGAGCGTAGCAACGCGATGGCGGTCGCAAATGGTCCGCAGCGAGAACCGACCACGGTTAGTTCCTTGACCACGATGGGCCACGTCTCCACCGGCGCCGCGCCGTGAAACGTCGACTTGAGCACCAGCGTGCCGCGCGGTTCGGTCAGGTGTTGCGCCAGCACGAACCCGCTGGGGGAGCCCGTGGCTTCCACGACGAGCCGGTAACGTTCGCGGATGCGTGGCAAATCGCTCGCGTCGCCGCGAACCTTTTTGGTCGCCAGGCCCGCGCGCCGCGCCAGCGCCAATTTGTCGCTATGCTTGCCGAACATCACCACATGCGGCAGCGCCGTCCGCAGCACCATGGCAATCAACTGCGCCAGTTTGCCGTCGCCCAGCACCGCCGCTGCGCCAAATTTCTTCATGTTCACCTGCGCAAGGATCTGGCAAGCCGCGGCCAACGGCTCGACGAAGACCGCCTGTTCATCGCTGACGCTGCGCGGCATAAGATGCAGATTCTCGAGCGGCAAAGTGAGATATTCGGCGAAGGCTCCGTCGTGCCCGGTAATGCCCAGCACCTTGCGGCGTGCGCAATGCGTCGGCAGCCCGCGGCGGCAAAATCCGCAAACCGAGCGATATCCCAGCGCCGAACAATGGATGTTGATTTCTCCCGTGACGCGTTGTCCGAGCCAACGCTTACGGGTCGCCGCCGAAACGCCGTGCAAATCGGTAACCTCGCCGACAAATTCATGACCCAGCGTTCCGCGAAAACCGTGGTAGCCGCGCAGAATTTCCACGTCGGTGTTGCAGATGCCCGCTGCGCGCACGCGCACCAACGCCCATCCGGCGCGCAATTTCGGCAGCGGTTTCGTGGAGACGTGCAGCTTTCCTTGGGTTATCTGAAATGCGAGCACGCGGCCGTTCCCTTCTCGATTAGGGGAATGCTCTGTCGCTGCTCCATTTCGCCGAGTATCCGGTCCACATGAGAGATCGTGGCATCCAGTCGTTTGATCATTCGTCCCGCAGCTTGATTTGCGGATTTTGCTAGCGACTCCAGTTCCACTTGCGTCTCTACCGGAACTTCCAGATACAGAGCCACGGCGTCCTGCACTTCCTGTGAAAAGGATTTTCCGCGCAGCTTGGCGCGCCGCGCCAGCCGATGTTTCTGCCGAGCGTCCATGTGAATCCGTGCTGTAACCATGCTCGCTCCTAGGTCAGCGGATATACCAGCACCCTGGGAAATCGCCTTACCGCAAGGCGGGCTCTCTGGTTTACGCCTAGCGGAGCGCGACTAGAAGCGCGGCGGCCAGAAGAGGCTCTTGCTCGGGGAACACGGTGCGCAGATCGATCATCAGGTGATCGTCCTCGACGCGCGCGATGACGGCAACTGGACCAGGACCACGCCGCAGACGTTGCTCCAGTTGCGCGGCGGAATGGCGCGCGCTGGCGAAGCGCAGTAGCTTCGTGGGCAACGATTGGGATGGCGTGGAACCGCCACCTGCCAACGAGGCTCCGTCGACAATCTGGCACTCGAGTTCGCCGGTCGCGAGTTGCGGCGTCAGCCGCGCCGATAATGCTTCGCAACGCTGCTGCAGTTCGTCGCAGGGGATGCGCATCATGCGCAGCGCGGGTAACTCATCCCACGCGGCGCGGAGATAGGCGCCGAGCGTGGTTTCGAGCGCCGCGATGGTGAGCTTATCCACGCGCAATGCACGAAATAGCGGATGGCGGCGAACGCGGCTCACCAACTCATGCTTGCCGGCGATAATGCCGGCTTGCGGTCCGCCGAGCAGCTTGTCGCCGCTGAACAGCACCAGGTCGACGCCGGCCTCGATCGATTGGCGCACGGTGGGCTCGCGGACGCCGAAGGCGGAAAGGTCAGTGAGCGAGCCGGAGCCGAGATCCTCGACCAGCGGAAGCCCCGCGCGCCGGCCGAGCGCCACCAACTCTTCTAGCGACGGTTTCTCCGTGAAACCGACCATCTTGAAGTTGGAGGGGTGCACGCGTAGCAGTAGCTTGGTGTTGTCGCCGCACGCTTTTTCGTAGTCGGCAAGATGCGTGCGGTTGGTCGAGCCGACTTCGCGCAGAATCGCGCCGCTTTCCGCCATGATTTCCGGAATGCGGAAGCCGTCGCCGATTTCGATGAGTTCGCCGCGCGAGACCAGCACCTCGCCGTGCTTGGCCAGTGCCGTCAGCACCAGGAGCACCGCCGCGGCGCAATTGTTCACCACGATGGCGGCTTCCGCGCCGGTCAGCCTGGTCAGCAAATGCGCCGTGTGCACATCGCGTTTCCCGCGCTTGCCGCGTTCGAGATCGTATTCCAGATTGCTGTATTGCGTGGCCGTGCGGCGGAACTCTTCGACCACCGCTTCCGGCAACGGCGCGCGGCCGAGGTTGGTGTGCAGGATGACGCCGGTGGCGTTGATGACGGGCTGCAGCGAGTGAGAAAGGATGCGCGCCACCTCGTCCGCGATGAGCTCCTCGATAGCAGCGGGAGTCAGCGCAAGCACCACGGCGGCGCCGCCGTTTCGTGGGTCACCGGCATCGAGAATGCGCGCGCGCAAACCCGCCGAAATGGTGCGCGCAATTTCGACCACCAGCGTGCGATCGGTGCGCGCGGCGAGCGCCGCCATGCGCGGTTGCGCCAGCAATTCGTCCACGCCGGGGAGCCGCCGGAGCAGTTCCGCCTGTTCTGCCGAGAGAGTGCTCTTCACACGCGCAGCCATGCGGCTATTTCAGCACACGACGGTGGGCATAGCAACGCGTACGACCGAGTCCGACGAGCGAACGGCTGCGCCGTAGCCGGGCGCGTTCGGAGGACTGTTCCGCGGTACAGGATGGTCCGGCACTAAAGTGCGGTACATCTTCGGAGGCATTCCTGGGCCATACGGTTGACGGCAACTATCCGTACTTCTAGCATGGTCAGTAGAGGCGCCGTTCCCCGCATGGCCACCATCGACGAAGATCTGGCGCAGCTTGAACGCGATATCCGCCAGCTGAAGATCGAATACGACCAGTACTTTGGCGGCGGCCGGAAGCGTCCACCCAATGAAATTGAGTGGCGCATTGAGCTGGTGGTGAAACGCTATGGCGAGCGTGGCGGCGACATGAAGTCCGGCCAGCGCTTTAAATTCAACAGCTTGACGCAAAGCTACGCGAAGTATCGCGACATGTTCCGCAAGCGTACGCAGCAAAAGGAAGAAGGCAAGGTGCCTCGGCATTTCGGCGCCGCAGCGCGCGCCATTGAAGCGGAGCGCCTGCATCAGCTGGCCGTGGCGCAAGCCACGCAACCATCTTCTCAGGGGGCGGCCCAGGAGGCCACCCATGAAGCGGCGCAGGAGGCGGCGCGGGATGCCGCGAAGTCCATTTCTGCCGAAGCTGCGGCGTTTCGCATGACCTGCTCGCAGCCCGAGGCTGAGCCGGACAAGGTCGGTCAACTGTATGAAGCGCTGGTGGGAGCGAAACAGCGGGCCGGTGAGGCCATAGGCAATCTGTCGCGCGCCAGTTTTGACGAGTTTGTCCGAAAGAAAACCAAGGATTTACAGAAAAAGCAGAATTGCCGCGACGTCGAGTATGTTGTGGAAGTTATCGATGGGCAAGTGAAGCTGAAGGCGCTGGTCAAGGTTTAGCGGCTTTGGGCTTAGCGGGGTTTGGGCTTGGCGGCGCATTTCTTTTTCTGATGCACTTTCCTTTCCTCATGCATGTTTGTGCGCTACGTGCTAGTTCTCGCTGCACTTATCCTGACGTTCCTCGTGTTTCTTTTCCACAGTTTTAGCTTTTTCGATAGCGTTCGGCGTTTCCACTTTACGGCTGGTTCTGGCACGCTTAGAGTGAGTTTTCCCGGAGGTTTTCTATGGCTGTACAACGCGCGCTCATCAGCGTTTTCGACAAAGCGGGAATTGTGGAGTTTGCCAAGCGGCTGGCGGCGCTGAAGATCGAGATTCTCTCGACGGGCGGAACGGCCAAGTTGCTGCGCGAGGCCGGCATCGCGGTGCGCGATGTGTCGGACTTTACCGGTTGGCCGGAAATGCTCGGCGGGCGCGTGAAGACGCTGCATCCGAAGGTGCATGGCGGGCTGCTATTTCGCCGCGAGCATGGCGAGGATCGCAAGCAGGCTGCGGAGCATGACATCGCGCCGATCGATCTGGTGGCGGTGAACTTGTATCCCTTTGAGGCGACGGCGGCAAAAGGGGGACTGACCAGCGAAGAGCTGATCGAGAACATCGATATTGGCGGTCCGACGATGCTGCGCTCGGCGGCGAAGAATTTTGAGAGCGTTACGGTGATCAGCGATCCGCAGGATTACGCGCGCGTGGCGGAGGAGTTGGAAGCTTCGCGCGACACGTCGCTGGCTACGCGCCTCGAACTGGCGCGCAAGGTGTTTGCCGTAACTTCGAGCTACGACGGCAAGATCACCATGGAACTGGAGCGCCTCTCGGCCGCGCAGGGCGTGGGCGGCACCGTGGGACACATCGCGCTGGCGCCGAAGACGGTATTACCCGAACGCATGCACCTTTCTCTGCGGCGACAGCAGGAATTGCGCTACGGAGAGAACCCGCACCAGGCGGCGGCGCTGTACGTTCCGGCGGGACGCGCGGTCCACGGACTAGCGGCAGCGCGGCAGCTACAGGGCAAAGAGCTTTCCTACAACAATCTGGTGGACCTGGAAGCGGCGCGCAGCCTGGCGGCGGAGTTTCTGNNCAGGCTTCGCTTGCGGAGGCGTATCGCGCGGCGCTGGCCAGCGATCCGGTGTCGGCATTTGGCGGCGTGCTGGCCTTTAACCGCGTGGTGGACGCGGAGACGGCAGCGGAAGTGGCGAAGTTATTTGCGGAGTGCATTGCTGCGCCGGGTTTTGACCCGGAAGCGAAGGCGATTTTGGCGGCGAAGAAGAATTTGCGCTTGCTGGAGCTGCCGGTTGACGGTCTTGAGCCTGAGCGCGAGCTGCAACTGAAGCGCATTCTGGGCGGCATGTTGGTGCAGCAACCGGACGTTGGAGAGTTGCAGGACAGCGAGTTACGTACCGTGACCAAGCGCGTGCCCACCGCCGCAGAGATGAGCACCTTGCGCTTTGCGTGGAAGGTCTGCAAGCACGTGAAGTCCAACGCCATCGTATTCGCCAAGGATGGAGCGACGCTGGGCGTTGGCGCGGGACAGATGAGCCGCGTGGACTCCGTGAAGATCGCGGTGATGAAGGCGCGGCAGTTCGAGCGCGATCTGAAGGGCAGCGCGGTGGCTTCCGACGCGTTCTTCCCGTTTCCCGATGGCGTGGAAGAGGCGGCTAAGGCGGGAGCTTCGGCGGTGATTCAGCCGGGTGGCTCGGTGAAGGATGCCGAGGTGACTGCGGCGGCGGACCGTTTGGGACTGGCGATGGTGTTTACGGGGATGCGGCATTTCCTGCACTGAGTTTTAGACTGCAGCACCCCTTAGTTCTGCGGAAGTGTTCATTACAAACGAGTTGAAGTTCTTTGTTTTGATGTACTTTTGCAAGTATTCATTCTGCTTGGGTTAGCGGCGTACTTCGATCATAGTCTGGTTAGTCCTCCTTTCTTGCTCTTTTTTTATTAGACCCATGGCACCCTGTGCGTTCGTAATTTTGCCCGACTGGGAGTTCTTTAGAGCGGATTACACGGAACACAGGCAGGAATGGCTATGCTACACAAGTGCTTTGTTTACGTTAAAAAAGATTTTGGGACCTCGAGAGCCGGAGAGGAAGAATGAGGTGTGGGCCAAGCATCGACTTGGTTAAGTGATTTAGAATGTGTTACTTGTGATAATGAGTGAAACGCAGAGCAGGCGTACTTCTGTACGCTGAATATAATACGGCACTCTGCTCGATTTGTCAAGTACCATTTTTTAAATCATTTTTGCTGGTACTCGCCGAACGCCGAACGGTGCGGCGGCTTCCTACGGATGACTAAGAATTACCTGGGGTTACGCGGCGGACTCTCGTGGGTCCCGCGATGGCGTTGTGGTAGAGTGGCGCGGCAGTAGCGTAGTTGTACGGTAGCACGACGGGAGGTCTGCGATGGATACGACGGGAGCGGCGCGGGCGAATGCAGAACCGGGCGCGGTGATGCGGCGATGGTTTGACGAGGTGTGGAATCAAGGCAAAGCGGAAGTGATCGATGAATTGTTTCCCGAGCATGCGGTGATGTGGGGCGTGGGGCGGCCGGAGGCTCGCTCGCAAGGGCCAGGGGAGTTCAAGGAGTTTTACAAGGCGCTGCGGAGCGCGTGCCCGGACGTGAAGATCACGCTGGACCAAGTGGTGCAGGAGGGAGACGTGGCGGTGGGGCGCTGGACGGCGCGGATGACGCATACGGGCGAAGGGTTGGGGATGGCGCCAACGAATCAGGTGATAACGCTGAAGGGCACGTCGGGATGCCGGGTGCAGGGCGAGGCGTTTGTGGAGGGATGGAACGTGTGGGATCAGCTCGGGCTGGTGAGGCAACTGGGATTGCTGCAGGGGCCGGCGGGGGAGATGTTTCGGTGAGTGGGGCTAAAGCGTGAAGGTTAGTCCTGCGTACGGCGGATGTCGCCGCGACGAGCTGTTGGTTACATCCTGAATCGGTCGCTATTGTTCTGGTGTCCGATGCTGAGGCGCTTTGGCGTGCCCAAAGAGACATGGGCAAGCCCGTGGACGCGACCGCACCATCGCGTTAGCCTTGCCAACAGACCTCCATCACGCGCATGAATGCTTTGCTAATCGTCGACGATCTGCACGTGCGGTTTTCGGGTAGCCACGGCGGCACGGTTCACGCCCTAAACGGCGTGCATCTGCACGTACGGGCAGGCGAAGTGCTAGGAATTCTTGGCGAGTCTGGCAGCGGAAAATCAACGTTGGCGAAGAGTTTGCTTCGGATACTGCCGAAAAACGCGGAGATTTCCCGCGGAGCAATGACCTTCGAGGGGCGAAACCTTCTCCAGCTTTCGGAAAGAGAGATGAATGAGCTGCGCGGCGCCCGGCTGGCGATGATTCCGCAGGACCCTGGGCTCTCGCTGAATCCCGTCATGAAGGTCGGGGACCAGATCACCGAGGTGCTGCGCGCCCACTGCAACTCGGACGCCCATCGCCGGCGCGTCCACGCAGAGGATATCCTGCAGCGCCTCCTGCCAGGAAATGCCGGGCGCAGTATGTATGAGGCTTATCCGCATCAATTGAGCGGCGGGCAACAGCAGCGAGTAGTGATCGCCCAGGCACTGGCTTGCGAGCCCACACTGATTGTCGCAGACGAACCGACGGCGGCTCTGGACGCAGCGACCGAAGCGGAGATTCTGGAAGTATTCCGCGAACTGAAAGCGGAGCGACGTCGCTCCTTCATTTTGATTACCCACGACCCAACGATCTTGCGTGAACTCACGGACCGTGTGGCCGTGATGTATGCGGGGCGAGTGGTGGAGCAGGGACCGACACAGCAGATTCTGACCCACCCGCGCCATCCCTATGTAAAGGGTCTGCTGGCGTGTCTCTTGCCGCAGGACGACCTGAGAATCCCTGGGCGGAAGCTGCGGACCATCGCCGGAGCGCCACCGGATCCTCGCGGAACGGCGAGCGGCTGCAATTTTTTCCCGCGCTGTTCGGAACGGATCGAGAGGTGCGAAAGCGCGCACCCCGGCACGCAGGGTGCCCGCGAGGATAGTCAGGTCGAGTGCTTTTTATATGAGTAAGGAAATATCCCCAGTGGAGAACAGGCCGCCAGCGAACGGTCAGGCCCAACCGCCGGTACTTCTGTCAGTACAGGGTTTGTCTTTGGAGTACGCGCGACGGCACGCGTTTCGCGCGAAGCGAACCGAGACGCATGCCCTGCGGGACGTATCGTTCGACCTGCGAGAGGGAGAGACCCTCGCGCTGGTGGGACCGTCGGGCTCAGGCAAATCGAGCCTGGCGAAATGCCTGGTGCTTCTCGAAACGCCCAGTACCGGCAGAATACTCTACAGGGGCACGGACATACTCCAGTTACCGCCGGAAGCGCGTAGGGAGGTCCGCGGAGAGATGCATTTGATCTTTCAGGACGCCTCAACGGCGCTGAATCCGCGGTGGACGGTCACGGAGATCGTCAGAGAGCCGCTGACTATTCATAGCAAGGGACTAAGCTCCGCGGAAAGCACGCGACTCGTGATAGAGGCACTCGAACAGGTGGAGCTTGGTGCAAACTGGCATGCGCGACGCCCCCGCGAGTTGAGCGGCGGCCAACGCCAGCGCGTCGCTCTTGCACGCGCCCTGATGTTGCGCCCCAAATTGCTCATCCTGGATGAGGCGCTGGCGTCGCTGGACCTTTCGGCGCAGGGGCAACTGGGCAATCTGTTGCTCGAATTGCAGCAGCGCTACGCCATGAGCTATCTGTATGTCACGCACGACATGCGTATGGCGAGTGTGCTGGCCCATCACTTCGCGGTCCTCGATGGCGGGCGCATTGTTCCCCGAACTTTGCCCACAGAGTTAATAGCCGGCACTCTACAGCCGGTCTCCTGAGAATTGCCCGCCGATGGAACCAGCGTAAGACTATAGAGGTCCCGATTTTCCCAATTGTTGAAGGCTGGTTCCTCAAGACCGGTTCCGAACGAGATGCTACGCGTCACAAGGCGGTTCGTGCATGCCCTGGTGCTGTTGCTCGGGGTGTCGGCCATTTCCTTTGCGTTGCTTTCCGCAGCGCCGGGAAATGTCTTCGACGAACTGCGGCTGAATCCACAGATCTCTCCGGAAGCCGTGGCCGCCCTTAAGGCGCAATTCGGCGTCGACTTGCCCTGGCCGACGCGCTACGCCCACTGGCTCGCCTCGGTTCTGCGCGGAGAGTTTGGATATTCCGTGTCTTACCGCTGCAGGGTCGGGACGCTCCTGTGGCCCCGTGCGCGAAACACGTTGCTGCTGACCGCGCTTGCGACGATTCTCGCGTGGATGATCGCCGTCCCGTGGGGGATTGTGGAGGCTCTACATCGCGGGCGGTGGCTGGACCGCCTCGGCGGCGGCATCACCGCGATTTTGCTGGCCATCCCTGAGCTGGTACTTGTGCTGCTCCTCTTGTGGTTGGCCGCACGCACGCGCTGGTTCCCCACCGGCGGGATGTTCTCGCTTGGATCTGCCGAGCTGACGATTTCCAGGAAAGCGTGGGATCTTGCGCAGCATCTGATTCTTCCGGTACTGGCCCTGGCGCTCGGAACGGCGCCTTTCTTGATTCGTTATGTGCGCTCCGCCATCTCCGCGGTGCTGGACGCGCCGTTTCTCCAATCCGCGCGCGGCTTCGGAATCGGAACCGCCCGCATCGTGTACCGCCACGCGTTACCCGCAGCGGCGAACTCCCTGATTTCGTTGCTGGGATTTTCCATTGGCGCTTTGCTCAGCACATCGCTACTGATTGAAGTGGTCTTAAGCTGGCCGGGCCTGGGCCCGCTGATGCTCGAGGCCATGCTCGCGCGCGATACCTGCGTGGTGATGGCCGTCGTAATGCTCTCCGCGGTGTTTCTGGTACTCGGCAATCTTATCGCTGACCTCTTGCTGTATTGGAGCGACCCGCGGATCCGCGCGGTCTAACCATGCCCAACAGACTGCGCACCGTCATTCTAATCTCCTTCCTGGCCCTGCTGCACCTCGCGCTTTTGTTCGCCGGTTTTTTTGCGCCGTACGATTTTGCGCAACAGCATCGCGACTTGCCGTTTGCCCCGCCGACGCGACTGCACCTTGTGGATGCCGCCGGCACCTGGCACGCTTGGCCCTTCGTCCACTCCCTGCGGGCCAACGTCGACGGCAGCGACGGGTACACGGAAGACGTAGCACAAGCGTATCCGCTTCGACTGTTCGTGCGTGGCAATGCGTTTCAGATTGTCGGCCCGTGGACGGCGCACGTTCATTTGTTTGGCGTCGCAAGTCCCGGGCAGATCTTTTTGTTTGGCACCGACGACTTCGGCAGAGACGAACTGTCGCGCATGCTTTTCGGCGGCCGAATTTCGCTTTTCGCGGGCATCCTCGGGGCCACGGCGGCGCTTTCCGTCGGGGCGTTCCTCGGCGTGCTCTCTGGTTTCTACAGCGGCTGGACGGACGCGGTAATCATGCGGACGTCGGAACTCTTTCTCGCGCTGCCGTGGCTGTATCTTCTCTTTGCTGTGCGCGCCATTCTTCCGCTCCGCGTCAAGACCACGGACGCATTCTTGCTCTTTATCGTGGTCGTCGGTCTGGTGGCCTGGGCACGTCCCGCGCGACTGGTGCGCGGAATCGTGCTGAGCGCGAGAGAAAGACATTTTGCGCTGGCCGCGCGCGCCATGGGCGCTTCCAATTTTCATGTCCTGCGTTATCACATTTTGCCGGAAATCTATGTTCTGCTGCTGACCACCGCGGCCCTGCTGATACCGCAATTCGTGCTGGCGGAAGTCACCTTGTCGTTTCTCGGCCTCGGAGTCGGCGAGCCGATTCCGACTTGGGGCAACTTGCTGATCCCCATGCAAAAATACAGCGTGTTGCGTTCCTATTGGTGGCTGTGCCTTCCGGCGTTCGCGCTCGTGCTGTTGTTTCTCGCCTATCATTGGGCTTCCACAACCTTGCAGGCGGCGCTTGGAGAGGTGCGCTCGTGAACCGGTGGCCAACGCGTTTTATGCTGCTGGTAGCAGGCTCCATGGTCGCTGGCGCTGCTGCAAGTCGCCTCAGCGCCGCGCCGCAGGACTATGCTATCGAACCTGGGGAAGCGGGCGAGGCCGGCGGACGACTGGTGGTGGCTTTGCGTTCGGAACCCAAGACGCTCAACCCCATTCTCTCCGTCGATGCCACCTCGCGAGAAGTCATTGGCGCGCTGAACGCCGACCTGGTGCACATCAATCGCGCCACCCAGCGCACCGAGCCGGCGCTCGCGAAATCGTGGACTATTTCTCCCGACGGGAAACGCTACGTGCTCCGGTTACGCCAAGGGCTGAAATTTTCCGATGGCGCGCCCTTCACGGCGGACGACGTGGTTTTTTCCTTCGCGCTGTATTTGGACGAAAAGCTTCATTCCCCGCAACGGGATCTGCTGGTAATCGATGACCACCCCATCAGCGTCAAGAAGCTTGGCGACTATACCGTCGCGGTCGATTTGGCAAAACCATACGGCCCTGCTGAGCGACTGTTCGACGGCCTGGCCATGTTGCCGAAACATTTGCTCGAGCCAGCCTATCGCGAAGGACGCTTGGCTCAAGCCTGGGGAACCGCCGCGCAGCCGCAAGACTTAGCTGGCCTCGGACCTTTCCGGCTGAAGCTCTACGTTCCCGGGCAGCAGCTCGTCGTCGAGCGCAACCCCTATTATTGGAAGCGCGACCAAAGCGGAAAACCGCTTCCCTACCTTTCGGAGTTGACCTTTGTCTTTGTCTCGAGTGAGGACGCCCAGGTCATCCAATTTCAATCCAGCGAGACGCACTTGCTCGAACGCGTCAATGCCGACAATTTTGCCGTGCTGCAGAAAGACGCCAAAACCAAGGGCCAATGCCTGCTGGATTTGGGCCCCGGACTCGAATTTCAGTTTCTCGTGTTCAACCAGAACCAATTGGACCCGGGGAAGTTCCGCGAACTCACCGCGAAACAGACCTGGTTTCGCAACTTGAAATTTCGCCAAGCCGTTTCCCTGGCCATGGACCGGCGAGGCATGACGCGACTCGTCTATGGCGGCCGCGCGACCCCGCTCTGGGGAAATGTCACGCCCGGCGACAAGTTGTGGCTGAACGACAAACTCCCGCATCCGGAGCGCTCCATCGAGCAAGCACGGCAAACTTTGCAGGACGCCGGATATTCCTGGGACTCCAGCGGGGGCCTGCTCGACGCACAACATCGGCCGGTGCAGTTCTCCATCCTGGTAAGTTCCTCCAACGCGCAGCGCACGAAACTGGCGGCGCTGGCGCAAGATGATTTGCGCCAACTCGGAATGGACGTGCAAGTGGTGCCCATGGAATTTCGCGCGCTGGTGGACCGCCTGCTCAACACCAAGGACTACGAAGCGGTGCTCATGAATCTCGTGAACGGCGACGTCGATCCCACCCCGGAAATGAATCTCTGGCTTTCNNTGGGAGGCGGAAGTGGATCGGCTGATGGAAGCGCAAATGACCACGCGCGACCCGGCGGCGCGCAAAACGCTGTACGACCGCGTGCAGGAGCTTGCCGCGCAAAACCTGCCGCTCATTTTTCTGGTGAGCCCGAACATCCTGGTCGCCGCGCAATCCACGGTGGGAAACTTTCATCCGGCGATTCTCGAGCCCTACGTCCTGTGGAATGCCGAACAACTATTCCTGCGGCGCGCAGGAGCGGCCCAATGCCCGTAAAGGAGAAGCCCTTTAGGGCCGCCGCGACCAAACCGCCAGTCAAATCCGACCAGGAACTGGTCCGCGGCTGCCTGGCGTATCGTGAAGAAGACTGGAATCAGCTCGTCGACAAGTACAAAAATCTGATTTACTCGATTCCCCTGCGCTACGACTTTTCACGCGAAGAAGCGGCGGACATCTTCCAGTCCGTGTGCCTTGACTTGCTCCAGGAGCTACCCAAACTACGCGACCCGCAGGCACTGCCGAAGTGGCTGATGCAGGTCACGGCGCACAAATGCTTTCACCGCAAGAGGTTCAATAGCCGCATGGTGTCCCAGGATGACGAATATGCGTCTCCTCTGCCGGAAGCGAGCGTGCCGGCCGAAGCGGAAGCCGACCTGCGCCAGATCGAGGAAGACCAGATGTTGCGCCAAGCGCTCGACGAGTTGGCGCCGCGCTGCCGCGAGCTCGTGCACATGTTGTTTTACGAAGAGCCCAAGCGCCCTTATGCCCAGGTGGCCGCCAGCCTCGGCTTGGCCAAAGGCTCCATCGGGCTGCTGCGCCAGAAATGCCTGGATAGTTTGCGGAAGCGCCTCGGCGAGTTGGGCTTCGCTTGAGTTCGCAGGCCACTTCGCCCGGCCTCGCGCCGCAGTTTTTGGCCGCGTGGTCGTCGCTTGCGGACGAGAAGAGTCGTCTCGCGTATCTGAGAAAACACAAACTCGTACGCGCCAAAATCGTTCTGGAACTGAACGCAGCGACCCAAGCGGAATTTCGCGCGAATACCTCGAACGCCCTGCTGCTGGCCGACGCCGCCATTGCCATCGCCAAGCGGGTACCACAGCAGGAACTCCTGGCCTCCAGCCTGCGCATCAAGGCCAACGTGCTAACCGCCGCGGGGCAATATCCTCAGGCCCTCGCGCTGTACGATGCGGCGCTCGATATTTTTGCGAAACGAAGCGATCAGCAAGGCCTGGCGCGCACCCTGACCGCCATCATTCAACCCCACATCATGCTGGGCACGTACGACAAGGCGTTTGCCGCGGCGGAACGCGCGCGAACGATATTTGAAAAGCTCGGTGATTCGCGGCGCTTGGCCCGCCTCCAAAACAATATCGGCAACATTTATCACCGCCAGGACCGTTTCGCCGAAGCGCTTGTGCACTATGAAAACGGCTATCGCGAACTGCTCCCGCACGGCGACACCGAGGAGCTGACCATCGCGCTCAACAACATGTCCATGTGCTTGATCAGCATGAATGACTTCGCGCGAGCCCGCGCAACCTACGAGCGGGCAAAAGAGTTGCTTGCCGCGCGGAACTTGCCGCTAATTCGCCTGATTACCGACTACAACGTCGCCTATCTGTATTATTTGCGCGGCGATTACCGCCGCGCGATCGAGATGCTCAAAGAATCCCGCGTCGCCGCGGAGGCTATTTCGTACAAATATCTGTTGGCGCTTTGCCATCTGGATCTCAGCGATATTTACATCGAGTTGAATCTGAGCGACGAAACTAAATCCGTGGCCGAAGAGGGCTTCGCGCTTTTCCAGGAGCTCGAGATTGGCTATGAAGCCGCCAAGGCGCTTGCAAACCAGGCCATTGCGTACGGCCAGGATGGCAAGACGCGGCGCGCTCTGGAACTCTTCGCCGAGGCTCGCCCGCTGTTCGAAAAGGAAAAAAACGAGGTGTGGCCGTGGCTGATCGACCTGTATCAGGCCATCGTGCTGTTCCACGAAGGCCGCCATTACGAGGCACGCCGCTTGGCCGTTGCGGCGGCGGCATTTTTTGACGGCTCCATCCTGAAAAACAAAGCCGTGGTGTGCCACTTTGTTCTGGCGCAGCTCGCCATTCGCACCGGAGATATTTCCGAGGCCCGCTCGCAATGCGCGCAGGCCTTGCGGTTCGTGCCCGCGCTGGATGCCCCCATCTTAAGCTACCAGGCGCACTTTCTGTTGGGCCGCGTCGAGCAGGCGGCCGGGGATTTGCCGGCGGCTTATCGGCAATACCAATCCGCGCGCGCGGACCTGGAAAGCCTGCGCAGCAATCTTGGACGCGATGAGCTCAAAATCTCCTTCATGAAAAATAAGGTTGAACTATACGAGCGGCTGGTGGAAATCTGCCTGGACCAGAACCCCGCGCAAGCTGCACAGGAAGAAGCCTTTCGTTACATCGAACTGGCCAAGTCGCGCAGCCTTACGGAGCTGATGCTTCGCCACGGCCACACCTCGCCGGACGCCAAGCCCGGCCAAAGCGACCTCGTACACAAGATCCGTGATCTGCGGGAAGAATTGAACTGGTACCAGCACCGCATTGAATTGGAGCAGTTGAAACCGGAAGCCCAGACCGCGGCGCGCATCGCCCAATTGCGCACCGACGCACAGGAAAAGGAAAGGCAAATTCTGCATGTGCTCGACCAGCTTCCCGCCACGGACGCCAACTCCTCGGTCCTTTCGCCTAACACGGAACAACTGCTGGAAGACATTCGCCCCACGCTCGGCGATAACACCGTGCTGCTGGAATATTTCTTCGCTGGCGACAAGATTTTGGCGGCCGTAGTCACCGGGCAAAGTCTCGAGGTCATCACGGTAACCGCAATCTCGCGGGTTACCCAATCCCTCCGCCTGTTACGATTTCAGCTTGGGAAATTCCAACTGCATCAAGGCTTGCCGGAGGCCTCGTCTGCGAACGCTTACCACGCCACGTTGGCACATCTGCAAGCCTTGTATGGCGAGTTGCTTGCCCCGCTCCGGCGGCAGCTTTCCGCGCAGCATCTGGTCATCGTGCCGCACGGAATTTTGCACTATCTGCCATTTCAGGCCTTGCACGATGGCGAGGCCTTTCTCGCGGATCACTTTGACATTTCGTACGCGCCAAGCGCCGGCGTTTACGCTTTGTGCTGCTCACCGCGGACACAAACGGGGAGCGGTTCCATTGTTCTCGGGGTTCCGGACGCGCACGCGCCACTGATACAGGAGGAGGTGGACGCCGTGCATGCAGTGCTTCCGGACTCCGAGCTATTTCTCGGGGAGGCGGCCAATCATGAGGTTTTCGTGCAACGCGCGAAATCCCGCCGTATCGTTCATGTCGCCACGCACGGAAGCTTTCGGCCCGATAACCCGATGTTTTCGGGCGTGCGCCTTGGCGATGGCTACCTTTATCTCTACGAACTGTACAACCTTCGTTTGTCCGCTGAGCTGCTGACGCTGAGCGGCTGTGCCACGGGGCTGAACGTCGTTGCCGAGGGCGACGAATTGCTCGGTCTTATTCGGGGCGCGCTCTACGCCGGTGCCCGCTCGCTGCTTTTGACCCTTTGGGAAGTCAATGATCGCAGCGCCACCTTGTTCATGACCTCCTTTTACCGCCAATTGCTGGCGATCGATAGCAAGGCCCGGGCCGTCACACAAGCCGCCAGAGAAGTCCGGGAGCGCTACCCGCATCCGTATCATTGGGCACCCTTTGTTATTGTAGGCAAAGCACTTAACGGAATTCCCGGAAGTTAGGGCCGCAAAGCAATTTTTTGGCCGGTTGCTCACCCCTATTTTCAAGCAGGAAACAGGTGCCACGCGGAAAATGGCGAAAAGCGCAAACCAGCACTGCAGAACGGAGGAACTGGTGGATTTTGCGAGACAGCAGGCGTCACCGGAGCAGCACAGCTCCATCGAGCAGCATCTCGCGAGTGGTTGCGTGAAATGCCGCGCCGCAGTGGATCTCTGGAACCGCGTGAATGACTCGGCGTGCCGCGAACTTTCTGCCGAGCCGCCCGCCTCCGCTGTGCAACATGTGCGGCAAGCCTTCGCCATCGCCGCGGAAGCGCAGCGCCCGGAGCCACTCGGGCGGCGCATCGCGCGACTGGTCTTCGACAGTGCCTGGCAGCCCGCGATGGCTGGCATTCGTTCCGGAACAGCCACTCCGCAGCGGGTCTTGTACCGCTCTCAAGCCGTCAGCGTCGAGCTCAACTTCGAACCCGAACCGCGCTCCGAGCGCGTCAATTTGACGGGTCAAGTAACCACCACTGATAAGCCGGGCGCGATGTCCCCGATTCCCGTCGTTCTGAGCGGCAAGAATGGTGAGTTAGCGGCCGCCTCAACCAACGGGTTCGGGGAATTCAGCCTCGCGTTCGTCCCCGAAGATGGTTTGCGCCTTTCTTTGACCATGGCCAATAGCGAGGAATTGTTGGTCCCGCTCGAGGGCGCGGGGCTGCGCATTTTTTATCGAAATTGAGATTCCAGCTGCCGCGCAGCTTGTTCGGCGCGGCATTTGGTAGCAA
>PMOV01000149.1:0-10882 GCA_003161195.1 Acidobacteriota bacterium | reverse complement strand
CGGCTGAACCTTTAAGGGACGATGAGGCCCCCAACGATGAAACGAACCATACTCTGCCTGACCTTACTCCTGGCGTTTGTCGCCGTGAAACCGGCGAACGCCGCTGGCACCCAAGTCCTGGTGCAGACGAGCCTCGGTGCGCCATCCATTAACCTGGTCTGCTTGCTCCATGGCTGCCAAGTGAGCCAGTCCGTCATCGGATCCCCCAACAACTACTTTTTGCTGACGTTTTCCGGTTCGGCGAACGCCTCCTACCTCCAGACGCTGCTTGCGGGTATTCCGGGCATTCTGAAAGTGACCCCGGTAGGCGGTTCCCAGAATCCCGTGGGCAACCGCTACATCGTCCACACGGCCGGGGGATTGGGGAACCTCCCGCCGATGTGCAATCTCGGACTCTGCACTACAATGCAATCCCTCGACGGAGCCGGAAACCAAGTCTTCCTCCTCACTGGCCCATCGAATCAAGACCCCAACCAGGTCATGAATATTTTCAATTCGCTCTCTGGTGTGCTCCAGGTGGAGTTGGACCAGGCCGTCAATCTGGCCACTGGCGGTGCGCAAGCCACCACCCCGCCACCGGGTCTGGTGGATACCACCCCGGTCGCTTACCACGGGTCGACCGTTTGGAACGGCTATGTGAACCAACCGGCGGTGAAAATCATTAACCTCGCCGAGGCGCAAAGCAATTTGCGCGTGACCGGTTCCGGCATCATCGCGGACATTGATACCGGCGTGGATCCGAATCACCCGGTCCTGGCGCCCGTGCTGCTGCCGGGTTACGACTTCACGCGCAACCAGGTCGGCGGGTCGGAAATGAACGATCTGCCGGCAGGCACTGCCGCACCAGAAACTGCGTGCGTGAACTGCACCCCCGGTCAGGTGAACCAGCATTCCATTGCCATGGTGGATCAGCACAGCATCGCCATGGTGGATCAGCCTGGGTATCAGGATTTCGGACACGGCACCATGGTCGCGGGCATCCTGCATCTCGTGGCGCCCACGGCCTCGATTATGCCGCTGAAGGCCTTTGGTCCAGATGGTTCGGGAAGCCTGGCCAACATTCTGCAGGCGATTTATTACGCATCCGCGCATCAGGCGAACATCGTCAACATGAGCTTTGACTTGACCTCGCCATCGCAGGAACTGGCGACGGCCATCACCGCCGCCGAAAAGAGCGGCATCATCTTCGTGGCTTCCGCCGGCAACGACGGGCAGATGGAGATGGTTTATCCCGCAGGTCTATCGAACGTGATGGGCGTGGCTTCGACGAATGATCAAGACCAGCGCTCCTCCTTCTCCAACTACGGCAACCAAATCGTGTGGGTTGCCGCGCCCGGTGAAGCCATCATTACTACGTATCCATTCGGCAGCTATGCCGCTGGCTGGGGTACCTCCTTTAGCGCACCGATGGTGGCGGGCGGAGTGGACTTGATCCACAACGCGTATCCCGCGGTTACACAATCGCAAGCTTCTCTGTACCTGGCGCAAGCGCAGTTGCTGCTGGCGTTGGGCATGGGCAACGGGCGCATCGATCTGCAGCGCGCGGTGGTTATGGCAGAACTTACGGCAAACGGGCTGTAAATGTTAGCCCTGCACGAACCAACGATACCGATGGTGTTGAAACCGGGCGTCGACGTGCGCCGGTACGAGCTGCGCATCAGGGAACTCGAGACCGAAATCCTGAACTTCCGCACCGCGCTGGTCTGTTCGTTCAACCAACTGCTGGATTTGCGCGATCTCAATACCGGAGTGCACAGTACGCGGCTCGCGGAATGGGGCTTGCGTGTGGCCCGGGATCTTGGAGTGCCCGAGACTTGCATGTCCGACCTGGAAATGGGTGCGCTGCTGCACGATATTGGCAAGATCGGCGTCCCGGACCACATTTTGAACAAGCCCGGGCGCCTCACGCCGGAAGAATACGAAGTGGTGAAGCGGCACCCGGAATTCGGCTGGACGGTGATTCGCAATCTTCCGGGAATGGAGCAAACCAGCCTGTACGTGCTGCACCACCACGAAAACTTCGACGGCACGGGATATCCCGCGAGACTACAAGGTGCGGAAATACCTATAGGTTCCCGCATCGTTTCCGTGATTGACGCCTTCGATGCCATGGTATCCTCGCGGCCATATCGCGACGGCATGCCGGTGGACGAAGCGCTGCGTCGTCTCGTGGAAGCCAGCGGCACGCAGTTCGATCCCGCGGTCATCGAGAGTTTTGTGTCCATCGCAAAAACGGAAATGCCGTCCGTCCTAGCCGCCGTTGGCAGTTCTTCGTAGCTCTCCTTCGGAATCGCGGCCGAAGTTCCCTCGCAGCGCGAGCCTTGCCATGTACGCAGACCGTCCTGGTCAACGCCCTCTGGGCTACGCCGCGTAGACGTCACTACCGAACCGGTCACACGATTACTGGAAACCTTTGCCGAGGCTTTCTCCCCGCTGCTATGGTCGGCATAAACGTGGAGGGAAGTCCTTTGCCAAAATACCTGAAAATGCTGACGCCGCTGTGTGCGATCTCCGCCACACTGCTCAACGCACAAACCCTGCCGGCGCAAGACGCCAACAAACTGAAAATAGGTTTTTCGATTGAGGCCATGAAGGGGGAGCGTTGGCAGACGGACCTGGACTCCTTCACGGCGCGGGCCAAGCTGTCGGGCGCGGAGGTGATTTCCAGCGACGCCAACGGAGACGACGATCTTCAGTTCCAGCAAGTGAGGGACATGATCCACGCCGGCGTTAAGGTGCTGGTTTTGCTGCCCCACGATACCAACAAGGCCGGGCGGATGGTGGATGCCGCAAAGGCGGCGAACATAAAGGTGATCAGCTATGACCGCCTGGCTTTGAACAGCGATATCGATCTCTATCTGAGTTTTGACCGCGTGGAGATCGGAAGGATGCAGGCGGAATATCTGGTGCAGCGTGCGCCCAAGGGAAATTATGTATTGATTGCGGGTTCTCCGAACGACGAAGGCGCCGAAGCACTGCATGACGAACAGATGAAGGTCCTGCGGCCCTCTATAGATCGCGGGGACATCAAGGTGATCGCCGATTTCTATACCAAAGAGTGGCAGCCTACCGAGGCCTATCTTCACATGCTGCAAGCGATTGAATCTGCGCACGGTGATATCGCCGCAGTTCTCGTATCCAACGACGGGATGGCCACCGGCGTGATTCAAGCCCTCCGCGAACATAACTTGGCCGGTAAAGTCCTGGTGTCGGGACAGGATGCGGATTTGGCGAATATTATATGCGTCGCCCAGGGCACCCAGGCTATGACGGTTTACAAGCCCGTCCCGATCGAAGCGGCGATGGCTGCGGAGCAGGCGGTGCACCTTGCCAAGGGCGAACAGACCGATGCGGATCGGACCATCAGCAATGGACAAAAAACGGTTCCGGCCATCCTGCTGAAGCCCGTGCTCGTAACCAAGGAAAATATCAAAGCAACGGTCGTCAAAGACGGATTCCAAACCTTGAAGGACATCAATCAAGGCCTTTCCAAGGATCAGCAGATCAACTAGGGCGTTTTTCGCTGAACGACGTAAGCTGCTGAAAACAAAGACTGATCGCATTTGCGGTTTTGGGGTGGTTGGAGCACAAGGGGTATGCCGGTAGGGCAATTCATATCGTTGTGAAAGGAAAGGGGTTGCGTGGGGAGCAATTCGTATCGTTGTGATTCTAAAGGGCGAATTTTGCGGGTGGGAGGCGAAGCATCGCGGGGCGTTACCCGTGTTCCGTGAGCCGTGGGTGACGTGGTGAGGCGTGGCCCGTGTTCCGTGCTCAGCGGCAGAAAGTAATGCGACTGCTTATTAGGGCTTCGGGGCTGGAGGAGAGCTGGGCGGGATCGCCGCAAGAAGCGATGGCTCGACAACATAGCACACGGTAGCACGGAATTGTTGCCATGTCAAGTTAAATTACTTGTGGGATATCATTCGAATGAACTGAGACGCCGCCTGTGAGACGAGGAAAACTACTGTAGTGTGCGGGTTAGCGCGGAAAATAGAGCGAAGGCATTTGTCAATCAGCGCCTGACTCGCGCCGGGGAGCACAAATCTTCCCAGACCACGAAGGGTAGGGGAAGCCTCGACCAGCCCCTGACGCCGAGAGGCGTATCGATTGTGCTCTGGGGCGTCTTGTCGGCACCCAAAGATGAATACGTTGACACCCGGCAGTTGCATGGGGGCTAAGGCAGCCGCCCAAAGCGATCAATATCCTCCGCCTCGATTAGCGCGGCGGCCTTATCGATATCCGGCGGCGTAAAATGGCGCCCTCTCCGAAGGTAACCAGATCGAAGTGCCTTGGCTGCCGCGGCGTGGGCGACCGCAACAGAGGGCGCATGGCACGTTCAATCAACCCGACCGACGCTCGCGCCCGATTCGGCGGCGCGTTTTTTTTAGGCTCGCAAGAAGATGAGCAAGGTAAACTATAGTGCGCATCATAATGTGGAATCGTATGCGATTTGGCGTGGACACGCGAAAATTTGGCTCCCCGGGGAAGATTCGAACTTCCAACATTTCGGTTAACAGGTTTCGGTTCGAAAATCCTAAAGCCTTGCCGGGTAGCAGCTTGCGGGAAAAACCATTCTAGAATTCGCCCTTAAATGGGCTACGTGGGCTACGCGAAGAAAATATCACGGCCAGAATCCCCGGCCAAGGGGCCTAGCCCGATTACCGGGCCGTGCCAGCAACGCAACGCCTGACCCGTCCCTGCACGAAGTCAAAGGCTTCTAGCTACCATTCCGGGCGTGCTACCGAATTATTCCGCCATGTTGAGCAAGGAGGCCGGGATATTCCTTCTCGATTGCCTCGCGCAAGGCGTTGTCTGCGGCGGCCTTTGAAGGGCTCGCGGACACAACCACATCATCCGTTCCCTCAGGCATTATTCTAACGACTTCCCACTCATTCGTGTCCGGATTGAAATTCCAAGAAAAATTCGTGGGGATAGGGCCTACTCCGATTTGAGACCTAAATTGTGGTCCCGCAAAAGGCCGGGTAAGTTTGTTTGCCTTTGTCACCGCGTCAGGACTCCTTTCGTCTCAATTTACCGGGACTCCTTGGTCCAGTGTGTTGTCTTACTGATTTGGCCCCGCCGCCGCCTTGCCTCCGATTTGCTCATTCACTTTGCGGAGTTTTGCCGTGGCATCATTAACCAATCCAAAAGGTACATGGGCGGATGGTGCAATATCAGCCGCACCTTCGATGTGGAGCTTCTGGTCATCGAAGAAAATATGAGGGCGGAACACGCGCAAAACATTGGCCTTCGGTAGTCCCCCCAGAAAGAAAACCTCATCAACTTCGATTCCCCATTTTCGAAGGCTCGTTACGACTCGTTCGTGTGCCGGGGCGTTTCTGGCCGTCACGATAGCAATTCTGACTCGGGGTTTGTAATCGGGATTCGCAGTCTGTTTGTTTCTTTCACGTTGCTGGAGCTTAGCCATTTCAGAAAAGAAACGATAAAGCGGCCCCAGCGGGTGGGGTACACCCGCTTTCTCCTGCTCTGACCGCAGGAATTCCGCCAATCCTTGTGTTTGATTGATGGCTTCCGCCGAATCGTCCGTGATGACGCCATCGAAATCGAACGCGACCCGCAACTCTGGCTCATCATCGTCTACAAACGTTGTTGGAAAAACTTGACCTGCTGGAGCGTTTTGCATAAGTGCGTTCCTCACGTCGGTTTCATTTGCTGACAGAAAAAGTGCCGCGTTAAATGCTGGCAGATACGGGATGGGGTCGCGACCGCTGACAAACACCGCCCGTGTTATATCTAGTGCGTGCTCTTTGATTGAATTAAACACCCTTAGTCCAGTATCAGGGTCATTGCGCGAAAATAGTATAACCTCGACCACTTTTTCGCCACCTTCGCCGTGGCCATCGTTCAAGGCGAGCAGCCGCTTAATGAGAGGAAATGCCACTCCGGTGGCGAGCACAATCTTTTCATTTTCTCTCTGGTACTTTCGGTATTGCTCAACTCCGTGCTCCAGAAAAAACTTATGCGATTCAGTCAAGTCAAACAACGCACTTGAGGCTACGGCGATGACGAGTTTGTCGGCTATAGAGTAAGGCACTGGCGTCGCTCATAGTCCGGGGGAAAACGACTAACGTATTATTGGATGATTTCTAGCACCGCCGCAAACTTCTGCCAATCACGTACCACTTTGGTTACTAGCGCCCATCCCGAGGTTCCGGCACACTTGCCGTTGGCGGCGACTAATGACAATCTACTTGACAAGAATGACCAATTATGACACTTTTCTTGACTAAGGACGCCAGTTAAGGAGCGACGAACCCACCATGGCTATCTCCCAAGCGGAATTAGAGAACGTATTTTGGTCTGCGGTTCCGGAAGATTTCATGCGCCTCTCAGGACATTGCCTACACCTTGCTTATCGGGAGGCCCGTGAATTCGCCGCTGAGCATTATCCAAGAGAGCAAGCATTCGACGTCAGCCCTTACATTCGAAGAGCCAACTTCGACAGCTACTGGCGGAATCTCACCGTGCGATTTCCGACCATGAAGGCTGAAGCAGTTTGGAACGAGGGAAGTTATCATACAAAAATTACAGCGGGGAAGGTCGTGCTCACTGCATCTGTAGTCGCGTCGCCGCAATCTCTCGTTCGGCAAGCGGAGTTCCGAAAGACATACGCGCAATCGAGCCAATACGAGCTCTTTGGCAGCAACAAATCGGAGCCCAAGGAAGGTGCGCTCCTCTACGCAATCCTCCTTCACGGAGCGGATGAACTGGAGCCGAAGCGCCCCGGATTCATGACGGTCGCCTTTCCTAACTCATCGTGCACACGTTACGTCCATGCGATTGATTTATTCCGGCGGTTTGCTGATATTGAGGAAGCGGTTCGGACCAACAATACAGAAGTCATTGGTGCCGAGCTTTTGGTTCGCTTGCGCGAGGTGCCAAAGACGCAAACGGAAGGCGCATGATTCCGGGCGTTCCCATTTTCATCCCGGCCCGATTGAAACAAGCGCGAGAGGCGCGCGGGCTCACTATGATTTCCTTGGCCGAATTGCTGGATATCAGTAAGCAGGCCATATCTCAATACGAAAATGGCTCGTCCTCACCGAGGCCTGAGATTTTGGAGAGAATTGCTTCCATTCTCAAGCTACCTGTGGAGTTTTTCTTCCGGCCAGTTTCCGACGAGAGTCACAGAAAAATATTCTACCGGTCAATGAGCAGTGCGACCAAAACCGCCCGCACCAGGGGTGAGCGACGCTATAGCTGGATACGAGAGATAGTGTCCTTTCTATCCGAACTCGTCGAGTTGCCAACTGTCCAATTTCCTACATGGAAGTTCCCCGCAAATCCGATTCAGATTAGCGATGAGGATATTCAACGGGCAGCGCAAGAGACTAGGAAGTTTTGGGGCCTCGGGGACGGTCCAATTAGCAATGTGGTGTGGCTACTGGAGAATAAAGGTGCAGTGGTTTCGCGCACCATGTTAGCGGCAGAGACGCTTGATGCGTTCTCGGAATGGGACTCCGTGGAGGACAGACCCTATTTCGTGCTGGGGGCTGACAAAGGAGCTGCGGCCCGGTCGCGCTTCGATGCAGCGCATGAACTAGGTCATGTCATCCTTCACCGACAAATTGATAAGTTGTCGTTATCGCGACCAGCGGATTTCCGGCTTATCGAGCAGCAGGCTCATAGTTTCGCGGGATATTTTCTACTTCCGCCATCATCCTTCGTGAACGACTTTTACGTGCCTAGTCTCGATACGCTGCGGGCTCTCAAGAGCAAGTGGAATGTCTCCATTGGCATGATGATGATGCATATCGCTCGCCTTGGACTAATTTCTGAGGATACCGGCTTGCGCCTCTGGCGTTCCTATGCGAGAAGAGGCTGGAAACTGAAAGAACCCCTTGATGGAGATACACCGGTCGAGAAGCCGCGAATGCTGAAACAGGCATTCGAACTGATTATCGACAAACAGATTTTGTCGCGGGAGGCGGTTCTATCTACGCTGCCCCTAAATGCGACAGATATCGAAGAATTAGCAGGTTTGCCGCAAGGCTATCTTACCGGGGAACAAGCTGAATCCAATCTATTGCTCTTCACGCGAAAACGCTAGGTCCGACCGCATCCGTCAAGCTGTAGCCATACTTCGCGGTTGTCCAAGTGAGCCGCGCTGACGGTCCTCGCGCCTGAATTGCTTACTCAGCGCGAGCCCTTGTTGTTGGTAGGAGGACCCGATAGAAGCGCCGTAGACCTTTTGCGGTATTTCGGCCATTGGGTAGTAATGAAGCCTCCCGACTATGTCATTGTCTTCTAGCAGAATTGGAACCTCGTAGGCTCTAACCTCAAGCACGGCCCTTGTACCCGGTATTTCGCCGCGAGTCCCAAAACCGAAACCTGGGTCGAAAAAACCCGCGTAGTGAACACGAAATTCACCCATGCTTGGGTCATGCGCAATCATTTCTGCTGAGTGAGTGAGGGGCACACTGACTCTATCCTTCGAGGCCAGCAAGTAGAACCCTCCTTGCGAGAGGATGATGCGCCCCTTAGGTGGCCGAGGGATACGTTCCCAAAACTCCTGAGGGTCATAATGATTCACCCTGTCTAGTTCGATTGCCCGCGGAGAGTCCTTTGCTTTGTATGCAACGACGCTGGATTCATCCTCGCCTTGCAAGTCCACCTTGATTTCAACGCCATCACCGATACCGCCGTCGAAGTTAGCCGTGGGCGTCGTCTCATGCACCAACCGATACTCTTTGGCCAGTTTCCTCAGCGCGCCGTTGCGAACGGGGTCTAACGAACTGCCGCGCACAAATCGCAATTGATTCAGTTTCATGCCTTCCCGAACACGGATGGGGAACGTACGCGACGAAACTTCAACGTACAGTTTGCCCGAGTAGCCCAGTGGAACACGGTCGAACTGGTCTCCGCATTCGGTGATGAGCCGCGTAAAGATGTCCAGCCTTCCGGTCGTGCTTTTTGGGTTAGCGATTCCCTGTACGTCACTTGGCAGTCTCAGCGTTTCGACGATTGGGATGATGTACACGACTCCCGGTTCCAGCAATTGGGGCGTTGGCTCCGAAAGGTCAATGGTGCTATCCAGAAGTTCCTGCACCTTGTTCATGAGGGTTGTTGAGTTTCCTCGTAAGAAACTCGCCTGCACACGGTACGCCTCTGAACCAAGGCGCAAATCCATGCTTGCCGGTTGAATCTGGTCATCCGGCACGTCGGGGCTGATGCGGCCCGCCGCGACCAATTGCTTGATTTCCTGCCAAGGCAAAATTCCCGATTCACCTTTGCGGTCGAACACTTCTGGAAATAGCGGTGAGTTCCCCATTTTCCCCTATGAATTACGATGCCGTTCGAGTGCTGCGAGTATCTTGCGGTGACGCTCAATTAACTCTGCGGAGTTGAATTCCGCCACGCAGCCTAAGCTGCAAAATACTCCACCGCCATAAACATGCCGAGCGCCGACCGCTAAGGCGGCCCCGCAGTTAGGGCAGACATCATTTTCGTCCAATTCACGCAGCCCGTCCTCTTCTGCCGGAGGATTGGCCATTAACGACCCCTCAATTATTGTAGACTTCGCACCCTCAGGCGGCATACTACATTCTCGCCAAACCTCAGTCTACAACGCAAACTGTGGAAATTAGGTACCAGTCTTCGCCGTCTTCGCGTATACCGCGCCTGAATTTCTTGGCGCTATGCGGGCCGTGGAAAGCGCAGCGGGCAGGAATCGCGGCGGATTCCGCGCTGGACGTGCCACGTAAGCTTTATCGCCAAACTCAGAAGATGCTCGGCCACACATCCGTGGCGGCAGGAATGGAGCGAGCGCGTAGGTTTGGGCTTTTCGCTGAATGGGCTACTTGGGCTACAAAACGTTGTGCCGATTGATTCCGCGAAAGTAGCGTAAACGATTGGTGGGGCGAATTTTAGAATGGCTCCCCGGGGAAGATTCGAACTTCCAACATTTCGGTTAACAGCCGAACGCTCTACCATTGAGCTACCGGGGAATCGCAGAGAGAAGTCTCTGATGGTGTTGCAGTTAGTCTAACGAAGGCGGCGAGAAGCTGTCAACGCGGCTGGTGTCGCACGCTCGCGCTGCTTTCTGGTTTCGCCGCGCTATCCTCCATCCCCTCCCCGAGGCTCGCGGCCTTTTCTGGTATTCTGAATTGCTGCCCGCTTCGCAAACTTTGCGTCTGCCGCACATTCGTTCACTTGGAAAGGAATTGCCATCGTGCTTTCGTCTTCCACCACCGCTATGCAACCTGAGAAAAGTTCCAAGCGCGTCTTTAACTTCAACGCCGGCCCCGGGGCTCTGCCGCTCCCCGTGCTGGAGCGCATCCGCGAGGAACTGCTGGATTGGCGCGGGAGCGGCATGTCCGTGATGGAAATGAGTCANNGGCGGCGGCAGCATGCAATTTTCCATGGCTCCCGCGAATCTCGCGCTGGCCGGCAAGCCCATCGACGTGTTGCATACCGGCATGTGGACGGCAAAAGCCATCGGCGAACTTAAGAAAGGATTCGCGCACCACATTGCCGCCAGCACCGAAGCGCAAAAATTCACGCGCGTGCCGCGCACAGACGAAATCAATTTTTCCCCCGACGCTTCCTACGTACACATTTGCACCAATAACACCATCGAGGGCACACAGTGGCGGCAAATCCCGGAGACCGGCGCCACGCCCCTGGTCGCCGACATGTCCAGCGACATCGCGTCCAAACCGATCGACGTCGCGAAATTCGGACTGATCTACGCCGGCGCGCAGAAAAATCTCGGCCCCTCCGGCGTCACCATCGTGATCATTCGCAAGGAGCTCGCGGAGCGGGCCGACAAAAATCTGCCCACGCTGCTGCAATACCGCACGCAGATCAAGGAAAAATCCCTGTACCACACGCCGCCAACGTTCGCGATCTACATCGTCGG
>PMOV01000180.1 GCA_003161195.1 Acidobacteriota bacterium | reverse complement strand
ACCTTGCCGGTGGAGGCTTCGCTCGACGATGTGATGCGCGCCTTCGCCACCACGCAGCGCTCGCGCATTCCGGTGTATCGCGGCTCGCAGGACCACATCCTCGGCTTCGTGCACATCAAGGACATGCTGTGGATTTTGCTGGACCGCGAACGCTGCCTCGAAGACCGGCAAAGCCCCCCGCACTTCGATCTGCGCCGCGTGTTGCGCGAGGTGCTGATCGTCCCCGAAACCAAGCCGGCCAACGAATTGCTCATTGAATTGCGCTCGCACCACATTGGGCTGGCGCTGGTGGTGGACGAGTTTGGTAGCATTCTCGGCCTCGTGACGCTGGAAGATATTCTTGAGCAGATGGTCGGCGAGATTCACGATGAGTTTGACGTGGTGGAGCGCCCTTTGACGCTGGCGGACGGCGCGGTGATTTTTGACGCCGCNNCTCGAGACGCAGTACGACATCACCATTCCCGAGGATCCGGCGTATGCCACCGTCGGCGGCTTCGTGTTGGACCAGCTCGGCTTCATTCCCAGGGGCGGCGAGAGTTTTGATTTTGGTAGTTCGCGCTTCAGCGTCGTCGAGATGGATGGCAAACGCGTGGCGCGGGTGAAAATTCAGCGCGTGCCCGGGACGCTCACGAAGACTTCCGTGGCCACGCCGCCAGAGAAGTCCGAGACTGGCGACACGCCGGTTGCGGGGAAAACCTCGCCGGCGGCGCAGCATCCCGCCGCGGTAAAACCTGCCGGCGGCAAAAAACTCACGCCCGCGGAAGCCGCCGCGGAAAAAGAGAAGAAAGACGCAGAGTCCACCGGAGTGCGTACCTGAGGCCGCTCCTACACATCGCCCGTCATTTCGCGCAGCGTTTTCTGCTCACCCTTCCCGCGCTGTGGCTCGTCCTTACCTTGGTCTTTCTGATGATTCACATCGTGCCCGGCGATCCCGTGGAACAAATGCTCGGCGAAGGCGCCGCGCCCGGCGAACTTACCCAGCTGCGCCACGCGCTTGATCTGGATCAGCCGCTCTTCACGCAATACGGCCACTACTTGCGGCAGCTTGCGCATGGCGATCTGGGCCAATCGCTGAAATATCAGGCGCCTGTGCGGCGCGTCATTTTTGAGCGTTATCCCGCCACGCTGCAGCTCGCTTTCCTGGCGCTGTTCGTCTGCGCCGCCATCGCCATTCCTGCCGGCATTCTCGCCGCGTACCGCCGTGGGCACTTCGCGGACCGCGCCGTCGGCGTCTTCACGCTTTTCGGACTTGCGGTGCCCAACTTCGCGCTCGGCCCCGTGCTCATTTTAATTTTCTCGATTGAACTCGGCATACTGCCGGTCTCCGGACGCGCCGGTCCGCTCAGCTACATCCTGCCGGCCGCCACCCTGGGTGCGGCCCTCGCGGCCATTCTTACGCGCATGGTGCGCGGCGCCATGCTCGAGGAACTGTCCAGCGATTACGTGCGCACCGCTCGCGCCAAGGGGTTGGGCACCGCAGCCGTCCTGTTCCGCCACGCCTTTCGCAACGCCCTCATCCCCGTCATCACCATTCTCGGCCTGCAATTCGGCACCCTGCTTGCCGGCACCATCGTCACGGAAACGATTTTTTCCTGGCCTGGGATCGGCCGCCTTACCGTGCAAGCGATCTCTTCGCGCGATTATCCGTTGCTGCAGGGCTGCATTCTCGTGATTTCCGTTTCCTACGTGCTCGTGAATCTTTTCACCGATCTGCTCTACTCCTTCGTCGATCCGCGCGTGCGCCTGGCATGAGCACAGCATGAGTTTGACGCCGGCATCCTTGCCGTCACTGGCCGCCGCCTCGCCGCGTAGCGGCGCTCGTTCCCACGCCTTGCGCCAGTTCCTCGCGCAAAGCATCCTCGCCCGCGTCGGCTTCACCGTCGCCATTCTGCTGCTGCTCGCCGCGCTCTTCGCCCCGTGGCTGGCGCCCGCGGACCCCGCCGCGCAAAGTCTTCCCGACCGCCTCCAGGCTCCCAGCCTTGCGCATTTCTTTGGTACCGACGAACTTGGCCGCGACATTCTCTCCCGCGTGCTCTACGGCGCGCGCATCTCGCTCCTCGTCGCTATCAGCGTCGTCTGCGGCTGCGGTTCCGTCGGGCTCTTCATCGGCATGCTCGCGGGCTACGCCGGCGGCTGGTTCGACCGCTTCATCAACCTTCTGCTCATCAACGCGTTCCTCTCCTTCCCGGGAATTTTGCTGGCCATCGCCTTCGCGGCTTTCCTCGGCCCAGGCATCGGCAAGGTCATCCTCGCGCTGATCATCACCGGATGGGCCGGCTATGCGCGCTTGGCGCGCGCGCAAGTTTTAAAAGTAAAGGAACTGGAATTTGTGCTGGCCGCGCGTTCTCTCGGCGCTTCGCACGCGCGCATCCTGCGCCGTCACGTCCTGCCGAATATCCTGCAGCCCATCTTGATCCAGGCCACCATCGGCATGGCCGGCGCCATCCTTGCCGAATCCACGCTCAGCTTTCTCGGGCTCGGCGTGCTGGCCCCGCTGCCCAGTTGGGGCGCCATGCTCAATGATGCCCGCAATCACCTCTTCGACGCCCCGCACATGGCGGTATTTCCCGCGCTGGCGGTCATGACCGCCGTGCTGGCCTTCAACTTACTCGGCGACGCCTGGCGCGACTGGCTCGATCCGCGCACACGCAGCCAACTCGCCGCCACCCGCTGAGTATTTTGTTTTCCGTTTGTGTTGGCGCAGCATGCCGCCCATCGAACAAGGAAGGAAATTTACCGCCCGGTGCGAACACCGCCGAGCTCTACTTATTCAGAACCACCGGCGCGCCTCGCCCAATCGCCAGGGTTTGCGCCGCATTCCCTTTATTCACCGCGATCTCAACATAGCCGCTGGATCCCACGAACGCCACCGGTTCGCTCTTCGCACCCTGCGCAAACGTCTCCACCATGCGCGACACGGCGTGGGTTCCAACCTGCAAATTCACCTGCCCGCCGGTGAGCGCCCCGGCCGGTAAATCCTCTGCGCGGAAATTGGTCATCAAGTTGCCGAACGCATCCACGCGCATTACCAGGCCCTTCACCAAGCCATTGGAAGACTTCGGCCGCGGCAAAGCAAATTTCTTGTAGTCGGTAATCTCGTCGCCCATGCTGGCGATCTGCGCACCCTTGGCGAGCCACGCCGCCACCGGAGCAAACACATCGCGCCCGTGAAACGTGTTGCTCATCGGCTGCAGGAAATAATGCGCCACGTTGGCGTGGCGCACCACCACGTCGTGCTCGCGCGCGTAGATCACGGAAAGCACGCCATTATCCGGGGCCACAAAATATTGCCCGCCGGCGCTGACCAGCAGCGGGCGCCGCTCCGTCCCCACGCCCGGATCCACCACCACCACGTGAATGGTGCGCAGCGGAAAATAGTGGTAGCTGGAGCCAATGGCCAGCGCCCCATCCAGCAAATCGAACTGGTTCACCTGGTGGGTGATGTCCACCACGGTGGCATCCGGCACAATCTTGAGAATCACGCCCTTGAGCGTCCCTGCCAGATGATCGTTCGTCCCGTAATCCGTTGTCAGGGTAATAATCGGGTTGGCCACTGGTTACTCCCACCGGTAAGGGGTGCGCTCCGCGCAGCGCGGGGAGGCGCTCCGCCACACCTCCACGCTAACCAACCGTCGTCCCAAGGTCAACGATTCCGCGCGCCACTGCTGCGCAATCGCCACCGCCCCCGCGGGCGTTTTGCCGCTGCATCTGCCGTTGCTATAGTATGTTCGGCGATGCCAACCCGCGGCCCTTCTCTAGCGTTTCTCCTGCTGTGTGTTTCGCTCCGGTGTATCCCGGCATTCGCTCCAGCCGCAGCGCAAACGCCGAGCAAGACTCCTCGCGCGCCTTCCGCAGGGGCGGCGCCTTCCTCAGGCACGGCCTCAGCGCAGACTGCTCCCGCTGCTCCGCCTGCGGGCAGCGACGCTTGCGCCAAGTGTCACGCGGAAATTTTTGCGTCTTATTCCACGACAGCGATGGCGAGAGCCAGCGGCCCCGCCACGCAGGATTTCGCGCCTGGAGAATTTCAGCACGACACCTCTGGCGTGCACTATCGCGTGTATCTGGAAGATGGCGACGCCTGGCTCAGTTTTGATCGCGATGGGAAAAATTCGCTGCACGGCAAACGAAAGCTCCTGTACTTCATTGGCTCTGGTCATCGGGGCAAGACGTATCTTTTTTCTGACGACGATTTTCTCTTTGAGTCGCCCATCAATTTGTATTCGCAGAAAGCTTCGGCTTGGGACATGGCTCCGGCGTATCAACACGCGCGCGAAATGCCGCTGAACCTTCCGGCTATGTCGTCCTGCCTGGCGTGCCATACCAGTGGGGCGCAGCCACCTATCGCCGGCACGGAGAATAAGTATCCTTCGCCGGTCTTTGCTCACGCTGGGATCACCTGCGAGCGGTGTCATGGCGCGGGNNCATATCGCCGCCGCCTCCGCTGGCAAAGGGACCAACATCGACGCCGGGGTGGTAAATCCCGCAAAACTTTCACCTGCGCGGCGCGACCAGGTCTGCATGGCTTGCCACCTCGAAGGCAACGCGGCTATCGAGCAGCCCGGCAAACACCTTTACCAGTTTCAGCCGGGCGAAAACCTTTCCGACTTTGTGCGCTATTTTGTATTGACGGGCGATGGCAAGGAAAACGTGCGCGCCGTCAGCCAATTTGAGGCCTTGGCGCAGAGCAAATGCAAGCGCGTCACGGGCGACGCCATGACCTGCACCAGTTGCCACGATCCGCACTCGTCGCCGGCGCCGGAGCAACGCGTGGCGTTCTATCGCGCGAAATGTCTCGCCTGCCACGGCGAACCGTTTGCCGCCAAGCATCACGCCGAGCAGCAGGACTGCACGCAGTGCCACATGCCGCGCGTGACCACCGACGTGGCGCACACGCAATCGAGCGACCATCGCATCCTGCGCGTCCCGGCCATGCCGTTGCAATCCGTGGGAAACGGTTTCGAGTTGTCCCATGAGCCGCCGCCCGAACCGCAACTGAAACTCTTTCCAGCAACGGAGGAGCCCGCCAACATTCGCGATCTGACACTCGCTTGGGTAGCGCTGGCGGAGGGCGGTTCGCGCGACGCATCGATACAGGGAGAAAAATTGCTGCCGCAGGCGCTGCAGCAAGCGCCCGACGATCCCGCCCTGCTGACGGCGCTGGGTTTCGTCGAGCAGCGCAGGAAAGAGCTGGACAAGGCGCGCGAACACTATGAACATGCGCTGCGCGTCGATCCGCTGCTGGTGGACGCGGCCTCGAATCTGGCGGTACTGGAAGCCAATGCCGGGCACCTGGAGCGCGCGATCACCTTGTGGAGGCCGGCGTTTGAGCGGGCGCCGCAGCGCAGCGGCCTCGGACTTAACCTTGCACGCGCGTACTGCGTCAGCGGGCACGCCGAAGAGTCGCAGGCTACGCTAGTGCGGGTGCTCGAATTCAATCCGGATTCGTCCGCCGGCCGCAGTATGCTGGCGTCGCTGCAATCGGGGCAGGCGAAATGCACGCCACCAATAACTCCACCGGGGGCAAATTCGCGGCCAGCCAATGCGGCACCTACAAATTCGGCGCCTACAAATTTGCCAGGGGCAAATGCGCCGCCACGGAATTCAGGGACGGCGAAATCCGGGCCAAATTAGCGGAGATCGTGGGCGAAATGGGGATGGCGACGAAATGGCGCGCTGCGGAGTAGAGAGCGATTCGGACACCCCAGGGGGGGTGGGGTAACGCTTGTAAGTTATTGATTAAGATAGGCTTACAAAATAATAGGTAGATTATTTTTGTAAGTGTTGATTCTAATGGGCTTGCAGGCCGGATTTTGGTAAGTGTTCATTCTGTTAGGGTTAAGTTCACTGTATGGTGGGCCAAATATGGGGTTCGGGCGAGGCTTGGCGGCCCGCGCGGGTAGGCGCACGATTACTATGTAGTAGTTATACCGCTATAGTTACTGTGTGACTTTGGCGATGAACATGCCGAACGGTTGCATGGACAAGCCATCGGCTCCAGCTGCTGTTTTTGCGTGAGCGTTGTTGAGCGATTCCGTCAGCTTTGGCGTGGCAAATCCCGCGGGGGCGAGATCGAAGCCTACCTTTTGCGGAGTGGCCGACATGTTTAGGACCACCAGCGTGGCTTCGCCTTTGTAGCGGCGGAGATAGGCCAGGACATTGGGGTCGTCGTTGTTGAGCGGGAAGTAGTCGCCCTCGAGCAGTGTTGGCTCGTTGTGGCGCATAGCTAGCAGCTTACGATAGAAATTCAGCATGGAGTCGGGATCCTTGGCTTCCGTCTCGACGTTGTGGGTTTGCGCGCTTGCGGGAACCGGGAGCCAGGGTTTGGCTTTGCTGAAACCGGCGTTGGGGCCGTCGGTCCACTGCATGGGAGTGCGTTCGCCATCGCGGCCTTTCTCCACGGGCCAGCCGATTTTGCCGATGGGGTCCTGTACGTCTTCGCGGCTTTTCGGGTCGTTGTTCTCCATGCCGAGTTCTTCGCCGTAATACATGATGGCGGAGCCGCGCAGGGTGAGGTAGAGAGCGGCCATCATTTTGGCGATGTCGTCGTTGTGCGCGCCATCGCCGTAGCGCGTGTAGGAGCGGATGATGTCGTGATTGGTGATGACGTAGACGGGCCATTGGCCGGCGGCGTTCACGGCGGCGATGTGGTCGCGATATTGCTGCGCGTGCAAGCCCTTGAATTCGGTCATCATCAGATCCATGGGCATTTGCAGTTCGTCGTGGTTCGCGCCGTAGTAATCCTTGAGTTGGGAGACGTTGGAGGTCCAGGTTTCGCCGATGAGGACGGAGTTATATTCGTCGGCGGTCTTGCGGAGGGCGCGCATGGCGTCGTGCACTTCGGGGAGCTTTTTGTTGTACTTCTCGATTTGATTGGCGCGGCCGAATTTATCGGTGCCGGGGGCGGGGGGATTGTCGGTGAGGGCGGGATCTTCGTAGAGGGTGTCGACGGCATCGAGGCGGAAGCCGGCCACGCCGCGCTTGTACCAGAAGCGAGTTACGTCCAGCATGGCGTTTTCGACGGCGGGATTGCGCCAGTTGAGGTCGGGCTGCTCGGGATAGAAGTAGTGGTAGTAATACTGATTGGTTTTGGCGTCGAAGGTCCATGCCGGGGTGCCGAAGGTGGAGAGCCAGTTGTTGGGTGGCTGGGCAATTCCTTCAGGCGATTTGCCATCGCCACCCTTGCCGTCGCGCCAGATGTACCAGTCGCGGTGCTGGGAAGTTTTTGAGGATTGGGAGTCGATGAACCATTGATGCTTGTCGGAGGTGTGGTTGACGACGAAATCGAGGATGACTTTGATGTGGCGTTGTTTGCCATCGGCGACGAGCTTGTCGAAATCGCTGAGCGTGCCGTAGAGCGGGTCGATGGCGTCGTAGTCAGAGACGTCGTAGCCGAAATCGACTTGCGGAGAAGGGAAGCAGGGGGTGATCCAGATGGCGTCGATGCCGAGTTGCTTTAGATAGTCGAGATGCTGGTCGATACCTTTTAAATCGCCAAAGCCATTGTTGTCGCTGTCGGCGAAGCTGCGGGGGTAGATTTCGTAGACGACGGCGTGTTGCCACCACTGGTGGCCTTCGGCGTCTACTGGTTGATGCTGGGCATGAGCGGCGGGGGGAAGGCCAAACAGCAGCATAAACAGTGCCACGGCGCAGATTGATTTACTGTTCTTCATGTTTTTTTCACTCCTCGGAATGGCTATAAAGACTCACCGCTAAGATTTCCGCACGGTGCGGTGCCTGGATTTGAAATGGATGGTGAGCGCGGCATTTACAAAACCGTCGGGCTGCCCGGCCGGGAACCGGACGCGGATGCGGGGAGCATCGTCCTTGCTATCGCTGAGTGCGCCGCCGTCGATCGCGGAGATTTGTCCGGCGCCTAAGACGTTCAGGAAATATTCCTCGCCAGCGATCCCGGAGAGCCGAAGAGTCAGGCGATCGCGGGTTGGAGACCACTCCTGGGAAAGAATGTGAAGATCCCGGCTGGCCTTGCCGAGCCCCGGCAAGTGCGATTCGTAGTCGATCGTAAAGTCATCGCGCAGATGAATGGTGATGGTGTTGAGGCCACGTTGCAGCGGCAGGTGCAAAAACAGGTGTTGATCGTTGGCATTCGATTGCACATTGATCGGAAGAGCGAGGCTATGGCCGAGGTCGGCGCCGGTCACCTGCGCGCGCAGGCTGATGGCGGGAGCGAAATCCAAAGCACAAGGTGTTTGCGAATGGCTGATATCGGAAATGGCCTCAGCGGTGGCCAGCAACGTGATGGAATCAGAACTGCGGCGGTATTCGAGGTCGACGACACAGTTTCCTTCGGCGAGGTGGCGAGCAGAAAAGGAGTTCCAACCAGCGGGCAGATGGGGCACCAAAGAAATGGTGTTCGCACGGACGTCAGTGCTGAGGCCGAGCATGCCGCGGAGGATGGGGTTGACGACCATGGCGGCAGACCAGATTTGGTGCGGGGAGCTGGTGGAGAGGGAGGAATAGTACTCACCGCTGAGGACTTCGGTAGTGTGGCCCAGCGCGCCGTCGAGGGCCAGGAGAGCGTTGGCGCGGAGGTTGGCGTAGGCGGGAGCTTCGCGATGATAGTTATATTCGGCGACGCTGGCCCAGCCGGTGAAGAGGGGCCAGACGGCGCCGAAATGGTAACCGCCGGCGCTGTATTTGGGGTTGTCGTTGCCGATGATGCGCATGCCCCAGTCGGTTTGGTGGGTGGATTTGGCGAGTTCGTCGATCATGCAGTTGGCCTTGTCTGGATCGAGCAGACCGAACCACATGGGGACGGTGGAGAGGACGGTGGGCTCGTCGATTTTCTTGTCGTCTTTGTCCAGCGCGAAGGCAAAGCGCTTGTTTTGCGATAGCCAAAAGGCTTCGTTGAGAAAAGACTTCTGCTTATCAAAGGTTGCGGCGAGCTCCGTGCTTTGCGAATCGTTGCCGGTGAGTTTGGCTAGATTGGACAGCGAGCGCAACGCTTGGAGGCCTAAGCCGCTTTGATAGAGCTCCGTTTTCACCGGGAGTAGCGGGCCGCCTTCGACCCAGCCGTGGCCGATGCCGAAATTTTGCGGAAGGCCGTGGGCGTCGTAGGTGGATCGCAGAAAGGAGTAGGCCTTCTGGAGGCTGAGCCATTTTTCTTTGGCGAAGGCGACGTCGCCGCTGGTGGTGACGTAGTCGTTTATGGCGATGATGTAGAGAGGTGTGGCGTCGGCGGAGGCCCAGGCGTAGGGATAGTGCGTGAACCACGGGATTAAGCTGGCGCTTTGGGAGATTTCGTGGGGGATTTTGCCGTCGGCGCGCTGGACTCTGCTTAGAAAATCGAGGGCGAGGCGGGTGCTGGTGAAATCGCCGGCGGCATCGAAGGCCAGGGAGGTCCACATGGAATCGCGGCCGAAAAACCAGGCGAAGCCGGGGCGCTGGCTGCTGGCGGAGGTGCGATAGCCGGCGACGATGCCGGTGCCGAGGTAGGGATTTTTTACTACGCCCTGGAGTTCGCTGATGCGGGACCAATCGTAGGCTTGCTGGATTTGCTTGTCGGGAAGATCGAGACTGACGGTGCGGGCGAGATAGTCGCGATAATATTTGGCGGAGGAGGCGAGGAGAGCTTCGGAATCGGCGAGGAGGTGTTGATAGGTGAGGTCGGCTTGCGCGGGGCCGTCGATGGAGGCGGCGATGGCGATGAGCTTGGTTTCTTTGCCTTTTTGCGTGGCGCCTAGATAAAAGCCGTTTTGATCGGAGGCGGAAAAGTCGGTGGCGTATTCGAGTTGCGGCTGCGTGGCGGTGGGGGAGCCGACCAGGGCTACAAACTTTTTCGTTTCTTCGCCGAGGTAAAAGGCTTTGCGCGGGGCGTCGTAGTAGGTGTAAGTGCCGCCCAGGCCTGCGGGCCATTCGAGTTGGAAATCACGCTGGAAGAGGACTTCGATTTCGAGGGGGTGTTCGGTTTCGATTTCAAGTTTGATGAGGGAACCTGGTTCGTCGACGGGGGTGAAGAAGGTTTCGCGGATATTAAAAGTGTCGCCGGTGTAGAGGATGGTGACGGATTCGGGATGCGCGGTGATGGTGCGGGCGAGGGTGGAGGCGTCGAGGATGCGCGCGTCGGTGTGAATGCGGAGATGGAGGTCGCGGAGGATTTTTAGGGGGTAGACCCAGGCTTCGACGGTGCCGGATTCGTTACCGAAGAGGGCGGCTTGGGTGCCGACGGCGGAGAGGAATTCCCAGGGGCGGACGGGGCGGGTGAGTTCGAGGGATGGAGAGGAGGCAGCCTGTTTGGGGGCGGCTGGACCCTGTTGCGCGTGCGACGCAGCTTGGGAGAAGAACGCGCAGCATAGAAGCAGAGCGGCGAGGGGAAGCGCAAAGCGGGGAAAGCAGATCCCTCGCTGCGCTCGGGATGACAGGCTCCGTCTTACGTTTATGAGAGAGCCTGCGCTTGGGAGGTGGGTAGAGATTTCTTGATTGCCGCGTGCGGGGTTGTGTGTGGGCCGTGCTGATTCGGGAGCTGGCAAGGAGTGGATGCCTTACTATGGTGGAGCGAAGGGAGTCTAGCACGAGTCGCGGATGATGAGTCTGTTCGGTGGAAAATGGAGCGCTGAGGGGTAACAAGACCGGAGAAGGGCAAAGATAACGTGGAGAGGCAGGGCGCCGAGTTGCGCAAAGGAAACAACGGACGTACTAGCAAAGTACGCCCGGGCTAGCCGGGGCGCAGCATGCTGCGCCCCCTAGAAAGACGATTTGGGAAGGGTGATTAGGCTTGTTTGATTCGCGGCGGGGATTTCTGAAATCGTTGAGCCGGTCGGCGGTGGTGTTGTCGCTGGAGAATGTGCTGGCGTTGGCGCGGCCGGGGAATGGGCTGGGGCGCGGGGGAACATTGGGAGGGGAAGGCGCACAGCCAGGATTGGCTGTGCCACCGATGCCAGCGCGGCCTGAGGAGTTGGGAACGCAGGCAGGAATGCCTACGTTACCAAAGGAATTGGGCGTTTCGTTTGTGAATTGTGCGCGGGAGGCGGGGCTTAACGCGAAGACGATGTTTGGCGGTGAGCATAAGAATAAATATTTGTTGGAGACCACCGGTTGCGGCGTGGCGTTTTATGACTACGACAACGATGGNNTGGGACGTTTACGGACGTGACGGTGAAGGCGGGGGTGGCGCATTCCGGCTGGGGGCAGGGGGTGTGCGTTGGGGACTACGACAACGACGGGTACGAAGATTTGTTCGTGACGTATTTCGGGAAGAATGTTTTGTATCACAACAATGGGGACGGGACGTTTAGCGACGTGAGCGAGAAGGCGGGCGTGGCGGGGAATGGAAAGCGCTGGAATACCGGGTGCGCGTTTTTCGATTATGACCGCGACGGGAAGCTGGACCTTTTTGTGGCGAACTATATTGATATGGATTTGAAGACCGCGCCAGTGCCGGAGTCTGGGCCGTGCAGGTACAAGGGTACGATGGTGGCTT
>PMOV01000023.1 GCA_003161195.1 Acidobacteriota bacterium | reverse complement strand
GCTTTCGCTCCTCAGCGTCAGTAATGGCCCAGAGACCCGCCTTCGCCACCGGTGTTCCTCCTGATATCTGCGCATTCCACCGCTACACCAGGAATTCCAGTCTCCCCTGCCATACTCCAGCCTGCCCGTACCGGAAGCAGACCCACCGTTAAGCAGTGGGCTTTCACTTCCGACGCGACAGGCCGCCTACGAGCCCTTTACGCCCAATAAATCCGGACAACGCTCGCACCCTACGTATTACCGCGGCTGCTGGCACGTAGTTAGCCGGGGCTTCTTCTACCGGTACCGTCACCCCTATTGCTAGGTATTCTTCCCGGTCGAAAGGGGTTTACACACCGAAATGCTTCATCCCCCACGCGGCGTCGCTGCATCAGGCTTTCGCCCATTGTGCAAGATTCCCCACTGCTGCCTCCCGTAGGAGTCTGGACCGTGTCTCAGTTCCAGTGTGGCTGGCCATCCTCTCAGACCAGCTAACGATCAAAGCCTTGGTGAGCCGTTACCTCACCAACTAGCTAATCGTGCGCGGGTTCCTCCATCGACGCCTTACGGCTTTGAGTCCAGGGACCGAAGTCTTAGGAATGTTATGCGGAATTAGCCCCGGTTTCCCGGGGTTATTCCCCATCGAAGGGCAGATTACCCACGTGTTACGCACCCGTGCGCCGNNCACGCCGCCAGCGTTCGTTCTGAGCCAGGATCAAACTCTCGTTTGAAGCTGGTTGCCTGAGGAAAAAAAATCCCGGGATATGAATCCCAGGCAGCCTCTCAGGCGAATTAATGTCGCTCGATTTACTCAGACCAATCGGGCTCGAAAAGCGCGATTGGTTTCGAACGGATTCTGGCACATCGTATCGGTTGTCAAAGAGCAAGACCTCCCTGTCGTGCAGAAAGGCTACATACAACTAGGAGAGTATCTCAGGGAGGCTTTGGATTGTCAACACTTGTTTACAGATTTCCACACCAATGCACAGAGTGCCTGTAAGTGCATGAGCGATGGTAGGATACGCGGACGCTCCTGGAAACGGGCGGCGACGTTTCCAGGACGCAACGAAGATGCGCAGCGCGAAAAAACAAGATAGGCCTGCAACGAATTTGTTGCCGCAGCGCGTTTTGGCGAAGCTGCGGCAGCTTGCAGAACTGCGTGTTGGCGCGCGCATTGGTGTGGCCGTTTCTGGCGGGGCGGATTCTGTGGCGTTGCTGCGCTTGCTGATCGAGGCGCGCGAGGAATGGCGCGCCAGAAAAGCTGCGCCGCAAATTGCGCCGCTGGAACTCGCCCTGGTGCATTTTCACCACGGACTGCGCGGTAAAGCGGCTGACGGGGATCAACGATTTGTACAGAAATTGGCGGAAAAATACGGGATGCCATTTTATCCGGCGGGCGGCGATATAAAAGCCGTGGCGAAGAGCGCCAAGCGGAATCTTGAAGACGCTGGGCGGCGCGAACGTTATGCGTTTTTCCAGCGCCTGGTCGCGGAGCAGCGCGTGGATTTTGTGGCGACGGCCCATACGATGGATGATCAGGCGGAAACGGTGCTGGCGCACCTCCTGCGCGGGACGGGACTCGCCGGCCTGGCGGGCGTTCACCCGGTTTCCGGCAGCGTGCTGCGGCCATTGCTGGACGTTCGTCGTGCGGAGCTGCGGAAGTATCTTCGTTCGCGCAAGCAAGGCTGGCGCGAAGACGCCACGAATCTGGATTCGACGCGGATGCGGGCGCGCATTCGGGAAAAACTCATCCCGTTTCTTGAAAATCAATTTCAGGCAGAGGTCGTAGCACACCTGGCGATGCTGGCGGAGCATGCGCGCGAAGACGAGGAGTTCCTGAAAGCGGCGACGGCGCGCAAATTGGCGGCCAACGGGGCGAGCAGCGTCGTCCAGGGCGCCGACGAGCGGGTGTTACGAATCCGCCGGGAAGAATTGATCGGCGAGGGGACGGCGCCGGGTTTGCGCGGACGCATGGTGCGGAAGATGGTCCAAAGTTGTAAGGTGCGCGAGGGGGAACTGGGCGCGCAACACGTCGCGAGCGTTCTGCGATTGGCTCGCGATGGCGAGAATGGCAAATCGCTGCGGCTTCCGGGCGGCGTCGAGGTGCGACGAGAGAAAGACGCGCTGTCGTTTCATGGCTTGTTTCACGGGACACCGACCGCAGCGCAAGGCGGAAAACGTCGCGGCAAATCCGCGCAGGCGTCCGCCGGACAATCCGGGATCACGTACGAATATGAGGTGCGGCTGGAAAACGCAGCGCAGGTTGAGCCAAAAGGTGAACGGGAAGCGCGCGCGCAAGGGGAACAAGAAGCCGGAGTAAAAATCGCCATACCCTCACTGATGCGCGCTTTTCGCTTTACAAAGATTGACTGGCCCCGCAAGAGGAGCGAAACTAGTGACACGGGCGCAATGGTGGATTGCGCCCGATTGTCAAAGTCCGCACTGGTGTTGCGCAATTGGCGGCCCGGGGACCGGCTGCAACCGCAGGGACGGAGCAGCGTTCACAAGCTGAAACGCTTGCTCAACGAAAAGGGCATCTCGCGCTGGGAACGTGACGGCTGGCCGGTGCTGAGCAGCGACGGCATTATTGTCTGGGCGCGCGGTTTTCCAGTGGCGGCAGGATACGCCGCTGGCGAAGGAACCAGAACGGCAATGGTGATCGCAGAGGAAGCACTGTGAGCGCGGCGTTTTCGCCGGCGCGCATCGGCAGCCAGGTGGCCAAGATGGGCCGGGAGATTTCGCGGCACAGTCAGGGGCGCCGGCTGGACGTGGTGATTACGCTGGACCGGGGATTTATGTTTGCCGCGGATCTGGTGCGGCACCTGGCGGGTCCGACGGTCTGTCATTTCGTGCGCGAGGATGTGCGGGACGTGGAACACAGCGGGCGCGCACGGCGCGAAGTTTTCTTTGGCATTCGACCGGATTTGAAGGGCCGCGACGTGCTGTTGGTGGACGCGGTGCTGGAAAGCGGGGTGACGCAGGACTTTTTGCTGCGACGCCTCGGTGAAAGCAAACCGCGGTCGTTGCGGCTGGCGGTGCTGCTGGACAAGCCGGAGGGACGGCGGGTGGACCTGGAGCCCGATTACTTTGGGTTCCGGTCTGCATCTAATAGTACGTGGGTTGGTTACGGTTTGGCGGCCGCGAACGGCACGGGGCGGAACGGGCGCGGGCTGTCCGCGGCGTCCGGCAACGGGGCTGGTAGCAGTGGCAAGGGCCGCCGGGCGCAGAAGCGAAAGAAGTAAGCGGCTCCGCGAAAATAGGATTTGTGCCGAGAGCGATTTTGCGTTGCACTAGTAGGATGGGCGGCAGGTTGCGGTTGGTTGGGGATCGAGCGAGGTTACAGTGAACACCAGTTCCACGGCAAAGACCGTTCTATTCTGGATTTCAATTGTGTTTCTGGGCGTGATGCTCTGGAAGTTGGTGTCCGCCAACGGGGCGCAGGCGCGTGAAGAAGAGCCCAGCTATAGCGAGTTCATGGCTAAGGTGGATCAAGGCGACGTCAAAGAGGTCACCGTGTACCTCTCGCCGAACAGCTATGAGTTGCAGGGCGAGTACAACAAGGACCACCGGAAATTCCACACCACCATTTTCAAGGAAGCCGCGCCGGACCTGGCGAAAACGTTGCGCGATAAGGCTGTGCAGATCAAGGTCAAAGAGGTGCACAGCGGGGATTGGGTGCTGATTCTGCTTAATGCGTTGCCGCTTCTGCTGCTGGCGGGATTTGTGTTTTTCCTGATGCGCCAGATGCAGGCTGGTGGGAACAAGGCGCTGAGCTTCGGCAAGTCGCGCGCACGACTGCTCTCCGCGCAGCAGAAGAAGGCCACCTTCAAAGATGTGGCCGGAACCGATGAAGCCAAGGAAGAGTTGCAGGAGATTATCGAGTTCCTGAAGGATCCGCAGAAATTCCAGAAACTCGGCGGGCGCATCCCGAAGGGCGTGCTGCTCGTTGGGCCTCCAGGAACCGGCAAGACTTTGCTGGCGCGGGCGATTGCCGGTGAGGCCAACGTTCCGTTCTTCTCCATATCCGGTTCGGACTTCGTGGAAATGTTCGTGGGCGTGGGCGCCAGTCGCGTGCGCGACTTGTTCGAGCAGGGCAAGAAGAATGCGCCGTGCATCATCTTCATCGATGAAATCGATGCGGTGGGCCGCCATCGCGGTGCCGGTTTGGGCGGCGGGCATGACGAGCGCGAACAAACGCTGAACGCACTGCTCGTGGAGATGGACGGGTTTGAATCGAACGAAGGCGTGATATTGATTGCCGCCACGAACCGGCCCGATGTGCTGGATCCTGCCCTGCTACGCCCCGGCCGTTTTGATCGCCGCGTGGTGGTGGCGCGTCCGGACGTGAAAGGCCGCGAGGAAATTCTGCGCGTACACACGCGCAAGGTGCCCATTTCCGATGACGTGGAGCTTTCGATCATCGCGCGCGGCACACCGGGTTTTTCTGGCGCGGATCTCGCCAATCTGGTGAACGAAGCCGCGCTGTGGGCCGCGCGNNGAAGAGAAGAAGAACACTGCGTATCACGAGGCGGGCCATGCGCTGGTGGCGGCGATGACGCCGGGCGCCGACCCGGTACACAAGGTGACGATCATCCCGCGCGGTATGGCGCTGGGCTTGACCATGCAGCTGCCGATGGACGACAAGCACACGTACACGCGCACCTATCTCGAAGCCATGCTGGCGGTGCTGATGGGCGGACGCTCCGCGGAAGAAATTTTTCTGGGGCACATCACGACCGGTGCGGGCAACGATATCGAACGGGCCACGGAAATCGCGCGCAACATGGTATGCGAATGGGGCATGAGCGAGTTGGGGCCGCTGGCCTTTGGCAAGAAGGACGAAGCTATTTTCCTGGGCCGTGAGATCACCCAGCATCGCGACTACTCCGAAGACACAGCCATCCAGATCGACAAGGAAGTGAAGCGCATTGTGAGCGAAGGCTACGACAAGGCGCGCCAGGT
>PMOV01000387.1 GCA_003161195.1 Acidobacteriota bacterium | reverse complement strand
ACGCAGCTTACGATCACGGCGAATGGCTCGTTTGTTTTCGGAACCACCGTGACCAGCGGCGGCACGTACCTGGTGACAGTGATGACGCAGCCGAGCAATCCGACGCAGACTTGCGCGGTGACGAATGGCAGCGGCACGGCGACGGCGAACGTTACGAACATCACGGTGAACTGCACGACGAATCCGGTGACCGCGACGATCGGCGGCACGCTTTCCGGGCTGGTGGCTACCACGAGCGTAATCCTGCAAAACAACATGGGCGACAGCTTGACGCTTACCGCCAACGGACCATTTACGTTTAAGACGCCGGTCACGGGGGCGGATGTGTACGCCGTGACGGTCGCGACGCAGCCGCTGAACCCCAACCAGATCTGCACGGTCACAGGAGGAAGCGGCGTAGCGACGGCGAACGTGACCAACGTTGCGGTGAACTGTGTGTTGAGCTATTCGATTGGTGGGACGGTGACCGGGCTCGTCGGCACGGGGTTAATCCTGCAGAACAGCAGCGATTCCGAACAGTTGACGATCAGCCCCGCGAATGGAAACCAGGCGTTTACGTTCAAGAATTTGGTGCCCACGGGCACGGTCTACACGGTAACCATCTTTGCTGAGCCGACGGGACCAACGCAGGCTTGCGTGATTACGACCGGCACGGGAAGTGGCACGGCAACATCTAACGTCACGAGCGTGGCCATTGTTTGCCCGGCGGTGACTTATAGCGTGGGCGGAAACGTAGTGGGTCTGGCGGGGAACCCGCCCAGTAACGGCGTGATCACGGATAACAGTTTCGTCATCGAAAACAACCTCGGCAACACGCTAATCATTACGGAGAACGGACCCTTCACGTTCGCGACGCCGGAAGCGCTAGACGACCAATATCAAGTGTCGATATTTCATGGTCCGAGCACACAGGACGAAGGCTGCTCTCTGTGGAACTATAAGGGAGTGGTAACGCAGACGATCAGCAATATCGTGATTGACTGCGGTCATGACGATTGGACGTGGATCAACGGCGTGAATATGGCCGCGACGCTTTCGCAGGTGGAATACGGACAGTTTCCAACTTCGGCGCCGACAACGATTCCGAATCCGTTTACGAACTCGCCTGGACCGCGCTACGGATCAGCGGCATGGACGGATAAATCGGGGAACATGTGGCTGTTCGGCGGCGAAGGCTGGGAATTGAGCGGTAACAGCACCCCCGACACACTCTTTGGCGATTTGAACGACCTCTGGGTTTGCGTGCTGTCCGCGGACTATTGCCAATGGCAACTGGTGGGCGGCTATGACCCAACGGTTGACGGTGCGACAACCTATGGGGCCGAAATCATAGCCAACGCGCAGCACGAAAACCAGGTCGGTTCGGGTGTAACGCCGGTACCCCCAAGGCTGGGAGCGGCTAGCTGGACGGACAGCAGCGGCAATCTCTGGCTTTTCGGAGGCTCACAGGACGTTCACTATCGCAACGATATGTGGACATTCAACGCCAGCGCGTATGGCGGCTACAATCCAGCCACGTACACGGGAAGCGTGGGACAATGGACGCGCCAAAGCGGCGGCTCAGCGGGTTTTGACCAGATCGGCGTGTACGGCGCCAATGCTTACCCCGGCGCACGCACCAATGCGCTCACCTGGACCGATGCTTCCGGGAACTTCTGGATGTTTGGCGGATACGGGTGGGACGGTGCGGGAACGCTTGGATACCTGAACGATTTGTGGGAATACACTGGCGGCAAGTGGAACTTCGTTTCGGGCTCAAGCCTGGCGAATCAGAGCGGCGTATATGGCACTCCGGGAACGGCGTCGACGACCAACGTTCCGGGAGGACGTCACGAAGCGGCAGGCTGGGCGGATGCCAACGGGAACCTCTGGCTATTCGGCGGAGAAGGCGAAGATAGCAATATTCCGGCGACGGCGAACGGAATCCTAAACGATCTGTGGTTCTACAACATCGCTTCTAATCAATGGACCTACGTGGTTGGCAATACCACGGCAAATCAGACCGGCATTTACCCGGCGCAGACGGTCGTGGGACCGGTGAGTACGACGGGCGCGGCGAGCACCTGCGGACTCAGCGTAGGGCTGATGAGCGGCGGCAATGTTATTTGCAATTCCGTGTCGCTAACCGGGGCACAACCTGGATCACGCTGGGGAGCCGCGTCGTGGGTCGATGCGGGCGGTAACTTCTGGCTGTTTGGCGGATGGGGTCTGGACTCCACCGGAACCAACGGCAACGGCGCGCTGAACGACCTTTGGGTGTATACGCCCAACAGCACTCCTGGCACGCCCGGCACTTGGGCGTGGGTCAAAGGCTCGAACACCGGCAGCCAAAACGGCGTGTACGGCTCCGAAACCCGCCCCTACTACACGTACTACATCTGGACGCCCGGCGGCCGCAGTAATGCGGCGCACTGGGTCGACATCCATGGGCAACTCTGGCTCTACGGTGGGGAAGGCTATGATTCCACGAGCACCACGGGGAACGGATTCCTCGACGACATGTGGAGATACCTGCCCTATCAGGACTAATTGCGGGAAACCGGCCGGTCTTTGACCGGTCTTGAAAGCGAAACGCCGCGTGAGGTCCGTCACTCACGCGGCGTTTTCTTTTTCCCGGCTCTCGAGGTGGACGCCATTTCGGCTCAGCCGCTCCGGGAAAATCTCGTGTTCATTTTTTGAATAGATTTTCGAAGGCTTGGCGGGCGTCGAGCGGGCGGGCGGGGGCCAGAGGGGCCGCGGGGATTTTGTTGGGCTGGGTGTAGGTGGTGGGGGCGGTGTCTTTCTCGACGGTGGTGCGGAAGGCGTAGAAGGTGCAGTTGTTTTTTACGTCCTTGGGGGTGATGCGCTCAGGGATGGGTTGCGTACACTCGAAGCGCACGCCAGTGTCAAAGTAGCGGCATTGCTTGCAACAGTGGAGGTCGAAGTTGCACTTGGGGCAGGTGCCGGTGGCGTCGAAGCCGGGGGTGAGGACGGCGCCGCAATTGGAGCAGCGCGCGCGGGTGACGGTGCCGACCATGCGCGGGGTGCGCGGGCCGAACTGATCGGCGCCACGAGGACCGCCGGAGGGTGGCGCCTTGGGGCGCTTTTCTTTTCTTTCTTTGTTTTCCGCGTCGCGATAGCCGCGGTGACTGTACTTACGATCCACACGTGCCTCCGTCCGTCGGTTGCGACGGACTGCCACTGTTAATTGCCAGACTTCTGCCAGCGAAAACGCCCTTGAACGCGGTCACACCAGGCGAACGGTCATCCGATGCGGAATAGAAACTCCGGGGTGCGCGGCCGGCGGTAAAGCGGGACACGCGCGCGCGTAA
>PMOV01000299.1 GCA_003161195.1 Acidobacteriota bacterium | reverse complement strand
CCCACCCCGCGTAACAGCGATGTAACAGGAGCCTAGCAAGGTCCCCAAGTAACTGCAAGCTCATGCCTTAGGATTTGTAACCGTATCAAACGCACTGAGACTTACGCTGTCCCGCAAAATATTGATAAGACGCATCAACATAATGGTTTTGTGGTACGCGATAGTGGTTTCCCGTTAGGGGATTTGCGGGCCGGGCTCGTCGAGGGAGTCTGGCTGTCGTACCAAAGTGATATATCGAGTGGTGTGTTCATAGGAGGGGTGGAATGGTTAGGCGTTCGTCTTTGTGCGTTCTGGCAGTCCTCAGCATTTGCTTCTTACTCAATACAAATGCAGCTCACGGGCAAACGGTTTATGGCGGCATCGTGGGCACGGTCACGGACCCGCAGGGCGCGGCAGTGGCTGGAGCGAAAGTCACGGTGACGTCGACTACCAAGGGCACGACGCAGGAAGCGGTCAGCAATGAGAGCGGGAACTATGTAGTTACGCACTTAATTCCAGACACTTACAGCGTGAAAGTGGAAGCAACGGGATTCAAGAAGTACGAAGTCGCCGCGGTTGAAGTGTCGGCGGACGAAAACCCCAAGGTTGACGCGCAAATGACGGTTGGCGACGTCACACAAACCGTCGAGGTGACGACCGAGGTCCCGCAATTGAAGACGGAAGGGTCCGACGTGGCCGTGGAGTTCAACACCAAGTATGTCGAGGATCTACCGTTGCTCAACCGCAATTTCACCAATCTCGAGTTGTTATCGCCGGGGACCCAAAAAATTGTAGGTTGGAGTCACGCGGCCACGGAAAATCCGCAGGGCAGCCAGCAAATCTTCGTTGATGGCCAGCACTTCAGCGGCACGTCGTTTATTTTGGATGGCACAGATAATCAGGATGCCATTCTCGGAATTATCGTCGTCAACCCCAACCTCGACGCCATCCAAGAAACAAAGATAGCGCTGCAGAATTACAACGCGGAATTCGGCAAAGCCATAGCTGGCGTAGTCACTGTACAGACCAAGTCGGGCACCAACGACTTGCACGGTACCGGGTTCTACGATTATCGCGGCAGCGGGCAACAAGCTCGCGATCCGTTCACGCAATTTGGCACGCTTCCCAACGCCACTTACAAGGATTTCGGCATTTCCGCCGGCGCTCCGATCATCAAAGACAAGCTATTTATTTTTGGCGACTACCAAGGCGTTCGACAGGTTAGTGGCCTGTCGGATCTGGCGACGCTTCCTGACCAGACGGTGCTCAGTTCGTGCAACCCTGCTACGAATGGAGCGAGCAGTACGCCAGGATATTGCAATCTGAGCGACTACGCCGGAACAATTTCTTCTGGCGGAGGCCTAATCTACAATCCCACTACTGGCGTTCAATTGAATGCTCCTCCGCCGGCTGCGCCGAACGGCTCCGGCAGAACGCCATTTTGTGGGCCGGCTTCGACGATTGGCAATTGCGTGGGTCAAGGAGACCTCATTCCGATCGGCATGATTTCCCCGCAAGCGGCAGCCATCCTCGCGCTGTATCCCACTCCAACCGCCGCCGGGCTGACAAACAACTTTGTGGGCTCTGGTTCGGGTAATTTCAGCCAGAACGCTTTTGATGTGCGCGTTGACTACAACGCCCCGCATGGCTATCAAGTTTTCGGGCGGTATAGTCAAGACTACTTTAACATTATGGGCGGACCGTCCTTGGGCAAACTAGATGGCGAAGGTTTTGGCCAAGGCGGCTTGGACGGCAAATCCAGAGTTCATAATTACAGTTTGGCTGCCGGTTTCGACAAGAGCCTCGGAACGAGTTGGCTCACGGACTTCCGGTTCGGGTATTTCAAATACAATCCGAAAGATGAGTACCTGGACCAAGGTGCGACCCCCGCGACCAGTCTCTTCGGCATTCCAGGTTTGAACATGGGAACGATACAAACGGGAGGGGAGCCTTCCATTTTCTTCAATGGGTTTGGTGGGTTTACGCAAATTGGCGATGGCCTGAATGTCGGCCGCTGCAACTGTCCACTTACAGAAAGTGAGCAACAGTTTCAATGGGTAAACAACTGGACGAAGATCCAGGGTAATCATACGATCAAGTTTGGCGTGGATCTTCGCTATGCGCAAAACCTGCGTGTTCCCAGCGACGCCAACCGAACCGGCATTCTGAATTTCGATGCGGACGGCACGTCAGATGCAGGCGCTGGGGGGCTCAGTCTGGCCACCTTCCTACTGGGAGACGTGACCTCGTTCCAGCGCTTCGTGAGCAGCAGCACCAGTGCTGCGGAGCGGCAGGGTCGCTACTTCATCTACGGCCAGGATACTTGGCGAGTCACGCCGAAATTCGTTTTTAATTACGGACTGCGCTGGGAGATCTACCAACCGGAATACGTGAATGGCAAGGGTAACGGAGGGTTTGCGAACCTAGTAAATGGCGTCATCAATGTGGCCGGATACGGAGGCGTGGGGTTGAACGGTAATGTTCGTGACGACAACAAAGCCTTTGCGCCGCGCCTGGGAATTGCCTATTCCTACGATCCAAAGACGGTTGTGCGCGTCGGGTATGGCCGCAGTTTCGATCTGGGCGTCTTTGGGTCGAATTTTGGTCACGTGGTAACACAGAACCTCCCCGTCTTGGCGAACCAATCGATAGCGGATACCAACATAAATTCGTCCGCGACGAACAACATTTACCCGGTATTTACGCTAGCCCAGGGCCCACAAGCGTTCAATTTTGCAAACGTACTCAGCCAAGTTTCGAGCAACGGCACGTTGCCGCTGTTAGGCCCGGATGGTACGTCCAGCTCGAGAATCCGGCCTACGATACAGCGCCTTGCGACCGTGGATGCGTGGAATGCGACGGTACAGCGGCAGGTGACGCCGACCATCTCGGTAGAAATCGCCTACGTTGGAAACAAAGGCACGCATGTGTTCAATCCTAGCGGACCCTCTTACAACCCCAACGAACCGGCGGTCGGGGACGGCACGAACACGGTTGCTTGCACGGGAGTGCCCGTGGTTTGCTCCACAACCTCATTTGTGCCGTTCGTGGCGCAGGCCGACCGTCGTAAATACTTCCTCAACGGCGTACCGGCATTTACGTATCCGGGTTATTTCACTCCTACGGGTGCGCCGCTTACGTGCTGTGCGGTGGACCTGACGTACTTCGGGAACGACGCCAGTACGAACTACAATTCACTGCAAGCCAAAGTAGAGAAGCGGTTCGCGAACGGACTGCAGTTCCTGGCACACTTTACCTTTTCGCATTCCAACGCCTTCGACCAGGGCTACTACGATGTGAACCCAAAGATCGCCTACGGTCCTGACCAGTACAACCGCGACAAAGTCTTCGTCCTGAACTCCGTCTACGAGTTGCCGTTCGGACGCGGTAAGCACTTCCTTGGCGATGCCAGCCGGGCCCTGGACTATATTATCGGCGGATGGCAGGTGACGAATACGTTCAATTACAGCAGCGGCTTGCCTTGGACTGCGAGCATCGGCGAGTGCGGCGAGATCGCGGACGCTGGCCCTTGCCGCCCAAATCTCACCGGGCAAGGGTTTAAGGTGGGTCCGCACAAGGTTAACGGCTACATATACGAGTTTACGCCCGTGGCACCTCTGGCCTACAGCCTTACGCCAGCGGACAACGGGGTAGACTCCTGCACTTTGGCGCGACCTGTCTCGGGAGCGTTCTCACTCCCGGCTTGCGGCACGATTGGCGACGCCGGGTTCGACACCTTCACCGGGCCGAATACTTTCTTCTCAGATCTTTCGCTGACGAAGAATTTTAAGATCACGGAGCGCATCAACGCCAGGTTCCGTTTCGACGCCTACAATGTTTTTAACCACGTCAATTACGGCTTCAACTCCAACCAGGGCAACACCTGCGTCGATTGCGCCGCCAACGCCGACGCCGGGCGCGTCGACGATATAGAGGCGGACGGTTCGCCAGGATCGCCGACCGGCATGCGCCAACTGCAGTTTGGTTTGCGTGTGACTTTTTAACGCAGCACGAACACCCCAACCACCCCAAAAACGGGGAGTCCTCGCGGGCTCCCCGTTTTTTATGGTCTAATTTGGGTGATTTTCGACGAGGATTTTCAACGTGTTGAGCAGCCCCCACGATCGATTCCGAGTTCGCGTTGCCGCTCTTGCGACAGCCGCTCTTTCCGCTGCGCTTTCCTGCTGCGGCATGGCGGTTTCGCTTTCCGCGCAAACGAACGCCGCACCACTGTCATCCGGAACGAATGCTGTGGCGGCGAGCGCAACGCCTTCGCGCTCAACTTCAGACACAAATTCGGACGNNGCCATTGTCCAGCTCCGGGCCCTGCAGGCGCAGGATCCCGCGATGGCGCATATCTCCCGCGAACTCGGCATCGCCTACTACAAAAAGGGCGACTATCTAGCAGCCGCCACGCAGTTCGCTAAAGCGCAGGAGGAAAATCCCGGTGACCAGGAAGCCACGCAGCTTCTCGGACTGTCGTACTACCTAGCTGGCCGCCCCGCGCAGGCGATCCCGCAGCTCGAAAAAGTTCAGACCTGGTATGCCTCCGCGAATGTGGACGCCGCGTACATCCTCGGCATCTGCTACATCCAGAGCAA
>PMOV01000264.1 GCA_003161195.1 Acidobacteriota bacterium | reverse complement strand
CCGGTTTCAAACATTTCGAGCGTGGTGGATTGATCTTCGAGCGCCGGGGCGGGGCGGTGGATGGAATAATTCGTGGGGCTGGTGAGCGGGCCGAGTTGATCGACGGGCTTGCCGAGCACGTTCATCACGCGCCCGAGTGTGGCGCGGCCTACGGGGATGGTGATGGGCGCGCCGGTGTCCACGGCTTTCATGCCGCGCACGAGGCCTTCGGTGGGCTCCATGGCCACGGTGCGCACACGGCCTTCGCCGAGGTGCTGTTCCACTTCGACGGTCACGTCGACCGGGTCCGGCACATTAAAACCTTCGCTGGTGATGCGCAGCGCATTGTAAATGGCCGGCAGGTGCCCGGATGCAAATTGGATGTCGAGCACCGGGCCGATGATCTGGACCACGTGTCCGACGTTTGCCGTCTGTTCCGCCATGCTGTCTCCTAGGCGCCGTAGTTCGCGCCGCTTACGATTTCGATAATTTCCTTGGTGATAGCTGCCTGGCGCACTTTGTTCATGTGCAGGGTCAGCGCTTCGATTACGTCGCCGGCATTCTTGGTGGCTGAATCCATGGCCACCATGCGGGCCGCGTATTCCGCCGCGGAAGATTCCAACATGCTGCGCAACACCTGCGTTTCGATGTAACGCGGCAACAGCTTGCCCAACAACTGCTCCGGCGGCTGCTCGTAGATGTAGTCGACGGGTGTTTCGTCTTTTTTGCTGCCGTCCTTTTCGCCGATCTGGGGGGCAGCATCTGACGTGCTTTCGTCGCGCTTCCTGGCCACTTCATCACGAATTTCTTCGACGGGAAGCAGTTTTTCCACCACGAGGTTCGCGGAAATTACGGACTTAAATTCGCTGAACGCGATATAGACCGCGTCGATCTCGCCCTTAGTGTACAACTCGGTGACCAGCTCCGATATTTCACGGGCCACGCTGAACTCCACCCGCGCCAGCACGTTAATGTATTCCGCGGCAAAGGTGAAGCCGGCTTTCTTGAGGGAATCGCGGCCCTTCTTGCCCACAGGAAAGGTGACAATTTTTTTCGCGCCGAGTTTGCGCATGAAGTCGTTGGCCTTACGCAAAATATTGCTGTTGAAGGCTCCCGCCAGGCCGCGTTCGCCGCTCAATACGATGACCAGCACATTTTCTTCCGGGCGCTTCGCCAGCAACGGGTGCTCCGGCTCGTCGATGCGCGACATGATGGAGCGCAGCATGCGTGCCAATTCCACCGCGTAGGGACGTGCCGCCAGCGCCGACTCTTGCGCGCGCCGCAACCGCGCCGCCGCGACGAACTTCATCGCGCGCGTAATCTGCTGCGTGTTCTTGACCGAACGAATGCGCCGCCGAAAATCGAGAAGTGTCGCCATGAATTACTAAATTCCGCCTTCTTTAGGGGCATCCCGATTTCGCGGGACCGCGCCCATTGTGCCGTTTAGTGCACTTTCGCAGGAGTTGCTGGAACGGCCGGAGTCTTCGCCGCCGGAGCTTTCGCTTCCGCCGCCTTAGACTCTTTCTCTCCCGCCGGCGGCGCCGCATCCTTAACCGACGCCATGAAGCGCTCCTTGAAGCTGTCCACGGCTTTCTTGATGTCCGCCTTAATCGCGTCGTCCAGCGCCTGCTTTTCGGCGATGGTCTTCAGGATGCCGCCGTGGCTGCTTTCTACGAACTGCATGAATTCGCTCTCGAAGCGACGCACCTGGTCCACGGGGACGTTGTCGATCGCGCCGCTGGTGGCCACGAAAAGGCTGAGGACCTGCTTTTGCACACTGAACGGCGCGAACTGATCCTGCTTCAGGATTTCTGTCAGCCGCTGGCCGCGCGCCAGTTGCGCTTGCGTCGCTTTATCGAGTTGGTCCGCGCCGAACTGCGCGAAGGCGGCGAGTTCGCGATATTGCGCCATGTCCAATCGCAGCGAGCCGGCCACCTGCCGCATGGCCTTGATCTGCGCGTTGCCACCGACGCGGCTTACGGAAATGCCCACGTTGATGGCGGGGCGGATGCCGGCGTTAAAGAGGTCGGCCTCGAGATAAATCTGGCCGTCCGTAATGGAAATTACGTTCGTCGGAATGTACGCCGAAACGTCGCCCGCTTGCGTTTCGATCACTGGCAGCGCGGTCAGGGAGCCGCCGCCGAGTTTCTCGTTCAGCTTCGCGGCGCGTTCCAAAAGTCGGGAGTGGAGATAGAACACGTCGCCAGGAAACGCTTCGCGTCCCGGCGGACGGCGCAGCAAGAGGGAAATTTCACGATACGCTTGCGCGTGCTTGGAAAGATCGTCGTAAAAGACCACCGCGTGTTTTTTGTTGTCGCGGAAATATTCGCCCATGGCGCAGGCGGCGTAGGGCGCGATGTATTGCTGCGAAGCCGGCGCCGAAGCCGACGAGGCCACAATGATGGTGTACTCCATCGCGCCCGCGTCCGTCAGCGTTTTCACAATCTGCGCAATGGTGGATTGTTTCTGGCCGATGGCGCAGTAAATGCAAATTACGTCGCCGCCCTTCTGGTTGAGGATGGTATCGAGAATGACCGCGGTTTTCCCGGTTTGCCGGTCGCCGATGATTAGTTCGCGCTGACCGCGCCCGATGGGGATCATGGCGTCGATAGCTTTGATGCCGGTCTGCAGCGGCTGCTTTACCGGTTGGCGGTCCAGCACGCCCGGTGCCAGCTTTTCCAGTGGATTACGCTGCTTGCTGTTGATCGGTCCCTTGCCATCGAGCGGCTCGCCCAGCGGATTCACCACGCGCCCGATCAACCCCTCGCCCACCGGCACGGACATAATGGTGTTAGTGCGCTTAACGGTGTCGCCTTCCTTCAATTCCGAGGACTCGCCGAGCAGCACCACACCGACTTGCGCTTCTTCGAGGTTCAGCGCGATGCCGAACATGTCATGCGGAAACGCGAGCATTTCGCCGGCCATGACTTTGGCTAGCCCGTGCACGCGCGCGATGCCGTCACCGACGCTGATGATCGTGCCGACTTCATCGACGGCAAGCGTCTGCTCGTAGTTCGCGATCTGCTCGCGCAGAATCTTGCTGATCTCGTCTGCCTTGATATTCGCCATTCTTGCTCCGTCACACTCTCAAAAATTTCGTAAATCCGCTGCCAGGTGGCGCCTTAACGGCAACTCCCTCGAAAACTCGCGCGGCTACTCCGCAGACAACTGCGTGCGCATCTGCGCCAGCCGGTTGCGCAGCGAACCGTCGTAAACCGTGTCGCCCACGCGCACCAGCACCCCGCCCAGCAGCTCGGGGTCGATAAAATAATTGGGATCCACCGTCTTGCCCGTTAGGCGCGCTAGCGTTTGCGTAATTTCGCTCTTCTGCGCTTCCGATAAGCGCACCGCCGAATACACCTGCGCTTCGGTAATTCCCTCGCGCTGCCGTATGACGTCCAGAAAAGCCGCGGCAATCTCCGGAATCTCATGCGCGCGCCCGTGATCGGCAATCACGAAAATAAAATTCCGGATAATTCTGCTGACGCCCATGCGGCCGGCAATTTTTTCCAGAACGCCGCGCTTGTCTTCCGCCGAGACCGCCGGATTGCCGAGAAACGTCTGCAACTCCGCCGAATCGCGATACGTGGTGGCAAAATCCTGCAGTTGCCGCGCCGCCGGATCGCCCGCGCCTTGCGCCAAGGCAATATCCGCCAGCGCGTTTGCGTACTGGAAGCTGACGGACTTCAATTCGGCCTCGCTTCCAGGCTTTTCACAAACTCATTGACCAGCGATTCCTGCACTTGCGGCGTGAGCTGCCGCGCCAGTTGCGATTGCGCCCCTTCGATAGCCAGCTTGGCGGCCAGCGCTTTCAGCTCCAACCGAGCGGCGCGTTCGGCCGCGGCGATTTCCGCCTTGCCGGCCGCCGTGATCTTTTCTTCGTCGCTCTGCGTGGCTGTCGCTATGCGTTCCGCTTCAGCCGCCGCTTCTTGCCTGGCGGTTTCGCGCAGCTCGTTTACTTCCTTCTCCAGGTTCGCCAGTTTGGCTTCCGCCTCGCGTAGCAGCTTGTCCGCTTCATTCTTGGCGGCGGTGGCTTTGGAAATGGCGGAGCCGATCTGCTCCGCATTGCTGCGGAACATCGGGGGCAGCACTTTGCCAAACAGCCAGAGCACTCCGCCGGCCACGATGGCGAAATTAATCCACTTAAAGAGTTCCTGCGCCGACTGCGCCTTTGCGCTGCCGGTTGTGTCCTCGTCCGCGCGCGCCACGCCTGCCGCGCAAGCCAGTATTGCGAACGTGCAGCCGATCAACAACAATCTAGCGATCTTCTTCATCGCACCTCGCTCGGCGGTCGCAGCGGCGTGTTCAGCAGGCGACTGGCAATCTCGGCGGAAAGCTGCGGCACGGCATCGCCCACTTCACTGGCCGCGGCGCTGAATTCCTTGGAGACGCGCTCTTTCGCCTGACCGACTTCCGTGGCGGCCTTGGCGCGTGCATCCTTGAGTTTGGCGGCTCGCTCGTCCAGCAGTTTCTTGCGCGCCGCTTCTTGCTCGGCATAGACCTTGGCGCGGGCGCCGCGCAGCGCTTCCTGGTACTGCTTTACCTTGTCGTTGGCGGCGTTCTGCGCGCTCTCCGCGGCCTTTCGCGCTCCCACGGTGCGCGCATCGCGTTCCGCCATCACTTTCAGCAGCGGCTGAAAGAACAGAAAGCGCATCACGACATAGAAAATCAGCAGAATCACGACGGTGGGCGTCGCCTGAAGGAACAGTTCTCCCAGTTGGTGAAGGATTTCCATCTACTTGGTACTACCCGACCCTCGTTTTTGGCTTACCGCTCTGCGGTTGGAATGGTTAGCGGCGATTCCGTGGTCCGACCCGGGACGGATTGCACGGCGAGCTAAAAGCCGCCAACTCAAACATCAATTTATAACATCGCTGGTGAGTATGCGTCAATGCGGGCGCTTGCAGGTGCGCAGCGGTGCTCCCTCAACGTTACTTGTACAGTATGGAAATTTCGCGCTCGCTGGCCACGATGGCCACTTCCGCCATGTTCAGGAACAATCCGTGTTCCACCACGCCCACAATCGCGCGAATCTGCGCCGCCAGTGCCGCCGGATCGCTGATCAGCCCGCAATCGCAATCCAGGATCAAATTTCCTTCGTCGGTGATGAACTCCGCCCCGCTGATCACCTTCCGTACCTGCGGGCGAATCCCCATGTCTGTAAATTTCTTGGCTACCAGGGGCGCCGCCATGGGAATCACTTCCACGGGCAGCGGGAATTTGCCCAGCTTGGCGACGATCTTGCTCGAATCCGCAACCACCACAAACTTCTTCGCCGCGCTGGCCACAATTTTCTCTCGCAACAGCGCCCCGCCTCCGCCTTTGATCAGCGCCAGACCCGGAGCGATTTCATCCGCGCCATCCACATCCACGTCGATCTCCGTAGCCTGGTTGAAATCGATGATCGGAATGCCCAGCGATTTGGCGTGCTCCTCGCTGTAGATGGAAGCCGCAATCCCGCGAATCTTCAGTCCTTGCTTCACGCGTTCACCCAGTAGATTGATGAATAGTTTCGCCGTGGACCCGTATCCCAGGCCCACCACCATCCCATCCTGAATAAACTCCAGCGCTTTCTTCGCCGCTAGCCCTTTGGCGTGCTCGTGTGGGTCCATAACCATGGCAGCTTAGACGCTCCAGTCATCCAGCGCGATATTTATTTTTGGAGCTAATCGGCACGTCCGAAACTCAGAAAATCTTTTCCTGCCGCCGCAAATTCCCAAAATTCCCGATGTTCGCGATAATAAACGCCACGCGAAACTGATTCTCCGTGCGTACTTGTCCCAGCGCCAGCCGCCGGTATTCCACGCTAAGCCCGCAACAGTTCCCGTTATATGTCGCCTGCACAATCTGGCTCTGCAACTGATTGTTCTGGATGTCGTAGCTGATGCCCGTCGTGAAATTGAATCCCTTGCGATTTTCCGCGCCGTACCCCGCGAGGAGGCGCACCTGGTTCGCCAGCGGCTGCAGAATATTGTTCGCGTCCAGCCGGAAATAGGCCACCGTTGCGAAGAAACTTCCATACGGCTTTATCTTAAACAAGTTGCCAATCGTCGTCAGCCGGTCGAGCGTCGGGTCGTACTCCAGGATTTGCTCGAAGTCGTACGTCCCACCGGGCGTCACCTTAAAATCGCTCACTACCGGCGACCAGTGCACCGGGCCCAACGCAAACGCAAAAGGCGTGATGGAATTCAGCGCCTGAAACACGTTGCGGTCCCCCGCCACAATGGCCCCGCCAAACGTCGGATCGAAGTAGTGCTTCTGCACGATGCTCCAGGAAAACAGCTCGACTGGCTGACCTTCATCCTGTTTTGCGTAAAAACGCTGCGTGAGCCCGTACTCAATCTCGTTCGTGTCCGTCAGCGTCGCGTCGGAATCGAAACGGATAAAATCCGCAAAGTTGTTCACCCCGGTCACGTAGCGGTACGTCACTGCGGGCTCGATCGAATGCTTGTAGCGCCGACCTTTTTTGGGCCGTTCAAAAAAACGCTCCAGCGTGGGCGGCCGCAGGTCCAACTCAAGCTCCCCGGTATTCCGCACGATGGACTGACCCACCACCACCGGCGTCCCACTGGAATTATCCAGGCTCGCGCCATAGCGCGTGGTGCGAAACGTCGCCGAAGCGGCCATGTCAAACCACTTGCCAAAATGCAGCGGCACCGTCATCCGCGGCGCAAACTCCGTTCGCGAGACGAACTTGCCGGTGTCAATGATGGCATCCGAGCGCCGCGACGCCCCGGCGAACGAATCAAATGAAAAATACACCGGCACGTTCTGCCAGGGACTCTGGTCCACCGAGCTCACCTGCCCCTCAGGCAAATTGCGCAGCGTAACGCTGGTCGCCGGCGTAAGCGGCGGAACTAAAGAAGGCAGCGTCAGGAAGCTCTTGTCGTTCAGCCCGGCAATGTTGAAGCTGAACCCGCGATAATTGTTGGAGACAAACACCGCGCTGCGCACTTCCGAATTGATGGCTTCCCCGAACGTGTCGGAAAACGCCAGCCGGAACGTCAACGACGAAAGCTGGTTGTAATCCGTCACAAATCGCCACCCATGCGGCAGCAGCGTCGTAATTTCCAGGTGCTGGTCCTCGCCACCTTGCGGCTGGCGCACGCCCAGTGAATTCACCAGCCCGCGGTCGTCCACGCCAAAATAGGTATACGTGATCGACGTGTTCTCCGTCGGGCGCGCGCGAAACTGCCCACGCTCCGCAGCCCCGCGCGAGCTGAAATATTGTCCGCCCAGCGTGGCATCCATCCATGGCGTCGGGGCCCAGTAAAACGCATCGCCAAACACAAAGCCTTTCAGCGAACTGTCACCTATATCCGGAAGCAGAAAGCCGGTCTGCCGCACCTTTTCGCTGGCCGGCGCGTTGGCGTAGGGCATCCACAACAGTGGTATGCGAAACAGCCGGAAGTTGGCGTTCAGTAAGGCAATCTTGTCGTTCAGGCGCAGTTGCGCGTGGTCGGAAAAAAATTGCCAGTTTGGATGCTCCGGGTCGCAAATGGTGATCCATGCGTGGCGGAAGACGTACACTTCCTCGCTCAGCCGCTCCACCTCGCGCGCCTGAAAATAAAGTGGATTGTCCGAAATCAGAATCGTCGGGCTGGGCTGCCGGACGATCTTCACCGTCCCGCGCACGTTGTGGAACAGCCCGTGGCCCGTGCCGACGTTATAGTGCGCGTCATCCGCCTCCAGGTGCTGGTTCTCGAAGTTGTAGTGCACGTGCCCGGTGGCCACAACTTCCGATGTGGCGTCATTGTATTCCACGTGGTCCGCGGTCAGCTTTGCCTCGCCGTACACCACCGCCACGTCTTTATCGGCGATATATACGTCGCCTTGCCGCCGCTGCGGGCCGCTGGAGGTAATCTCCGCCAGTTGTCCTTGCGCTGAAGGCAGCCTCACCTGTTGCGCCGCAACCCGCGCCGCCGGAATTTGCGCGAACAGCGCGGCGCACAACACAAGCCACGGACGGAGCGCGGCAATCTCCCGCGCATGTAGGAGAAATTTCACGTTTTTGGGCCGACTAGCAGAGCGAATAGCCTAGCATGGGCCGCACCTCAGGGAAACGATTCGCTGCTCCCTCCGCCGTGCGTGCAAAAGTTGAATTTTTTTCTGATGCGCCATGCGCGGCCTCGGGGGTATGATGCCGCTCCGCGTTCAGGGGATGACCATGAAACCAGTCTCGTTTCCGCCATGGCTTGCCAAGTTCTTTACTGCCGTTATATTTGCCGCGCTCGCTGTCGGACCTGTTCGCGCCCGCGCGCAGAATAAATCCGACAAAAAGAGGCCGGCGGACGCTGCCAAGGCCGACGATAAACCCGCCGCCGCTCCCGCCTCTGCCGAAAAGCTCACCGATAAACTCAAGGGGCTGGACTTCCGCGAAATCGGCCCTGCGGTCATGGGCGGCCGCATTGACGATTTCGCCGTCGTCGAAGGCAATCCCAAGATCGTTTATGTGGGAGTGGCCTCCGGCGGCGTCTGGAAGACCACCAACAATGGCACCACCTGGTCCCCGGTCTTCGATAAGGAGCGCGTCTCCACCATCGGCGACATCGCCATCGCACCCAGCGACCCCGCCGTCGTCTGGGTCGGAACGGGCGAACCGAATAACCGTCAAAGCTCTTCCTGGGGCGACGGCATCTACAAGTCCCTCGATGCAGGCGCCACCTGGAAAAACATGGGCCTCGCCGCCACCCATCACATCGGCCGCGTGGTCATTCACCCGAAAAATCCTGACGTGGTTTACGTCGCCGCCCTCGGCCATCTCTGGGGACCCAATCCCGAGCGCGGCGTGTACAAAACCTCCGACGGCGGCAACACCTGGTCGCAAGTCCTGAAAATCAGTGATGACACCGGCGTCAGCGACATCGCCATGGATCCCGAAAGTCCGGACACCCTCTACGCCGCCGCCTACCAGCGCCGCCGCACGGTCTTCGGCTTCAATGGCGGAGGCACGGAAAGTGCCATCTACAAAACGGTTGACGGCGGCGCCACCTGGAAAAAACTCACCAAAGGCCTGCCCTACGAAAATGGCGGCGAAACCGGACGCATCGGCCTCGACGTTTACCGCAAGGATCCGAACATCGTTTACGCCTTGATCCAGCACGATAAGGGCGGCATCTACCGCAGCGAAGACAAGGGCGAAACGTGGAAGAAAATGGGCGACACCAATCCTCGCCCTTCGTACTACAGCCAGATTCGCATCGATCCCAACAACGATCTACGCGTCTGGTCTCTCGGCGCGCAGATGTTTTTCTCGGAGGATGGCGGCAAGACTTTTTCCACCCAGCGCGTGCAGAAAATTCATGGCGATTACCACGCCCTGTGGATCGATCCCTCGGACTCCAACCACGTCATCACCGGCAGCGACGGCGGCATCCACTGGAGCTACGACAACGGTAAAACCTGGGATTTCATGAACAATATCGCCATCGGCCAGTTCTATGAGATCGGCCTGGACAACGAAAAGCCCTATCACCTGTGCGGCGGCTTGCAGGACAACGGCAGTTGGTGCGGCCCGAGCCAAACCCTCGCGCGCGACGGCATCACCAACGAAGACTGGACGCTCATCCACGGCGGCGACGGTTTTTACGCGCAGATCGACTACGCTGAGCCGTGGATTGTCTACACCGAATCGCAAGATGGGCACCTGGCCCGCCGCGATATGCGCACCGGCCTGCAGCGTTCCATCATGCCGGAAGCTAAAGCCGGCGATCCGCACTATCGCTTTCAGTGGAGCACGCCCGTCGCAGTGTCCGCGCATGACCACAACACCGTCTACTACGCCGGCAACTATCTCTTCAAGTCCACCGACCGCGGCGACACCTGGACGCCCCTCGGCGGCGATCTCACCACCGGCGTCGACCGCAACAAGCTGGCGATCAAGGACAAAGTTCCCGACAAGAAAACGCTTTCCCGTCACGACGGCGTCGAGGAATTTCCTACCATCACCACGTTTAGCGAATCCCCACTGACGCCCAATATTCTTTGGGTGGGCACCGATGACGGCAACGTGCAGGTCACCCGGGACGGCGGCAAAATCTGGACCAATGTATTCGCCCATATCCCGGGCGTTCCCAAAGGCACCTACGTCAGCCGCGTCGTCGCCTCGAAATACGCCGAAGGCTCCGCGTACGTTACCTTCGACGGCCATCGCGCCGATGATTATGCCGTGTACATCTTCGCCACCTCTGATTACGGCGCAACCTGGCAGTCCCTGGGCAACGGGATACCGGACAGGGCGGGCAGCGTGCACGTGGTCCGCGAACATCCCCGCAACGCCAATCTCCTTTTCGCCGGCACAGAATTTGGCTTGTGGATCTCCTGGGACCGCGGCGCCACCTGGCTCCCGCTGAAAAATAATTTCCCCTCCGTTCCCGTCGATGACATCGAAATTCAGGCCCGCGAAAACGACTTGGTTCTCGCCACGCACGGCCGCTCCATCTGGATTTTCGACGATCTCGCGCCAATTGAAAACTTCAACGCCAGCGTGCCCACGACGGACTTCACCTTTTTCCCCGTGCGTCCCGCCACGCTCTGGCGACTCCGCCAACGTCCCTGGAGCGCTGGCCAGAAAACGTTCACTGCCAAGAACCCGCCCTACGGCGCGATTCTTACCTATTACCTGAAAGACGCCGTCCCGCCTGAAAAGCCCAAGATTGACACGCGCTTTGAAGACGATAAAGAAAAGGAAGCCGAGCAGGCGAAATCAGAAAACCTTCCCAAGAAAGACGGCAAAGTCAAAATCAGCGTCTACGACAAAGACAATCAGCTCATCCGCGAACTGGACGGCCCCGGTGCCGCCGGCATGAACCGCACCGCCTGGGATCTACGCCTGAATGCCGCCGCCGACCCTACCCCCCAGCAGCAAATGGCCATCGACGCCGGTTACGGCTTCGGCCCCCGTGGCCCCTTGGCCGAACCCGGCGAATACACCATCAAGATCAAGGCCGATGGCAAGGAACAGACGCAAAAGGTGACCGTCGAGGAAGACAACCGCCTCGTCCTCTCCACAGCCGACCGCGCCTCCCGGCACGACGCCATCGTCAAGCTCTACGCCATGGCCAAAACCACCGCCAAGGACCGCAAGACCATGCAAGGCCTGCAGAAGGCCCTCCACGCCGCCCGTGAAAAATGGCGCACCGATGCTGGCAAGCCCAACGCGCCGAAGATTCCCGACGAGATCCAGCAAGCCGCCGAAGACTTGCAGAAAAAGGTCGATCTGCTCACCGAGAAATTTATGCGCGAAGAGCAGGGCCTCGGCAACGCTGGTCCTCCCTTCGAATGGAAACCCGATCCCCTTCCGGACCAGGTTCAGGAGCTCCTCGGCGACCTCGACGGTTTCGCCGCCGTCCCGGGCGGCCAACAACAAGAGAAACTCGCCGAGGTAACGCCGCTCGTCAACGACGCCTCCGCACAAGTCAAAAAAATCATGGAAGAAGACTTGCCCGCGCTCAACAAAAAGATGAACGACGCCGGCATTCCGCACATCGTCCCCGAACCCGAATCCTCCGGCCGAGGCCCCGGCACCGATGACGACGATGGCTAGCGCCTCCTTGCCACGAACCGCCGCAGCGAGCCCGTGTAGTAGCTGGATGTGTGAGCGGATGGCATCGTGACCCTGGGAAAAACCCTAGAGGCCAGGCAGCGCCCCGCGCGTTTTGGTACGCTGAGAGTGTGGGGCGCCGGTCTCCGCGCCGCACGAAGAGCGCGAACCATCCATGGGTCTTCGAGTCCTGAAAGTAATCGCTGTCTTAACTTTGCTGGCCTGTGTGGGCGCCGCCTACTTCTGGTTCCGCGTCTCTCACGCATCGAGCCGCCCAAACCTGGCCATGCAACCGTACGCGCCACCCAATAGCATCGCTCGCACCTCTTCAGGCCCGGGCGCTTCCGACGACCGCCCTCCATTATCATCGAGAACCGCCGCGCCCCCCATCGATAATCATCGTGGCCCCGATTCGCCCCTCGTCTCCGGCGAAGTCCTCGAATACAGCGCCAACGTCTCCAAGCTCAACAACGTCGCCAACCTCCGCCTCCAGATCAACGACCGCCGCGACTTCCTCGGCCGCAGCGTCTGGCAACTGCAAGCCTTCGCGCACACAGAAAATCCCCTGCGCATGGTCTTCCAGCTTGACGACCAATTCGATTCCTACAGCGACGCCTCCTCTATGGCCAGCCTGCAATTCGAAATGCACCTCAACGAGCGCGGCCAAAAAGCCGACGCCGTCGAGCGCTTTACCACCACCGGCCGCGAACCCGCTCCACCGGACGTCACCGAAACTCGCGTCCTCCCCGGCACGCGCGACCCTCTCGGCATGCTCGCCTATCTGCGCACTGTCGACTGGAGCAAAATTCCCGAAATCCGCAGCCCGGTCTACGACGGCCACAAACTCCACGACGTGCACGCCCGCCTGGACAGCCTCGCCGTCTCCGTTAGTGTCCCTGCCGGCGACTATCGCGCCACCAAAATCGACATCAAGGTATTTGACGACGGCGTCGAACTCAAAGACGCGCAATTCTCCCTATATCTCGCCAACAACGCCGCCCGCACACCCGTCCTCATCGAAGCCGTAATCCCGGTAGCAACTGCCAGAGTGGAATTGGTGAAAAGCGAAAGTGCGCGCTAAGGCCCAACCACCAGCCGTTCAATAATCGAACACGCGATATGCCCTATCGTAATATGCGCCTCCTGAATCCTCTGCGCATCGCTCGAAGGCACATTCAAAAGTATGTCCACCTTCTCCGCCAAGAGGCCGCCACTCTCCCCGCTGAACCCCACGCGAAACGCCTCGCGCACCGCGCCCGCGTCCATCCCCAACAACACATTGGGGCTGGCCCCGCTAGTCGATAAGCCCACCAGCACATCTCTCTCATTTACCAGCGACTCAATTTGCCGCGCAAAAATCCGCTCAAATCCATAATCATTCCCCGCCGCCGTCAACACCGAAGGATTCGTCGCCAGCGAAAGCGCCGCCAAGCCCGGCCGGTCCGCCCGCAACCGCACCACCAATTCCGCCGCCAAGTGCTGCGCGTCCGCCGCGCTCCCGCCATTCCCAAAAAACACAATTTTCCCGCCGCCACGCAAAGCCGCCGCCGCCTTCTCCGCGAACGCGCCAATGCGCTCCACCAACTCCGCGGAAAAAGCCTGCTTCACGCGCGCGCTCTCCGCCAGCTGCCGCCGTATCTCTTCGGTATGCATCATGCAGTTGAATTTGTAGCGGCGCAGCATACTGCGCCCCAGCTTGGCAGGATGTTAGCCAGAGCAACTTGGCAGTTCCACATGCGCGGCCGCTTCACCGCCGCAACGTTAGCACAAAACAATCTTCTCGCGATGCCGCATCACCCGCCGCGTCGCATTCCGCGTATCGATAACCAGTTTCGCGGCATCCACAATCGCCCCATAGTCATAACTCGAATGGTCCGTCGAAATCACCACCGCGTCATAACTCCCCAGCGTCTGCGGATTCAGCGGCACGCTCTTCATATCTTCAAAATTGTAATGCCGCATCTTGTGCAGTTTCGGAAAGTACGGATCGTTGTAATCAAACTCCGTCCCACGCGCCTGCAAGAGTTGCATAATCTTCAGCGTCGGCGATTCTCGCAAATCGTCCACATCCTTTTTGTACGCCATCCCCAGGATCAGCAGCTTCGAACCCTTCAAACTCTTCTTGTGATTGTTCAGCGCCGCCGCAATGGCATCCACCACGTGATACGGCATCGCCGTATTCACTTCCCCGGCCAGCTCGATAAACCGCGTCGAAAAATCAAACTCCCGCGCCTTCCAGGAAAGATAAAACGGATCAATCGGAATGCAGTGCCCGCCGAGACCCGGACCCGGATAGAACGGCATAAATCCAAACGGCTTCGTCGCCGCCGCATCGATCACTTCCCAGATATCGATGTTCATGCGCAGGCTCAGCATCTTCAATTCGTTCACCAGCGCAATGTTCACGCAGCGAAAAATATTCTCCAGCAGCTTGGCCATTTCCGCCGCCCGCGTCGAGCTCACCGGCACCACCCGCGCCACCACCTGCGCGTAAATCGCCACCGCCGCCCGCGTGCTCGGCGGATTCAGTCCGCCCACCACCTTGGGAATCTGCGCCAGCCCATACTGCTTGTTGCCCGGATCTTCGCGCTCCGGCGAAAACGCCAGAAAAAAATCGCACGCCACATTTTCATTCTCCGGCCCCGCCGCAATCGGGCACCGCAGCCCGCTCTTCTCCAGTATCGGCAGCACCAGCTCTTCCGTCGTCCCCGGATACGTCGTCGATTCCAGCACCACCAGTTGCCCGCGCTGCAAATTCGGCTGAATGGCGATCGCCGTCTGCTCCACGTAACTCAAATCCGGTTCCCGCCGTTCATCGAGCGGCGTCGGCACCGCGATGATAATCGCGTCCACATCCTTCAACTTCGTAAAATCCGTCGTCGCCCCAAAATGCTTGCTGTTCACAAACTGCTGAATCTTCGTCTGCGGAATATGTTCGATGTATGATTTTCCCGCGTTCAGCATCGTCACTTTCGTCGGATCCGTATCGAATCCCGTCACCTTGTGCCCCGCTTCCGCAAAGCGCAACGCCAACGGCAATCCCACGTACCCGCATCCGATAATGGCCACCTTGAGCTGCGCACCTTTAAAAAATTCCGGCTTTCGATCGATGGGCATGAAGTAGAACGCACTCCTCTAGGGCTGCCGGCCAATTTCCGCCGGCGCATTTCACATCACTTTCGGCTCTTGTGTTTGGGCATCCTGCAGGCCAACCAGCTTCCAATGGCGCCGATATTTCAATATAGCAGCATACTGCGCCGCAAAAAAACCGCCCGTTATAAACGTGTTACACGTTGTTCACCGCCGGTTGCCTCCAGCCTCAAGTCAGCGCAAGATACTCACACCGCCCCGCTCGATTCAGTACCTAGGCTACGCAGGCGAACTAACCAACTAAGAATCGTCCCGGGATCGGTTCCGGCTAACCATGGTCGATCTGCACTGCCACATCTTGCCGGGCCTAGACGACGGCTCCCGCAGCCTCGAAGACTCCCTCGCCATGGCCGAATCCGCTATCTCTGACGGCATCACCCACGTCGTCGCCACCCCGCACTCCAGCAGCTCCTGGGCCTTCGACTATGCCCGCGTCCGTCAAGCCCGCGACGAACTCCAGCGCCACCTCGGCGACCGTCTCCACCTCGCCACCGGTTGCGACTTCCACCTCAGCCCCGAAAACATGACTGCCCTCCGCGCCGACGCCCCGCGCTTCTGCA
>PMOV01000383.1 GCA_003161195.1 Acidobacteriota bacterium | reverse complement strand
CGGGTGCGGCTGCAGCGTCGAGGCTGCTTTGCGGGGGCATAAGAGTTGGATGCAGGAGAGTTGGTGCAAGCTGCTTTAAAAAAAGTGTGCAGGTGCATGCAAGATTTTTCTTTGTTTGAGTTTTCCGAAGCCGTCGTAGTTGGCANNAGCGGATGGCTATGGAAAAAGCTCCCATGCTGTGGGTGCCGGTGTGTTGTGGGCGGGTGATGCGCTACAACGTGTTTGGGCGGGAGGATGGCGGGGCGTTTGCGACGCTCGGGTGCCGGATCTGCGCGCGGAGTATCACGCTGGAGCAGGAGAGCGTGGAAAAACTGCTGGAGTATGGCGAGCGAGCCAGCGTGGTGCAGATTATCGGGGCGCCGCGGCCGCCGACGGAGGAACGGTCCAAGGCGGGGGATCCAGGCACGAACGAACCGACATTGTAGGGTGTTCCGCACGAGGTCGAGATGGCGATTGGCAGGATGCGGGAGCGGCGCCGGAACGCGATGGCGACGTAGATTCGGCACCGGCAAGAGCCGACCAAGGCAGCAAGGGCCGGCGTGCAAAAGAAGGCTAGTTAGTGTTAGATACGCGGTGTGACCATGATTGGCCAGACCATCTCTCACTACCGCATCCTGGAAAAGCTGGGCGCCGGAGGCATGGGCGTTGTTTATAAGGCGCAGGACACGCGGCTGGACCGCGCGGTGGCGCTGAAATTCCTACCTGAACATCTCCTCGATGATCCGCTGGCGCTGGAACGCTTCCGGCGCGAAGTGCATGCGGCATCCATGCTGAATCATCCGGGGATATGCACGATTTACGATGCGGATGAATCAGGCGGCAAACCGTTTATCGCCATGGAGTTTATCGACGGCGAGACGTTGCGGCAGTTCATCAAGGGAAAGCCGCTCCCGCTGGAACCCATGCTTACGCTGGGGATTCAGTTGGCGGATGCGATTAGTGCGGCGCATGGCGAGGGAATTATCCACCGGGATTTGAAGCCGGCGAATATTTTCGTTACCAAGCGCGGGCAGGCGAAGGTGCTGGATTTTGGTTTGGCGAAACTGGTGCCGAAGACGGGCCTGATTGGGAACGAGAACGACACGCAAACGGGGAGCGGGCCGGCGGCCGGAGGCGGTGGCAAGAGTGCCGTTGCGGCGGCGGGTGCGGTTGGCGGGGGCGCGCGTGGCGCGGCTAGCGGGACGCATGCCGCGGTGGGCAGCGGATCGCAGGACGCGATGTCGATCGTTGGGGTGATCAGTGGGACGCCGTCGTACATGTCGCCGGAGCAGATTCGCGGGGACGATCTGGACGCGCGGACGGACGTATTTAGTTTGGGGTTGCTGCTGTACGAAATGGCGACCGGGAAGCAGGCATACACGGGGAATACCGGCGGCGCAGTGATTGAGATGATTTTGACGAAGGCGCCGGTCAGTGTGCGGAGCTTGAATCCAGAAGTGCCGGTGGAGCTGGAAGCGGTCATCAACAAAGCGCTGAGTAAGGAGGTGCTGCAGCGGTATCAAAGCGCGGCGGATGTTTGTGCGGACTTGTCGGCGGTGAAGCGCGGCCTCGAGACGGGGCATACCGTGGCGACGGTAATGGCCATGGCGTCGCGCCCCGGGGAAACGGCGGAGCCGACCGCTTGGCGCAGGTACAAGTGGGCGATTGTTGGGTTGGCGGCGGTGGTGGTCGCCGGAGCGCTGGGAGGCTGGCTTTATAAGACGCGGCAGGCGCAGGCGCTGGGCGAGTCGGACACCATTGTGCTGGCGGATTTCATGAACAAGACCGGGGACACGGTGTTTGACGATACCTTGCGCCAGGGGCTTGCCGCGCAACTGCAGCAATCGCCGTTTTTGAACCTGCTTTCGGAGCAGAAGATTCAGCAGACGCTTTTGCTGATGGGCAAGCCGGCGGATGCGAAGTTGACGCCGGAAATTGCGCGGGCTGTTTGCCAGCGGTCGGGCAGCAAAGCGTATTTGAGCGGATCGATTGCGAATTTGGGCAGCCAGTACGTGATTGGGATCACGGCGGTGAATTGCCAGACCGGGGATGCGCTGGCGTTGCAGCAGGTTACCGCGGACAACAAAGAGAAGGTGCTGAGTTCGCTGGATGCGGCGAGCACGAAATTGCGGGAGACGCTGGGCGAATCGCTGAAGACGATCCATAAATTGGATACGCCGATTGAGGAGGCGACGACCCCGTCGCTGGAAGCTTTGCAGGCCTACAGCCTGGGGCGCAAGACGATGATGGGGAAGGGCGATTATGCGGCGGCGGTGCCGATGTTTGAGCGAGCCATCACGCTGGATAACCGCTTTGCCATGGCGTACGCGATGCTGGGCACGTGCTACAGCAACATGGGCGAGCGGAATCTCTCGGAAGAGAATACGCAGCATTCGTATGCGCTGCGCGGGCACGTTAGCGAGTGGGAAAAGTTTTATATCGATTCGCATTACTACCATTTTGTGACCGGGGATTTGGAGAAGGCGCGGCAGGTGTATGAGCAGTGGGCGCAGACGTACCCGCGAGAGAGTGTGCCACCGGGGAATTTGGGCGTGATTTATCCGGTGATCGGACAGTATGAGAAGGGTTTGACGGAAACGCAGGAAGCGCTGCGCGTGGCGCCGGGGGTGGCGATTAATTACGCGAACCTGGTGGAGACGCTGACGCGGCTAAATCGCTTTGGGGATGCGCGGGCGGCGATGGACGAGGTGATCGCCAAACGGCTGGAATCGCCGGACATCCATTTCTACGATTACACGTTGAGCTTCCTGCAACACGATCAGGAAACCATGGCGAAGGAAGCGAAGTGGGCGGCCGGAAAGCCGGCGGATGAGAACGCGATGTTGTATATGATGGCGGAGGTGGCGGCGCAGTATGGGCAACTGGGCCGGGCGCGGGAATTGTCGCGGTCGGCGGTGGATGCCTCGGTGCGGGCGGGAGAGAAGGAGATTGCGGCGCGTTGCGAAGCGGCGGCGGCCTTGCGCGAGGCGACATTCGGAAACAACGCGGAGGCACGGCAGCGCGCCAATGCGGCGCTGGCATTTTCGCACGGGCGGGACGAAGAGTTTGCGGCGGGATTGGCGCTGGCGATGGCGGGGGATTCGGCGGCGGCGCAGGGGTTGGCGGACGACTTAGCGAGAAAATATCCGCAGGACACCATTGTGCAGTTTCATTATCTGCCGACGATGCGCGCGCAGTTGGCGCTGAATCAGGCGGAAAAAAGCGCGGGTGGTGATGGAGGAAAGAAGGCGGTGGAGTTGCTGCAGGCGGCGGCGCCTTATGAAATGGGCGCGCCGGGGAATGGCGCTTTTATCTTGACGTTGTATCCCGTGTACGTGCGTGGGATGGCGTATTTGCGGGATGGGCAGGGGACGCAGGCGGTGGCGGAATTTCAGAAGATTGTGGAGCATCCGGGCGTGGCGGTGAGCGAGCCGATTGCGGTGCTGGCGTATTTGGGGTTGGCGCGGGGGTATCGCGCGGCGGGGGATGTGCCCAAGGCGAAAGCGGCGTATGAGAATTTTTTTCAGCAATGGAAGGCGGCGGATGCGGAAGTGCCGATGTTGGTGGCGGCGAGGGCGGAGTATGGGAAGTTGGGTTGAGGGCGGTCTTTCGGATGGGCCTGCGCAGGAATAGGAAAAGCGCACAGACTGAAGTCTGTGCTACAAAAACCTTCGGCAGTGGTTCGGCGATTTACAACTCTGCGTAATTTCTAAAAACCCTCTTTTGGCGAGGATAACGATTTGCTTTTGCGGGCCCCTGAAGTATACAGTGTATACATGAATGCGAAGCGGAGGGAGGCGGCTGGGCATGCTACGGCGGACAGGCTGTTGCGGGCGGGCCGGCGGCTTTTGCGTGCCGAAGGGGCGGAGGCGGTTTCGATGCGGCGGGTGGCCGGGGCGGTGGGCATTACGGCGATGGCGATTTACCGGCACTTTCCGGATCGGGATAGTTTGTTGAATGCGTTGGCGGATGAGGGATTTCGTGAGCTTGCGGAGCGCTTGCGGAGCAGGAAGTATGCGCGTGGATTTGGCAAACGGTTGGTCGAAATGGGAAACGTTTATCTGGAGCACGCACTGGAGAATCCGCGGTTATTTGAGTTGATGTTTTTGCGGGCGCGTCGCGGGGCGCGGCAGTTTCCGCAGGATTTCAAGGCGGGGAAGTCACCGACGGCGAACGTGATGATTGAGGCGGTGCAAGAAGGCATGCGGCGCGGGTACTTTCGCAAGGGCGATGCCTGGGAGGTGGTGTTTGAGATGGGGGCGCTGTCGCACGGGTTGATTTTGCTGTATTTGGGCGGGCGCCTGGCGGTGAGCAAGGAGCGGTTTCGCGAAATGTATCGAGCGGCGTTTGCGAGGTATCTCCGCGGGATGCGCAAGTGATTTTTGGTTTCATCTGAGAAATACGACGGGGGCATTGCGAAATGCGTGCTGACAAACGGTCGGTAGGAGGTCGGATCTTGAGAGCAAAAACTAAGTTTGCGGGGATTTGGCGGTGTCTGCTGACGGTGGCGTGCACCGGTGTGCTGTTGTGGTTTGGCACGGGACTGCAACCGTGGTGGCCGCTGCTGTGGTTTGCGCCCTTGCCGGTGCTGCTGTATGCGATGCGGAGTTCGTGGCGTGGCACCGCGGTGGTGGCAATCCTATCATGGGCCGCCGGGGGAATGAATTTGTGGTGGGTGTTCGTGCACGAGTTGGAGCTGCCGGTATTTGTGGCGGCTTCCGTGGTGCTGATCCCGGCGGTGGTGTTTGCGCTTTGCGTGCTTTTGTTTCGGGCGCTGGTGGTGCGTGAGGCTTATTGGTGGGCGCTGGTCAGCTTTCCGGCAGCTTGGGTTTCCGCGGAATATTTGAATAACCGCACGTCGGTGCACGGGACGTTCGGGAACCTCGCGTACTCGCAGTTGGAATGCTTGCCGTTGCTGCAGGTGGCGTCGGTGACGGGGCCCTGGGGAATTAGTTTTTTCTTGCTGTTGTTTTCTTCAACGCTGGCGATGGGAGTCTATTTGTGGAGGACCGAACCGAAATTGGCGGTGCACGTTGTGTTTGGTGGGTTGGGCGCAGTTGTGCTGGCGCTGATTTTAGGCGGTGTGCGGCTGGCGGTGCCGGAGCATGGACCGATGGTGAAGGTGGGGTTGATTGCGTCGGACGCGCCGGGGAACAGGAATATTGCGGATGCGGGGGCGGACACCGAGCGCTTGTTCCGTGAATATGCGGCCGCGGCGGATAAGGCGGTCGGGCAGGGAGCGCGAGCGTTGGTGATTCCGGAAAAAGTAGGTGTGGTTGTGGACCCGGAGACGCGCACGACGGACGCATTTTTTTCGGCCCTGGCGGAGAAGACCAGAGCGGTGATTGTGGTGGGGATGGTGCGGGCGACGGCGGAGCGGGGCGCGCAAGGGAGGGAGTTGTATAACGAAGCGCGCGTATATGCGCCGGGCCGCGCACCATTGAGTTACGACAAGCAGCACATGCTGCCGCCGTTTGAATCGCAACTCAAGCCGGGGACCGCGTTGACGACGATGGAGGAAACGTCTGGAAAGTGGGGCGTGGAGATTTGCAAGGACATGGATTTTACGCCGCTCTCGCGGGAGTACGGCGTGCTAGGGACGGGGTTGCTGCTGGTGCCGGCGTGGGACTTTGGCGTGGACCGGACGCTGCACGGGCATATGGCGCTGATGCGCGGGGTGGAGAGCGGATTTAGTATGGCGCGGGCGGCCAAGCTGGGATTTTTGACGGTGAGCGATAATCGCGGGCGGGTTCTGGCGGAGAGCCGGAGTGATGCTGGGGGTAGATTTACTACGTTGGTGGCGAACGTGCCGGTAGATCATGTGCAGACGTTGTATTTGCGATTCGGGGATTGGTTTGCGTGGGTGACGATGGCGGTGTTGGCGGGGTGCTTGGGGAGATTGAGTCTTACGCGTGCGGCGTAGGCCTGGGTGGCTATTGGAAAATCTCGCAGGATAGTTCGTGTTACAAAAGGCAAGATGACGCCGTAAAGGGCGTCGCTACAAAGTCAAAAGCTCACGGGCCTGTGCTACTTGTGGGAAAAGAACCAACGACTAGAAGTCGGACTCGAATTGGCGGAAACGCTGCTCCAGGTCCCATTGTTGGCGGGATTTTTCGCTGGTGGCCAGGAAGTCTGCGCAGGATTTGGATGGATTGGTGTTGCCGACGGTGTCATGGGAGCAGGCGTGATTTGTCGCGCGGAAGTCATCGGGGTCGCGCCAGAGGCTCTCGCCAGGGAGGAAGGTGTGCTCGAGGCCGGTGCGGACTAGTTCTTTGAGGTCGGCGTAATGGAGATCGTAGCTTAGGACGGCGCGGACGTATTCGTTGGTCAGGTTGATGCGGGAAACGCCTTCATCGTCGGTGGAGAGAGCCACCGGGACGTGGAACTGGTGGTAGATGGGGAAGGGATGTTCATCCCCGGCGACGCCGAGGATGATGTCGTTGCTGGTCAGGTTGATTTCCACCATGACATGCTTGGCGGCCATTTCCTTGAGGAGTTCGTGCGGGCGGGTTTCGTACATGATGTCGACGCCATGGCCGATGCGTTCGGCGTGGCCTTGTTCGACGGCGCCGCGAATGTGGTCGGTGAGGCCTTCGTAGGGGACGAGGCCAGGGGCTAATTCACCGGCGTGTAGCGCAATGTGGACGTTGGGATAGAGCGTGTGGAGTACCTCGAGCATGTGCATTTGCAGGTCGTAGTCGCGCATGGAGGTGACGCCGTCCTCGGGCATGACGAAATTCAGGCCGACGAAGCGCGGATCGACCACAGCGGTTTCCATGGCCAGGATGGTTTGCGCGAAGACGATTTCTTTCGGGAGGCCGCGGAGAACCTGGAAGAGGTAGCGGATTTGCACGCGGCAGGCGGGGGCGGCGTCCGGTTGGCCGCAGCGTTCGCGGGTGTTGCGGAGTTTTTCGGCGGCGTCGGTGAGGCTGGTGATGGCGGCAATATCTTCTTTTAGGCCGTGAGCCAGGAGTTGGTCTCGGAGGGCGGCGAGATCGTCTTGCCAGGGAACGGCGGCTGCGGCGGCGCTGGCATGGGGGAAGGGCGGGGTGTGCATGAGTTCGAGATATTGTTCGTTCTGCGAGGCGGCGCGGGTGGCAAGTTCGTCGAGCCAATCGCCCAGGTGGGCGCGGCGCACTTCCTTAAATTTATCGAAGGCGTCGAAGAAGTGGTCGTGCGCGGTGATGCCGGAGGCTGGGACGAAGCCGCGCATGGAGAAGGCGTCAACCAGGGCGTCGTAGAGAGCTTGGTCTTTGAGGGCTTGGCTGGCGGGGACTTCGCCTTCGGCGCAGACGGGTTCGGGCGGGGTGGTGGAGGAGAGAGATTGCGGCTTGGTGAAGGCCAGAGCGGTGGTGTTGACGCACAGGTGATCTTCGATGGCTTCGGAGATGAAGGTTTCCGCGTAGACGGCACCGGTGATGTGGATGTGGAGGTCGGCGCCCTTGGGCATTTTGAAGAGCCAGGCGTAGAGAGCGATGGGCGACGTTCTGGCGACTTGCAGGCCGCGGTCGACGCGGTCTTGGGAGAGGGAGCTGGCGGCGGGGACGGGTTTTGGTTTTGGGGCTTGGGCTTGGGCAGCACTTGAGAAGAGCAGGATGAGGGCGAACGGCGAGGCGAGCGTTCGGGACAGCGACCGGCATGGGGCCGCGGCGCTGGTGGTCGCGGCACGGGTCCAGCGGGTGAAGCTACGGAAGAGTTCCATTTTCAATCCAATCGATAGAATGTTTGCCGCGTGAATGGCGGCGGCGAAAGCAGCGTAAAGCCCGAGCTGTGATATAGATGCTGCGAGCTTCGCGGGAAAGCATAACAGCAAGGGTGGCGCGCGGAATAGAGGCGCGCGAGCGCGTTGCCGTAGCGGTGTGGATTTCGGGGCAAGATTCGGGGCGGCGGCAAATTCGACGGGAGGGCGAGACGATTGCTGGAGCGAGTGTTCCACCTAAAAGAGCATGAGACGACCGCGCGGCGAGAGCTGCTGGCGGGGCTGACGACGTTCACCACCATGGCGTACGTGGTGGTGGTGAATCCGCGGATTTTGTCGGAAGCGGGGATGCCGGTGGAAGGCGTGCTGTTTGCCACGTGCCTTTCGGCGGCGGTGGCTACGCTGATCATGGGCTTGTGGGCGAATTATCCGATTGCGCTCGCGCCGGGGATGTCCCTGAACGCGTACTTCACGTACACGATTGTGTTGGGGCGCGGGGTGCCGTGGCAGACGGCGTTGGGCGTGGTGTTTCTCTCGGGCCTGCTGTTTTTGGTGTTGACGCTGACTTCCGTGCGCGAGCACATCGTGAACGGGATTCCCGATTGTTTGAAACATGGCACAGCGGCGGGAATTGGGTTATTTATTGCGTTTGTGGGATTGCGGAACGCGAAGCTGATTGTGGCAAATACCGCGACCTTTGTGGGGCTCGGGAAGGTGTCGGACCCGCAGGTGATTCTGGCGGCGGTGGGCATTGTGCTGATTGCGATTCTGATGGCGCGCAAAGTGGGCGGCGCGATTTTGTTGGGCATCGTGCTGATTACGCTGGCGGGGATTCCGCTGGGGCTGAGTCACTGGCCGGGGCACTTTCTTTCATGGCCGCATCCGGGAGGGACGCTGTTCAAGCTGGATTTGCGTGGGGCGGCGAAGATTGGGCTGGGGGAGCTGATTTTTGTATTTTTCTTCGTGGACCTTTTTGACAACGTCGGAACGCTGGTGGGGGTCTGCGAACAGGGCGGGTTTTTACGGGATGGGAAGTTGCCGCGCGCCAGCCGGGCGCTGTTGGCGGATGCCGTGGGGACGCTGTTCGGCGCAGTGACGGGGACGTCGACGGTGACGAGTTATATCGAGAGCGCCTCCGGAGTGGCAGCCGGGGCGCGAACAGGGATGGGGAATATCGTTATTGCTGGATTGTTCTTGGCGGCCATGTTCTGTGCGCCGCTAGTGGCGGCTATTCCGTCCTATGCAACGGCGCCGGCGCTGGTGTTTGTGGGGGCGCTGATGTGCGGGTCGGTGGCGCGGGTGAATTGGGAGGATTTCAGCGAGGCCGTGCCGGCGTTCCTGACGCTGGTGGCCACGCCGTTGACGTTCAGCATCGCCACCGGGCTGAGCATGGGATTACTGTCTTATACTTTCATGAAAATCGGCACCGGAAGGCACCGGGAAATCAGCCCGCTGATCTGGATATTGAGCGCATTGTTTCTGCTGCGTTACGCGTTCTTAGGCGCGGAGTGAAGCGCGACGTATCGTTTCGCGACCTAAATTATTACGGTTGACCGCTCCGGCTACAGCTTTTGTTGTATCGACCATTGGCAATGAAAACGCTAGCGTAGGTGCTGTTTTTTAGCGCCGAGGCGGGGGTACTCTGTTAGTACGATTGTTCCAGTACGTACAAAACTGCCGGGCTAACCGGTCCATTGAATTATTTTATGTAGGTGCGGCAAACTTTGCGTTGGGAAGTTTACGCGTTCGCGGTATCATGCGTTTGGCTCGAAACTTTTTAACTGCACGAGGGTAAGTAACAAGTACTCGTGAGTCAGCGAGGGTTCGGGTTTGATAGCAGATTCCCCGCAGCGCGCCAGCCCGAAGACCCAGCAGTGGTGCAGTGTCACGCGCAAGAAAATAAGTTCAGGCGAACCAGCAAGCCCGGCCAAGCTTCGCAAGAGGTAATCAGGAGGAGTGCAAGTGAAGACGCTACCCAAGACGAGTTTACTGTTGTTGTCGGCGATGTCGATGTTTTTAGCGATGACGGCACTGGCTAATACACCGTCCGCAAATACGCCCGCTGCAAATACCCCGGCCACGAACACGCCCGCTGCGACAAACACGCCAACGGCAAATGCGAATACGCCGGTTGCGAACGCCGCGGTGAAAAGCGCGCCGAACGCCGACGCGCAAGCCATCGGTTCCGATGTGGACCATCCGACGCCGGGCACGCGCAATCCGCGTTACAAAATTTGCCGCGATGACATCCTGACGCTGACGTTCCCCATCGCGCCGGAGTTCAACCAGAGAATTACGGTGATGCCGGATGGATACGTGAACCTGCAGGGCGCGGGCAGCTTATACATCCTCGGCATGACGGTGCCGGAAGCGGTGGACGCGATGAAAAAGGCCTACACCGGCGTGCTGCACGAACCGATCATCGAAGTAGACCTGACGGACTTCCAGAAGCCGTACTTCGTGGTCCTGGGGCAGGTGGGCAAGCCCGGACAGTACGATTTGCGCTACGACATGACCATCACGCAAGCGGTGGCCGTGGCCGGCGGATTTGCCCCGACGGCGAAAACGCAACTGCTGTACTACCACCCGGTTTCCTCGAGCATGATGGAAGTAAAGAGGCTCAACATCAAAGACGTGCTGAACGGCAAAAACGTGAATGAAGAAGTGCATCTGCAGCC